>JAPLOD010000373.1 GCA_026692735.1 Planctomycetota bacterium | reverse complement strand
AAGCGGTCGAGGTCGCCGGCGAACTCGTCCATATTCTGGTAGCGGTCGCGTGGATCCTTCTCCAGCGCCTTGGCGCAGACGCGAGCCAGCGCCTGGGGGACGCCGGGGCGGACTTCGCCGGCGTTGCGGGCCGGGGTGTTGACGACGTTGTACATGGTAGCGATGGTCGTCGTGCCCCCGAATGGCGGTTCGAGGGTGAGCATCTCATAGAGGACCGCGCCGAGGCTGTAGATGTCGCTGCGTTCGTCCACCTGCAGGCCTTGCGCCTGCTCGGGGCTCATGTACGCGGGGGTGCCCATAATGTTGCCGGTCATGGAGAGCTTGAGGGTGTTGGCGTCGAAGTCCTTGGCCAGGCCGAAGTCCATGACGACCGGCTCGCCGTTCTGCCGCACCATGATGTTGGCGGGCTTGATATCGCGGTGGATGACGCCCCGGGAATGGGCGTAGGCCAGCGCGCGGGCGACCTTGGCGAGCACCTCGGAGGCCTTGGCATAGCCGAGACTGTCGCGTTCGATGAGGTCGCCGAGGGTGCGGCACTCGACGAACTCCATCGCCAGATACGGCATGCCGCTGACCTCGCCCACGCCGTGGACTTCAACGATGTGCGGGTGTTTGAGCTTGGCCATGGCGCGCGCTTCACGCATGAACCGTTCGCGGACGGCCGGGTCGCTCGCCGCCGCGCCGGGCAGCACCACCTTCATGGCGATCCTGCGCCGGAGCTCGGCCTGTTCGGCGAGGATCACGACGCCCATGCCGCCGCGCGCCAGTTCGCGGACGATCGTGTAGCCGTCGAAGGAGCGCGGCAGCAGGCCGACGAGATCAACAGGCGCCACGGCCGACCTGCTGAGCTCAAGGTCGTCCAGGGGTCCGGCGGCCTGCGCGGGCGGCGCGGGAGTGCGTTGGGACGCGTCGAGCCTCAGCCTGGGCAGGCTCGACGGGACGGGAGGCGGCTCAAGGATGGTGCGCTGCGCTGCCGTCGGGACGGGCTTGTCGAAGGTTGTCGGCGCGCTGGAAAGATTGGCCGGCCGCGGCGGGGGCGCGGGTGAAACGGCAACGGTCTCGGCGTCGTCAAGTATCGCGAGCGGGACGCGGCATTTCCGGCAGAGGTACTTCCTGGCTGGGTCGGCGTTGCGGAGGCGGTAGGTCTGCTGGCACGCTGGGCAGCGGAAGCGCGGACCATCGCTGTTCGTCGGCATGCGGACCTCCTGCGGACTTCCCTGTCACTCTACCAAAGGTATTGTAGCCGGGAAATGGAAAAGCCTGACGGCATAAGCCAGGCCCGAAACTCGAAATCCGAAACCTGAAATGGCCTGTTAGATACTTGAAGTCCGGCGAGGGCCAAGGTAATATCTTCCGCTGTGACGGGCGAACGAGGAGTTCGCCCTTTTTGGTGGCAGGCGGAAAGGTCGGGTAGTCATGGCACACAAACAGGGCCAGGGTTCGTCAAAGAACGGACGGGACAGTCAACCGAAGTTCCTGGGCGTGAAGTGTTACGGCGGCGAGAAGGTCGTCGCGGGCAACATCATCATCCGGCAGCGCGGGACGAAGTTCCACCCCGGCCGGAATGTGGGGCTGGGCCGCGACTACACGCTGTACGCGCTCGCGGACGGCGTGGTGCGCTTCGAGGCCACGGCCGCCAAGCGCGTGCACGTCATCCCGTTGGACGAACTGAAAGCCAAGCCGGCCGCGAAGCCCGCGCCCGCGGCGGCGCCGGGCACGTAGCTGTTGCCGCCGGCGCAATCCGCGGGATTGCGTTCCAATACGCACAGGACGTCGCGTGGCTTGCCCACGCGAGTTTTTTTTGGTACAAGGCGCGAGTGACCTCGGGATTCGGGACTCATCACTCAGGACTTGAACCATGAACATGGCGCTTGTCAGAAAACTGCTCCGCGAACTTAAAAAGATGCCGATCATTGATCCGCACACGCACGTGCGGGCGCAGCAGCCGGTCGCTCTGCACCTGGGCGAACTGCTGGGCTATCATTACTACACGGAGCTCAGCAACAGCTCGCGCGGCAGGCCCGTGCCACTGCCGCACGACCTGGACGAACGCATCGAGTATGTCTGGCCGCATCTGCCGGACCTGCGCGGCACGGTCCAGCTCGACTGGATGATGGGGATCAGCGAAGCGTTCTTTGGCATTCCGCGCAAGGACTGGTTCGCCAAGCCGAAGCAGGACGTCATCCGGCGCGCGAAGAAGGCGATCCAGAGCAAGTCGTACGAACAGGACGTGTGGGAGCGGTCGAAGATCAAGTACGTCGTGATGACCAACCAGTTCGACGAGGACCTGTCGGGGCTGAAGGACAAGCGTCTTGTGCCCGGCCTGCGCACCGACGATCTGGCGTTCAATGCGGATACGGCGAAGTCCATCGCGCGGCTGGACAAGGCATTCCACGTCAAGTCGGGCGAGAGCCTGGCGGCATGGCGCGGGGCCGTGGCGCAAGTCTTTGACAACTTCCGGCGCTGGAGCATGGCTTACGCGGCGATCGGGCTGCCGCCGAGCTTCAACGCGATCGAGGTGGCCGAGGCGACGGCCGCCGCGCTGCTGAAACGCATCGCAAACGGCGAAACGCTGGATGCGGAAGCGCGGCTGACATGGGCGGCGTTCGCGCTCGAGGAACTCGCCAGGCAGTGCCGGCGCGTGAACACGCCGTACTGCCTGATGATGGGCGCGGACCGCGGCGTGTACGAGCACGGCGTGCCCGCCGGGCAGGACCAGTTCCGCTGCGACGCGCACCTGCGCGGCTACGACCGGCTGTTCAACGCTTTTCCCGACGTGCGCTTTCCGGTGCTGGTGCTGAGCGACACGGCGGGGCTGGAACTGGCGGCCGCGGGATGGATCCGGCACAACGTGTACCCGATGAGCCACTGGTGGTATTCGAATAACCCGGTGGACATCCGTCGCGAGCTGCGGCGCCGCCTGGACGTGCTGCCGCGGACGAAGTTCATCGGGTTCCATTCGGACGGCTATTCGCTGGAGTTCACGCTGCCGAAGTTCAACACGTACCGCCTGCAACTGGCCATCATACTGGCCGAACGGATCGAAGAGGGCAAGGCGGGCGGGGCCGACACGATCGAGCCGCTGGACGTGAACGGCGCGCTGGAACTGGCGGAACGGATACTGGTACGGAACTGCGGGGAGATACTGGGGTGCAAGTGAGACGACCGTACCGGGATGGGCCGCATGGCAGCAGGTCCACGCCGGCGCATGACCGGAAGTGCTGCCCTTGAAAGCTAGGCGCCAAGCAGTAAGGTATCGCCCGTTCCGGGGGGAACAATGGTCAAGCTCAAGCGCCTCAAGATTCATAAGTTCAGAAACGTTGTGCCCGGCGTCGAACTCCATTTCGACGACCGGGTGAATATTCTCGTCGGCAAGAACGCGACGGGAAAGACGACGCTGCTCAATGTCGTTGCCAATTGCCTCAGAACAGGCCTACCGACTCCGCTCGATGAAGAGTGTCATGTTGACTACGACCTCGAAGTGGACAGCTTGACGATCACTGCCGATGTTCACTGCCAACAACAAGAGCAGCCCGCTGGGCAACTGGCTCAAGATACGCAAGGCATGGCGACCACGCCCCTGGGCAAGGCCACGTACGCTCTTGCATGGAATCTGACGCTCTCATCTGGGAAGCATCGCCTCCGCGTGCGCCAGGATACCACCAAAGGTCCCAACTTGCATATAACCGAAGACGACGGCCCCGAGAAGAAGTTGCCAGCCATCCCAACCGATGCGTCTGGGTTGTGGCCTGCCTTGGGCAGACTCATTGGCCTCGTCAGCCAGTCCCACAGGCACTTAGTCATTGTGGGAGTGGCGGGTTGGCTGGCAAAGTGCAACGGCGCATTTCGTTTTGACGAATCGTTGGAGTTCTACACCGCGGTCATGGGTGATGGGCCCCCACAGTTCCCTTTGCCATTCCTCTCAGTTTGCCCTGCCGAGCCCGGGAAACCCGGCGGCGGGAGTTTCACGCTCAACATGCTGCCGTTCGAGATTCTGGTGACAGGTCTCGCCGCATTCGGCAAGAAGGAGCCCGAGAAGGAAGTCTGCATAAAGACTAGTAGCGGCCCGGGATTCCTCAGAGAGGCCACACGGCTGCTGGGCTTTGAGGACGCCGAGTTGCGCATGAGTCTTGTAGAAAGGAAGAGAAACGGTAAGGGGGAAGAGTGGATCTACGGCAGACTAAGAATGTGGTTCGTGCGTCAGGACGGCTCGGGCATCAATAACTCGCTGTTAAGTTACGGCCAGAAGCGCCTGCTCGCCTTCTATTACTACCTGGCCGTGAACCAGAACGTTGTGGTCGCGGACGAACTCGTGAACGGCTTCCACCACGCATGGATCAGCGAATGCCTTTCGGCTCTCGGTGAACGCCAAGCGTTTCTGACGAGTCAGAATCCATTGCTTCTGGATTACGTGCCGCTGGAGTCCGCGAAACAAGCCGAGCGGAGATTTGTCGTCTGCCGGCTTGTGGAACATGACGGCCAGCAACGCATGAAGTGGGAGAACATCTCGCCCGAGGAAGCGGCCCAACTCTACGAAGCGTACGGTGTTGGGATTCAGCAGGTCGGGGAGATACTGAGGACCAGCGGATTGTGGTAGCCCCGCAGCCAACCGACCTCACCATTCTTGTCCTGAGTGAAGATTCGGCCAAGGACTGCCACCCGACGCTGAAAGCACTGCTGCTGCACATGCTGAAACTCGTGGACCCCGCGTCCCGGCCCGGGCGTGTGGCGATTGAGCCGGTTGACGATCTTCATAAGCCCGTTGTCAGCGCCAACCTCTGGAGGAGCACGAACCAGAAGGATCGTCAGCGGATCGTGGAGTTGGTCAGGTACATTGGTACGACGTTGGCGACGGGGAAGTTCGTTGTCTTCCACGCGGACGGCGATCACGTGTGGAGCGAGCGGAAGTCGGCCGGGATTGAGGGGCAGTTCGCGAAGCTGATTGCCGAGAAGGTGGAGCGGGTTCTGAGGGAGCAGGCGAAGCCAGTGATGGATGGTCGGATGACTGCAAGCGACGGCATAAAGAACCTTGTTCTGATCGTGCCGTTCTACAGCGTCGAAGCGTGGCTGTATCAGAACACCAAGGCGGCAATTGCCCTTTGCCACAAGCACTACCGAGGCAAAGACGCCGGCCAGTTCGCGAAGTGGGAGAATAACAGAGGTGCTCTCGACGAGGTCGCGAAGGTGAAAGAGAGCGTTTGCCTCGGTGCCAAACACAATGCCGAACTTGCGGAAGACCCGTTTCCCGCCAAAGCTGTCTACGACGTTAAGAAGTCGTTCGAAGCTGCGGTGGGCAGGCTTACGCAGTGTGCGCCATTGGTGACTGCGTTGGCAAAGACCCGCCGGGGAGCGGGTGACTCCGCGACCACGCAGACGTGAGGGGCAGAGGGGCCTCCCGAGCCAAGCGCGTAGGATACTATCCCGCTTCCGTTTTCCTTTTTACTTTTGCCTGTCGTCTTCCGATACTGGTGCCTGCCAAACGTTCAGGGCGCAGAGACTGTCATGCTCAAGTGGGTGATCCTTATCGTAGTGCTTCTGATAGGCGCCGGTGTGGTGGGCTGGAAGTACGTCAGCCCCAAGCTGCACTTCCGGCCGCAGACGATGCTCTGGAAGACCGACAAGATCGGGCGGGGCGATATCCTGGTCGTGGTAACGGCGACGGGAACGGTGGGACCGCAGCGCACGGTGATGGTCGGGTCGCAGATCTCGGGCAAAGTCAAGGAGGTCCGGAAGTATTCCAACGATCGGGTCAAGGAAGGCGAGGTGCTAGCGCTGCTGGACACCGAGATGCTTGAGTCTGAGAAGAAGAGCGCGGACGTGCGTCTGAGCCAGGTGCGCGCGGCCATCTCGCTGCTGAAAGTGGAGCGCGAGAACCTGGCGATCAAGCAGGAGCGGCAGAAGAGCTCGATCGAATGTAAGACGATCAGCGTGGCACGCGCGCGGGGCACCCTGGAGCTGGCGGCGAAGAACCGCCAGCGCCTGCAGGACCTGATGGCCGTGGACGCGGCCCCGCAGACCGATCTTGACATCCGGGTGCTCGAAGAGGCCAATTCCAAGCGCGACCTGCGCCTCATGGAGATTGACCTCGAACAAGCGGAACTCGACCAGCGGCAGCTCGTCGCCGACGCCCGCCAGCTTGACGCGAGAGAGGAACAGGCGGTGGCCGACGTGCAGCAGGCCGAAGCGGCCCTGGCCCGGGCGATCACCAACCTCGGTTACGCGACGATTGTCTCGCCCATCTCCGGCGTGGTGCTGCAGCATCTTGTGGAGCCGGGGCAGACCGTAGCGGCTTCGTTCCAGACGCCGAACATGTTCAAGGTTGCGTCCGACCTGAGCCTGGTGCGCATAGACGCGCAGCTTGACGAGGCGGACATCGGCAAGATCAAGGAGGCGCAGGAGGTTACGTTCGATGTGGACGCGTACCGCTCCGAGACGTTCACGGGCAAGGTAACGCTGGTCAAGCTGCAGTCCGAGCAGAAGGGCAACCTGGTAACGTACCCGGTGCTGGTCGAGGCCAAGAATCCGCCCGACAAGGAACGGCCTCACGGCAAGCTCCTGCCCGGCATGACCGCCAACCTGCGGTTCGTGGTGGACCGGCGCAAGGACGTGCTGCTGCTGCCGGCGGCGGCACTGCGCTTCATACCGCCGCCGGGCATGGAGCCGCCGAAGAACACGGGCAAGGACGGCAAGGAAGCGAAGAAGGGCGGCACGCGCGGCACGGTGTTCGTCGCGGATGAGAAGACGCTGCTGGCCGCCCGGCCGGTGCTCGTGGGCGAGACCGACGGCGACCTCTACGAGCTGCTTGAAGGCGAAGTGAAGGAAGGCGACGAGGTGATCGTCGGGACGAAGTAAGGGCCGGGTTTCGGGTCTAGGGTAGCGGCTGCGGAAATGGTCAACGGAAGATCCGAAACTCGAAGCCCGGAATCCGGAACCCAGAACCCGGTCATCGCCGTCCGGGAGCTGGTGAAGACGTACGACGCGGGCAGCCCGAACCCCGTGCACGCCCTGCGGGGGACAAGTTTCGAGATCCAGCCTGGCGAATTCGTGGCCGTGATGGGCGCGTCCGGCTCCGGCAAGTCCACGCTGATGAACATCCTCGGTTGCCTGGACAGGCCCACGTCGGGCATGTATCGCCTCGACGGCGCGGATATCTCGCGCGAAAGCCGGCGGCGGCTGGCGCATCTGCGTTCGCGGGCACTGGGGTTTGTGTTCCAGAGCTTCCAGCTTCTGCCGCGGCTGACCGCGCGGGAGAACGTCGAGCTGCCGCTGCACTACCGGCGCGATGTCAGCACGCGGCAGCGGCGCGCCCGGGCGGAGGAGGCGCTGGTCAAGGTGGGGCTGGCCGACAAACTGCGGCGCCGGCCGACGGAGCTATCGGGCGGCCAGCAGCAGCGCGTGGCGATCGCCCGCGCGCTGGTGAATGCGCCCCGCGTGTTGCTGGCGGACGAGCCGACGGGGAATCTCGATACGGCCCGCAGTCGGGAGATCATGGGCCTGCTGACCGCCCTGAACCGCGATCGGGGGATCACCGTCATCATGGTCACCCACGAGCAGGACATGGCCGCCTACGCGACGCGGATCATCCGGTTCATGGACGGCCTGGTCGCATCGGATCAGCCGAACGGAGGGAAATCAT
>JAPLOD010000372.1 GCA_026692735.1 Planctomycetota bacterium | reverse complement strand
CTTCTGGACCACCTCGGACCCGGTGCAGGTCAAGCCCGGTGTCTGGCTGGCGGAGCTGCAGACCGGCACGGCGGTCGAGCTCAAGCCGGGCGATGAGATTGCGGTTCGGGGTATCAACGCGAACTGCGTCTTCCTTCGGCTGGCGCTGTATCGCGAAGCGCCTCGTCGCGGCCACGGCGTGACCGGGCAGACTTTCGGCAGGACGTTCTCCTGCTCCCGGCCTTTCCCTCAGTTGCGCCTGTCCCTTCAGGCACAGATCGCCGGTCCCGGAGAGCCCGGCGCCCAGCACGAGGCGACCATCAAGATCGCCAATCCGCTTCCCTATGCCGCCGATGCCGTCGTGGACTGGAAAGTGGCCGACTATTTCGGCGCGCCGGTCGCCGGCAAGACGGAACCCGTTCGCATCGAGGCCCACGGGGCCATGACGATCAAACACCCGTTCGGCGCGGACGGCGCCGCCAGGGCCTACCAGTTGGACGTGCAGACACGACCCGCTGACGGCTTCAAACCTCCGGTACCGCGTCCGCGCGAGATGTTGGAACTGAACGACTGGGCCAGGCTGGAGTTCCTGCCCAACCTGGCCGGCCCGATGGATGTGCGCGCGCACGAACGGATTGACTTGAAGTCCTGCAACGCCGGTGGACGCCGGTGCCTCCTGCTCGACGGCGGCGGCTGGGAGCGGGCGCCGCTGGTTGACCGGCGAGTTCCCGCGTTGCCGCCCGCCGAGCTCAAGTACGCCGGCGTCAACGTTCCGTGCTACGAGTGGTGGCCGCCCAAAGGCCAATTCGGGAGCTGGTTCCGCAAGAAGTTCAAGGTGCCGGAGTGGCTGCGGGGCGAGAGTCTTCAGCTCGAAGTGGGCAGGGCGTACCGCGAAGGAACGGTATTCCTGAACGGCCAACGTCTGGACGGCGTGTGCCGCGGGTGCATCCCCTCCCGGCACGATGTCACGCAACGGCTCAAGATAGACGGAGAGAACGAACTGGTGGTCCTCGTGCGCGGCGATGTGGCGCTCATGAGGGACGACTATGTGGACCTCTACAACCCCGACGCATGGATCGAGAACGACGCGCACAAGGATTTCCCGCCGACGAACGAGAACACGGCTTGCGCCCTGGGCTCCGTGTGGCTGCGCGCCCTGCCCGCGGTCCGGGTGCGGCAGACGCTGGTCGTGCCCGATGTGGAGCGCAACAGCCTTCTCGTGTTCAGCCGCGTGGAGAACGCGCGGAACGATCCCTGTACCGTGGCGTTGCGTTACGCGTTTTCCCAGGAAGGGACCGACGTGCCCGCAGCCGTGGTCCCGGCGCAGACTGTAGCGTTGAAACCCGGTGAGGTGCTGGAGGTCAAGGCCACAGGCACGGCCAACGGCCTGAAACCGTACACTTCATCCCAGCCGGTGTTGACCAGGCTCCGTACCAGCGTCGTTGAAAAAGGCGCTGTCGTGGACGTGGAGGAGATGCGCTTCGGCTATCGGAGCGTTACGGTACAAGGCGGCCTTCTGGCGCTCAACGGCAAGCCAGTCACCTTCCTGGGCACCGGCCCGAACGTCTGTCCCCTGCCTGGCCGCGAGGACGGCACCACGATCGCGCGCCTGGTCCAGGTGACGACGCTGGACAGCATGGACGAGGTCGGGATTTTCCACTACCCGCCCATCTGCAGCTCATGGCCGGCCAGCGAATGGCCATTGCTCAACAACGAACGGTACTGGCAGCGCGACCGCGACCTGGCGGTCGAGACGATCTGGCTCTACGCCTCGCGCCCCAGTTGCGTCGGCTGGGACATCAGCAACGAATGCTACCATTACGCCTGCTACGCCGTCGGCGGCGAAGGGCAGAGCAAGCTGGGCGAGCGCTTCTTCTCCATTGCCCAGGAAGTCCGCCGGCGGATCTGGCCGGCCTTCTGGTTCCTGACCGACGGCAACGAGAGCCTCGGCAACAGGCTGGACTTCACCTCCTGGCATTATATGAACCATTGCGTCTGGCCCGCCGACTACAACAACTTCTACGGACTCAACGTGGCGGCATTCCGAGGCGTCACGGGCACGGCGTGCTACCCGCCGGACTCGTTCTTCCTGAGCGGAGCGGCGAATCCTCCGGCTCCCGACGCGGTCATCAAGCCCAACTGCGTTCCCGATACCTGGAAGCCCGGGATGGCGTGCGCCGCCACGGAGGAATACTGGTTCACCGACCAGAACAACGGTCCGGCCATCGCCAAGTACATCGGCGACAGGGCGGCCGTCTCGACGGCCTGGCAGTTCAGCACCGGCCGCGGCATGTGGTGGACCAAGCTCTCCGTGGAAGCCTACCGCGACCTCGGCGCAAGCGTCATGGGCGTCTACGCCCTGAACTTCATGGGACTGACGATGCAGGCCGTCACGTTCAGCGTGCCCCAGCAGGAGATACGCTGCTATGGCGGCTCGAACGTCGAGAAGCGCCTCACGATCTTCGATTCCGAATACGCGCCGGGCGAGCTGGAGTTCACGTGGAAGCTGCTGGGGCCTGACGGCAGCGTCCCGCAGGAGCAAGCATCGAAGATCAAGTCCGCCACCTCCACGATTGAGCGCCAGAAGATTTCCTTCAAGGCTCCAGCCGTGGACAAGATCACGGCGTTCATCCTCGACATGGAACTGCGCAAGGACGGAAAGCTGCGCGAACACGAGCAGCGCGTCGTCGAGGTCTATCCTGCCGCCGGCAAGGCGGCTGCCGCCACCGTTCCCGCCGGGCCGCTGGCGCTCTTTGATCCGAAGGGCAAGACCCAGGCCGTGCTTGAGAAGTTCGGATGCAAGGTCAGGGCCGTCCCCGCTATCGCCTCCGGCGATCTCGCCGGCTCGAAGCACCTGGTCATCGGCGAGGACGCCGTCAAGGAGAACATGACCGCCGAACGCAACGCGCTGGTCGAGTTCGTCAGGTCCGGCGGACGAGTGCTCGTCCTGCCGCAGACCGACGGCTCGATCATGCCGTCCGGCACACACTTCGAGAAACGCAACTACGCCAGCCTGGGCTTCGTCCGCACGGCCGGGCATCCGGTGATGAAGGGACTGAAGGACATGGATTTCGCCATGTGGAATCCCGGGCATCTGATTGCGCGGGGACTCTACCGGACGCCGATGAGCGGCAACTTCCTGCCCTTGGTGGAATGCTTCCATCTCGACAGGGAAGCGCGGACGATTTCCTGGTCGCCCTTGCTGGAACTCTACATGGGCCAGGGATCCCTGCTGGCGGTCCAACTCCCGATCATTGAGAACCTGGACGCGGAGCCGATGGCTGCGGAGATCTGGAGGCGCGTGCTGGCGTATCTGTCCCAGGATCTCTACCGCCGCCCGCAGGCCAGGCTCGCCGTCCTTGAGGGGGTCTCCGAACCGGTCCTGCGGCGGCTCAAGGAAATCAGGGCCGAGTTCGAGATCGTGAACGCTGTGTCTGCCGCATGCCCGGTGACGCTGGTGGAGATGAACCAGCCGGATCTCAGCAAGAGCACCGACGCCTTCAAGAGCTACGTCCAGAACGGGGGAACTCTGGTGCTGCACCGCGCGCGCCCTGAGCACCAGGCATGGCTGGCGGCATTGACGGGACGCAAGGTCGCCGTCGAGGCCCAGCGTTACCACTCCTGGATGGACCGGCAGATGCGCCAGCAGCGTGCGGGCCTGGCGGAGGGGCTGAGCAACATTGATCTCTACTGGCGCCCGGGCGTCGGCGGCGAGGGCCCCGACAGCACGCTTCAGGTCTCCGGCACCGTGGCCGAAGGGAAAGGCCAGGTGGAATACGTCGTCACGGTTGACGGCGCAGCGGATCACCTGTTCCCCGGCGGACTCTTGGAAATCCCGCTGGGCAAGGGACGGATTGTGGTTGACCAGGTCAAGTGGGAGTTGCCGGAGAGGGAGAAGAACGACTACGGCAGCCCTTCGAGGGTCGCGTCGGTGATGCTCGGCAATCTCGGCGTCGTCCTGAAGCCGCTTGTCCCCAAGCCGCCCATTCCGCACAACGTGAATTTCGAGCCGATAGACATCAGCGCGGTGGCGAACCGCGGCATCCGGGACGAGAAGGCCGGCGACGATGCGGGCTGGGGCGATTGGGGGCCGGACAAGGCCATCAACGATTTCCCGACCGGCGACCTCTGGTTCGGCGTTCCGTACAAAGTGGCGAAGGACGCCAACAACGCAATCGTCCTGCGCTGCAATCCCGCCCACGTGAAGTCCCTGGCGAACCTTCCGGACACCGTCGTGGTGCCGGTGAACAAGAAAAACGTGGCGGGCCTCTGGTTCCTGCACACGGGCGGATGGATCTTCGGCTCCAAGCCTTTCGCCTGGCGTCAGGTCGTGTATGCCGACGGCAGCAGGGAAAGCATGCCTTTGAACAACACGAACTGCGCCGACTGGATCTACGGGCGCGACCAGTTTCAGTCGGAGGAAGACACCACGACCTGTGTCGCGTGGAAAGGTGCGTGCAAGGCTAACCCGGTCACCCGAGTCTACCATACATACTGGCCCAACCCGCATCCCGAGAGGGAGATCAAGGAGGTGGTCCTCACCAACAACGGGCTGCCCGAGACCGAGTGCTGCTTCATCGCACATTTGGGCGTCACAGCGGCCGTCTTCAAGGCGGGCAAGTTGCCGACACCACAGCCCCAGCCCGCGCAGCCGACACAGCCCGCGCGTGACCCGCAGAGATCACAGGCGCTCTTCCAGGAGGCGTTGGCGCTGAAAGAGGCGAAGAAGAACGCTGAAGCGTCGTCGAAGCTCGAGGCGTCGCTCGAGGCCGACGATCAGAACGTCAGCGCATGGATGGCGCTGGCTGAGATCCAAGCGGCAGCGGGCAACGTCGAGCGCTTCACCGCGTTCTGCCAGCGATGGTTCAAAGCGATGCCGAGGAATTACCAGGCGCACAACGTCCTCGGCAAGTTCCTCGAGGACAACGGCAAGTCCGCCGACGCATTGGAGCAGTACAAGAAGTCCCTCGAGATCGAATGGAACCAGCCCCCGGCCATACAGGCTGTCGAACGGCTTGAGAGGAAACTCGGAATACGCAAGTAGCGGGTCAACGCAACGCAAGACACGGCCGCACCGATTCGGCGGGGTTGGCGTGACGGCCCAATGCAGGACCCTGCGGCGGCCATGTTCAAGGACGATGAAGACGAAAAGTGTGCGGAACGTGAGGGTCGGCACGGTGAAGAAGTCGATGGCCCAGGAGACATCGAGGTGGTTGCGCAGAAACGGCAGCCACATCGTGGCGGGCTTGCGCGGCCGGCGAGGTTTGACCATATACTTCAGGATGGTGTCGGTGCAAGGCGGGTCGTAGCCGAGCAGGCCGAGTTGCTGGCGAATGCGCTCCGCGCCCCAGAGCGGATTCTCGGTGCTGAGCCTGCGGATGAGCGCCTGCATCTCCGGTTCGATCTCCGGTCGGCCGGACTTGGACTTCCAGCGCCAGAACATGCGGAAGGCCGCCGTGTGCCATGTCTTCACCGTGGCCGGCTTCATCACCTGAGCCAGGTCTTCCCATCTGTCGAGCAGCTTGGAGAGGATGACCCAGAGGATTCGGAATGCCTGGCTGAAGCGTGGTCGCGGAGCCTTGCCGGCGTCAATGCGGTGCTTGCAGACGGCCAGTTGGCTCTGCAGCGCAAGGATTCTGGCGGCCAGTACCGCCTTGGGCTGCAGCAGCAGGCAGAGGAAGCTGCCGAGATAGCGTAGCACTTGCCAAGCGCATGAGAGGGTATTACCACAGTTCCTGAAGATGTCGCTGAGGGCATGCATCGTCGAAACATAGCGCTCAGAAGCTGCGAATCAAGAAACGTGCAAGTCGTTGCGACGCAAGGACGACGCAATTATTCGGGGGGACAGCGGGGCTGCGGTCCCCCTTTGAGCCACGTGCCGGCCGTGAGCGGCTGCTGGGACTCTGATTGAGTGCGCCATTATCCCGATGCGTTGTTCCGGGGGGACAGCATCCTGCCGCTGAATAGCTTCGCCGGCTGTCTGCCACCGTATGCGCTGGACCGCGGCCACGTTGTCGTTGGAGAGGTCATGAAGGTCTGGTTGCAGAGCTGGCCAGGTTCTTCGTTGCCGCCTCGATTCGCTCCAGTGCCTCGGCGATATCGCCGTCTGTGTGGGACCAGTTGACGTAGGGCACTGTGTAGAGGCTGACGCCGTGGCGGTAACAGGCCCCGAAGAACTCAGTGGCCAGTCCGGCGGAAGCGAATGAAAACGCAGGACAGACCGGAACGCCGCGGAGTTCCGCTGCCAAGCCCTGGCGCCGAAAGAGTTGGTTTGTCCCTTCCATGAATTGGCGGCCGGCGCGCCAAAGATGAGCGATGACCTGTTTGTCCCGGTAGAGCGTGATAGCGGCCCGGGCGGCGGCCAGCGAAAGCGTCTCGCCGCCATAGGTGCTGGAGATGCCCAGTTCCTTGGCGCTTTCCAGCAGCTCCGCGCGGCCCACATAGGCCGACAGCGGCATGCCGTTGGCGATGCCTTTGGCTAAGACGGCCATGTCCGGGTCGAAGTGGAAGTACTCGTGCGCCCCGCCGATGGCCAGTCGAAAGCCCGTGACGATTTCGTCCATGATCAGCAGCGTCCCGTGCTGCCGGGTGAGCGTCCGCACCGCCGGCAGGAACTCTCGCCCCCTCTCCATTTCAGCATAGTCGCAGGCTACGACCGCGGCGGCGATCTGTCGGCCGTGGCCGGCGAAGGTTTCTTCCCAGGCAGGCAGGTTGCCCCAAGGCAGGCGCAGATGGCAGCGTCGCAGTCCTTCGGGAAAGCCGCGCTCTGCTTGGCTGTCCACCAGGCCCACCGGGCGCGGACCGCCCGTGCCCAGGTTATTGAGCCAGCCATTGTAGCCGCACTGGACGATCAGCTCCCTTCCCGTGGAATGGCGCGCGATCTTGATGCACGCGGCGACAGCCTCCCCGCCGGTCTTGAGAAAGCGGACGCGCTGGGCACAGGGGATGACTTCCGTCAGCATCCGGGCAACTTCCCCTTCCAGCGGGTGCGGGTGTCCGAACACAATGCCCGACCCGAGCTGTTCCGTGATGGCCCGGTCAATCTCCGGCACGCCGTAGCCCAGCGTGACCGGACCCAACCCGTTGCGGAAGTCTATGTACTCGTTGCCGTCAGCGTCCCAGACGCGGCAGCCGCGGCCACGGACAATCGCCGCTGGCTCCGCATCCTCGATTTGCGGCGCCTTCGAGAGCGTCGAGCTGCCGCAGGCCAGGTGCTTGGCCGCTTCCCGGTATAGCGCCCAGGACTGGCGCACGGTTCGGACCATGTTCTTCCGTTCCTCAAAGCCCCAGCATCTTTCGGGCATTCCTGCCCAGGATTGCCTGGCGTACGGCATCCGTCGCTTCGGCAGTCTGCACCTTAAGCAGGGCTGACTGGGTGTAGAACAGCGGCATGTGCGAACCTAACAGCAGCCGCCCCGCAAAAGCACCGTGTTTCCTCACAAGAACGCCGACAGCGTCCAGTCCGTCGAGGAAGGAGACGTCAATGCGCACGCGAGGCGACTGTTCGAGCAAGTAGATGGCCTCCCTCGAGTAGGTTCCCAAGGCCACAATGCTCAGACGTGGATGCCGCTTGGCCAGCGCCACGACGTCCGCCACGGGCACGGCTGGCACGCGCAGTGCCGGCGCCTGGACTCGCTCATCCTCCATGCGTACCTGCACCAGCAGCGGAAGACGGCTCCTGGCCAACTCCGCCGCCAGGCCGGCGACGTTGGCTCCGCCCAGTGAGTACGCGTGGTAGGAAGGCACTATCTTGATGGCCGCGGCCCTCGGTGCCCACTCGGCAACGGCAGCCCGCCACGCCGCCAGTCGCGGGTTGATGATGGGCACGGGAAGCAGCCGCTTATACACGCGAAGCTGCCGGAAGAGCCGCCGGTTGTCCTCGTCGGGGTTCTCGTGAAATATGGCGTCCAGAGAGGACGTCAATGCCAAGTCCACTCCTGCCCGCGCCAGCAGCGCCGACAAGCGCGCCGGCGTCACCGATTGGGCTGCGGAGAACGGCCAGCGGCCGACGGCCGTGTTGACATCTACGATCATGGTGCTTCAAGCCTCAGCAACCTGGCCGCATTCTGCCCGAGGATCAGCCCCCGCTGGCGGCCGGTCAACGGCGCGTCATACAGCCTTCCCAATACTGAAGCGTAGTCCCGGATCGGCAGATCGGTCCCGAACACAAGGCGCCGGGCGCCCAGGCGGCGGACTGCCTCCTCCAGGAGCCCGCGAGCCGGCTGGCTACCGGAGGTGTCAACCAGAACATTCCGGTGCGGCGCGATCTCGGTTATGCCTTGCACCCTCGCGTGGCCGAGATGGGCCATGATCAGGGGGACCGCGGGAAACCTGCGGGCCAAGTCCGCCACATCGGCGGGCGTGGACTCGTTCGGGGCCGCCGGTCCGAGCGTATTGTACGAGGAGTGGTGGAGCACCGGCACGCCCAGTTCGGCCGCCGCAGTCAAGATTGGGTCCAGCTTGCGGCTGCGGCAATTGACCGAGACCCACAACTTGATTCCACAGAAGCCATGGCGAGTGATGGCCCAGTCTATTTCCCTGCGCGCTGCGTCGGCGCCCACCGCGGGGTTGAGGAAGCAGAAGCCGATGAGCTGCTCAGGATGCCGGCCCATGGCCTGGAGAGTCCAGCGGTTGATCTCCCGGACCTGGCGAGCGGTGGGATTGAACCCGTATCGGTTGACGTAACCGGAAAGGCAAATGCGGTCCACGTGAAATCGGCGTGCCCGCCGCAGGAAGATGTCAAGGTCTTCCAGACGCGAGTATTCTCCGAACGGAAAATGCGCGTGGATGTCTATAATCATCGTCTTGCGCTCTGCCCCCAGCGTTGTGGTGCAGACTTCCAGCCTGTCCGCGCTTGCCACGCCAATGATGCAGTAGAGCAGCATAGTAGACAAGCACGGGAATCGAAGTTACGATGCCGCTTCACCGGCACCCGGGAGAAGGAGGCCCCGCAAGCGTGGCGTTCAAGATTGCCATTATCGGCTGCGGCAACATGTCGGCTTACGTTCACGGGCCGGCGCTGGCACGCTACGCGCTCACGCATCCCGGTACTGAGCTGGCCGCTTGCTGCGACCTCGACGAGAAACGGGTTGCCGCCTACCGCGAACGGTTCGGCTTCCTGCGCCATTTCACGAACCTGGACACAATGCTGGAAACGGTCAGGCCCGACGCCGTGTCGCTGGTAGTGCGGGAGCACGACACCGCGAAGCTTGGTTGCCACATCCTGAAGAAGTCCTTCCCGCTCATTCTCGAGAAGCCGCCCGGCGTGAACATCAGGGAACTGCGCAGCCTGATCCGCACGGCTGACGTGCGGCAAGTCCCGCACCAGGTGGCGTTCAACCGGCGCTACCATCCGGTGCTGCGCGCACTGAAGAAGCAAGCGGGCTCGCCAGGCGAGCTGCACATCCGCTACACCATGACACGGGTGAAGAGGCTGGACGCCGATTTCAGCCACACAGCCATTCACGCGCTGGACGCTATGCGCTTCCTGGCGGGCAGCGATTACGCCAGGGCCGCGATAGGCTACAGGCATTTCCCGGAGCTTGGGCCGACTGTGGCCAACGTCTTTCTGGATTGCGCGTTCGTTTCGGGCGCGACGGCGCAACTCACCATTTGCCCCGTGACGGGAACCAGCGTGGAACGCGCGGAAGTCTACGCCTTGGACAACTTCTGGTGCGGAGAGCTTGAAGCCGTCCCTGGGGCGCCGGAGATGCCGGGCGCGCTGCGCCACTTCAAGGACGGCAAGTGCAGCGCCGAGTTCTCCGGGGCGGCCCTCGCGGGCGGAACGGAGTACTTCCTGACCAACGGGTTCTACGCGGAGAACGAGGCGTTCTTTGATGCCGTCCGCAACGGCACGCGGCCAGTGGACGATTTGCGGAGTTGCGTGCAAGCCGTGGCGCTTGCCCAAGCCCTGCGCGAGCGGCGCAGTGCGGTCAGGTTCCGGAGTATTCACCGCCCGGCGTGCAGGGAATTGGGCGGTTAGCCGTGCCAAGGAGAGCAGGATGAAAGAGCTTGTGCTTGACGTTTGGCCGGGAGAGCCTGCCGGAGACGATGCCGCCACCATCGGCGAAGAGAAGTGGCTCGACCCCCGCCCTGGGGATAAGTGGCAAAAATGGGTTACGAACGTCACCCGCCCGACATTGACGGTCTATCGCCCGGCGCGGGACAAAGACAACGGAGCGTCGGCCCTAGTCTGTCCTGGAGGCGGCTACCACGCCTTGATGTGGGACTTGGAGGGAGAGGAACCCGCCGCTTGGCTGAACTCGCTGGGCGTGACCGGCATCATCCTCAAGTACCGTTGTCCGCGGCGCCCCGGTGAGAACACAAGAATCCCCCCTCCCGGACCGCTCAAGGACGCGCAGCGCGCGGTCAGCGTGGTGCGCAGCAAGGCGGTGGCGTGGAACCTGGACCCGCGGCGGATCGGCATGCTTGGATTCTCGGCCGGCGCACACCTTGTGGGCGCGGCCGCCACCAACTTCTCCCACAGGAGCTATGAGCCGACCGATGAGATTGACCAGGTCTGTTGCCGCCCGGACTTTGGCATCCTGGCCTACCCGGGCTATTTCTACCCGGTGGAGAAGCAGCAACTCTCGCCGACGGTGCGTATCGTAGCCGGCGTGCCGCCGCTGTTCTTCGCTCACGGCTCCGAGGATTCCACGAAGGGCGCCGAG
>JAPLOD010000371.1 GCA_026692735.1 Planctomycetota bacterium | reverse complement strand
GAACCACATCCATCAGACGCTATGCCTGAATGACAAACCGCTCTTCTACCGCAACGACCGGGCGGAGATGAACCGCCTGGCGGGGATGGGATTCTGCGGCCCGTACTGGGTGAAGAAAGTCGTCTACGACTCGTGGGGCATGGGCATCCAGGTGGACAGTGACGGGTTCTTCGCGTGTTTCCACCCGCTGCAGAACAGGGCCACGCCCGACGTGGCCGCCCACATGCCGCCCGACGTCAACCGCAACGTGCTCTTCGAGCCCGATATCAGCAAGGCAGTGGAACAGTACAACGCCCCGGACATACGCCGCCCGGGCAACTTCGACGAGATGAAGAAGGACCTGCAGGACTACTCCGGCAAGTTCCTCGTGCTGGCGTCGGGATATTGCGGCGTGTACGAGCGCGCGGTCATGTTGATGGGCTTTCAAGAGTACATGCTGAACATGGTCGCCAACCCGAAGGCCGTGCACCGGTTTCTGGACAAGATCTGCGCGTACAAGATCGAGTACGCCAAGCAGGTGGTGGCGCTGGGTTTCAAAGTCGCGCACTTCGGCGACGACCTGGGGACGCAGCACGGGACGATTTTCTCCAAGCAGATGTTCCGCGAGTTCGTGCTGCCGCGTCTGCGGGCGTGCTGGGAGCCGTACAACAAGGCGGGGATTCCGATCTGCATGCACTCCTGCGGCGACCTGACCGCGTTCCTCCCCGACCTGCTGGCGATCGGCCTGAAGGTGCTGGAGCCGGTGCAGCCGGTGATGAACCTGAAGCGCCTCAAGAAGGAGTTCGGCAAGGACCTGGTCTTCTGGGGCGGCATCGAAACGCAGAACCTGCTGCCGTTCGGCAAGCCGGAACAGGTGAGGAAGATGGTCCGCGAGACGATCCGCACGCTGGGGAAGGGCGGGGGACATATCATCGCGCCGAGCCAGGAAGTGATGAACGACGTGCCGATCGCGAACGTGAAAGCGCTGGTGGAGACGATCGTCGAAGAGCGGCAGAAAGTGCTGAATATGTAGCGCCAGCTCTTGGCTGTTGGCTCTTGGCTATTGGCTGTTGGCCGCTGGCGCGCCGTGGCGCCAATAGGCGGCAGCCGCGTTGCGCGCTCTCCCTGTCACAGCAGGACTACGCACTCTGTAACGCCCTGAGGAAGGGAATGTGTTGAAGTGGGCGCCGGGGAGGTGTAGACATGCATGGCAGCACACGACACGTTCTCTGGCGGGAGCAAGCGGTATGGGACGCACGAGAGGCCTGACGCGGCGAACATTCCTTCGGCGGACAGCGGGGGCCGTGGCCGCTCCCTGCGTGATCACGTCGTTCTCGCTTGCCGGCGAGGGACGGCCGGCGCCCAGCAACCGGATCACCATGGCCTGCATCGGTCTGGGCGGCGAAGGCATGGGCAAGAACCTCAATACTTTTCTCCACCAGCCCGACGCGCAGGTGCTGGCCGTGTGCGACGTTGATCCCGAGCGGCTCAGCCAAGGCCGGTCCATGACCGAGAGCCAGTACGGCAAGTCGGCACCTGCCGGCACGTACAAAGGCTGCGGGACGTACAAGGATTTCCGCGAAGTGCTGGCGCGCGACGATATTGACGCGGTGATGATCAGCTCGCCCGATCACTGGCATTGCCTGATGTCCGTCATGGCGGTGCGCGCGGGGAAGGACGTGATCTGCGAGAAGCCGACGCTGACGGTGCAGGAAGGGCGCACCAACTCGAACACGGTGAAGCGGTACGGAGCGGTCTTCCAGACGTCCACCGAGGACCGTTCTCTGCCCATGTACCATCGCATGGCGGAGCTGGTGCGCAACGGGCGCATCGGCAAGCTGCAGCGGATCCTTGTCAAGCTGCCGGCGGGGCCGGGGGGGCCGGGCGATCCGACGCCGCGTCCGGTGCCGCAAGGGTTCGACTATGACATGTGGCTGGGCCCGGCGCCGTGGGCGCCGTACACGCCGGGGCGGATACACTTCAACTTCCGGTGGATCACGGATTATTCCGGCGGCATGCTGACCGATTGGGGCGCGCACCTGCTGGACACGGCGCAGTGGGCCAACGACACCGAGCGCAGCGGACCCGTCGAGGTGAGCGGCACGGGCAAGTGCCACAGCGGCGGGCTGTACAACACGCACTACGAGTATCACCTGGAATACAAGTACGCGAGCGGCGTCGAGCTGATCGTGGACAGCGGCGGCACGTCTCTGAAGTTCGAGGGGACCGCGGGCTGGGTCGGCAACGCCGGGTGGACAGCCGCGGTGGAGGCGAGTTCGCCGGAGATACTGAAGAGCACGATCGGCCCGGGCGAGATCCACCTGTACACCTGCCCCGCCGGCGAACACAGGAACTTCCTGGATTGCGTCAAGAGCCGCCGCGAGCCGTACTTTCCCGCCGAGATCGGGCACCGCTGCGCCACGGTGATGCACATCGGCAACATTGCGATGTGGCTGGGGAGGAAGCTCCGCTGGGACGCCGTCGCCGAGCATTTCGTGGACGACCCCGGGGCGGACCGGTTTCTCTCGCGGGCCATGCGGGCACCGTGGCGGTTCTAACCCGCATTATTCACCGCGGAGACGCGGAGAGCGCAGAGAACAGCAGGGAAGTACATCGGGAACAGCCCTGTGTTCATCATTTTCAAGGCTAACGAAGAAACTGCACACGACGAGACTCAGATGCGTGCGCCAGGGGAACACACGATGACGGCACCGCGACTGGGCGGCGTTCCGGCGAAATGCCGCGCAATCGTGCTGGCCGCGCTCCTCATGGCCTGTGCGTGGGCATGCGGCGCAGGGGAGAACGGCGAGCCGTACTGGCCGGAGTTTCACGGGCCGAAACGGGACAACATCGTACGCGAGACCGGGCTGCTGAAAGAGTGGCCGAAGGACGGGCCGAAGCTGCTGTGGAAGTTCGCGGAGTGCGGGACGGGGTACGCCGGCGTGTCGGTGGCCGAAGGGCTGCTGTTCACGACGGGGGATTTCGGCGACCAGGAGATGGTGCTGGCGCTGGACCTGCACGGGCAGTTGAAGTGGAAGGCCGCCAACGGCAAGGCGTGGAAGGGCGCTCAGCCCGGCGCGCGCAGCACGCCCACCTATAACGAAGGCGTGGTCTATCAACTCAACGCCACGGGCCGGCTGGTGGCGCTCACCGCCGCGACCGGGGCGCTCCTGTGGTCAACGGACCTCGCGAGCAGATTCGAGGCGCGGCACAACTTCTGGGGGTACGCGGAGAACGTCGTCGTGGACGGCGACATGGTGCTGTGCATGCCCGGCGGCGCCACTGGGCGCGTCGTGGCGCTGAACAAGAAGACCGGCGCGACGATCTGGGCGAACACCGAGATCACGGACAGCGCGGGCTATTCGTCGCCGATCATGGCCACGCACAACGGCGCGCGGCTGTTCATCACGCTGGCGCGGCGGAGCGTGTTGGGCGTGGACGCGCGCACGGGCAAGCTGCTGTGGAGCCACAAGCACGAGGGGACCTGCGACCAGAACGTCACCTCGCCGCTGTTCCAGGACGGCGCCGTGTTCGTGACGAGCGGGCACAAGGGCGGCGGGCGCGCGGTCAGGATCGCCGCGGACGGGCAGAGCGTGACGGAGCTGTGGTTCGGGACGGACCTGGACAACTGCCACGGCGGCGTGGTGTTTCTGAACGGGTACCTCTACGGCAGCGGCTGCCGGCTGTACAACAAGGGGCTGGTGTGCGTCGAGTTCGCCACCGGCAAGACTATGTACAATGCCGCCGAGATCGGGAAGACTTCCGTCACCTACGCCGACGGTCTCCTGTATTGCCTGGGGAACGACGCAACCATGACGCTGGTCGAGGTCACGCCGCAGCAGGCGAAGGTCGTCAGCCGGTTCACTCCACCGTGGAAGCACAAGCCGCCGTGCCTGTCGCATCCCGTGGTATGCGGCGGACGGTTGTATATCCGGCACCTGGACGAGCTGTTCGCATACGATCTGCGCGCGGGGCAGTTATGAGAGCGTGAAGGCGGGCAGCTTGACGATGGCCCCGCCTTTCAGCGCAGACCTGTGCGCACAGAGGCCGACGCAGGTCCAGTTGGCCGACTGCCGGGCATTCGGGAACGGCTCGCGGCCTTCGATCAGCGCCATAACGAACTCATGCGCCAGATGCGGATGCGAGCCGCCGTGGCCGGCGCCCTGCGTGAAGCTGAGGTGCGTCTTCTTCGCGAGATCGTAGACGCCTCTGGTCGTGAAACGGCGCAGCGGCTTCGGCAGGCGGCGCGCGAAGTCGGGCACAGCGATCTTCCGCGGGATCTTCTGCTCCGGCAGCTTGGCGGTGTGCAGCACATGGGGTTCGTGCTCGACAAGCGTCCATTCGAAGGACCTCTTGGAGCCATAGACGTCAATGCTCTCGCGATACTGGCGCGCGACATCGAAGAGCGAGCGGTAGATGCGCGCGGTGAGGTCGGAGTCCTGGAACTTGATGTGGGCGGTCTCCACGGCGAACGGCGAGCCGTAGTGCTTGACGAGGTTCTTGCGGATCGTGCCGGAGCCGAAGCACGAGACGTATTCGGCCGTGGCATTGGTGAGCGCCAGCATCGGGCCGACGCAGTGCGTGGCGTACCACATGGGCGGCAGGCCGGGCCAGTAGTTGGGCCAGCCGTCCATGTCCTGCTGATGGCTGGCCTGGAGGAACTGGATCCTGCCGAGCGCGCCCTTCTCGTAGAGCTCCTTGATGTAGAGGAACTCGCGGGCATAGACGACGGTCTCCATCATCATGTAGGCGAGGCCGGTGCGCTTGGCGAGGTCCACGATCTTCCTGCAGTCGGCGATGCCGGTGGCCATGGGCACCGTACAGGCGACGTGCTTGCCGGCCTGGAGCGCGGCGACGGACATCCAGGCGTGGTCGGGGATGGGCGAGTTGATATGGACGGCGTCCACGTTGGGGTCTTTGAGCAGCGCATGGAAATCGGTGTAGCGCTTCTCCACGCCGAAGGCGTCGCCGATGGCGTCGAGCTTCTTGCGCGTGCGCTGGCAGATCGCATACATGACGGCATGCGGGTGGCGCTGGTACAGCGGGATGAACTCCGCCCCGAACCCCAGGCCGACGATGGCGACGTTGATCTTCTTCATGATGCCCCTCCCAGAGTTGACAGTGCAGCGCTCACCGTGCTCGACACGGCGGCGCTGCGCGCGGTATTCACAATAGCTTGGTGAAGCCGGGTACGTACGTCGGGTACTTGCCATCGGGGCCCGGCTTGACGGGCGGTTCCATGTCGAAGCTGCACTCTTCGGGCTTCGGCGGATAGCAGAAGTCGCTCGCGGCGACCGCGTCCCACTTCATCTCCTTGCCGGTGTAGCAACTGAGCTGCCCCATGATCGTGGCCAGCGTGCTGCGGGCCATGTGGTAGCCGCTGTTGATCGGTTCGCCCTTGCGCACGGAGTCGAGGAGCGCCTTGACCTCAACGTCGTAGGGATTGGCTTTCGGGCCGGCGTAACTCCACTTGGTCTCGCCGTCAATGCGGCCGGCCAGCAGGTTGCAGCGTCCCTTCGTGCCGTAGATCAGGCTGGAGACCTCGTTGTAGCAGTTGTCGGTGGTGCGGCAGAAGGCGTACAGCTTGACGCCGTTAGCAAACTCATAGATGACGGAATGGTGGTCGAAGACGTTGCCGTACAGCGGGTCGGTCATCGAGGAGCGGCCGGCCAGAGCATGGCACTTGACCGGCGGCTGGTCGCGCATGGCCCACAGCGAGCGGTCCACGTTGTGGACGAGAGACTGGGGCACGTCGTCGCCGGACAGCCACGTGAAGTGGTACTGCGTGCTGCACTGGTACTGGAGCTCGGTCATGCCGGGCTGGCGTTTGGAGAGCACGTACGGCGCGCGCAGGAAGTTCTCCTCGATCGTCACGATGTCCCCGATGGCGCCGTCGTGGATGCGCTTCATGGTCTCCTGATAGGCCGGTTCGAAGCGGCTCTGCAGCCCGGACACGATGCTGAGCTTCTTCTCCTTGGCGAAATCGCAGGCGGCGATGAGGTCCTTGATGCCCTTGGGGTCAATGCCGTGAGGCTTCTCGACGAAGACGTGCTTGCCGGCGTCGAGCGCCGCGCGCGCATGGAGCGGGTGGAACTTGGCGGCATTGGCTATCAGGACGACGTCCGCACACGCGATGACCTTCTTGTAGCCGTCGAAGCCGGCGAAGCAGCGGTCGTCCGGCACGTCCACCTGGTCGGGTTTCTGTTTCTTGAGCATCTCGCGCTTGCCCTGCACGCGGTCCATGAACAGGTCGCACATGGCCACCAGCTTCGCGCCGGGGTCAACGTTCATGGCATTCACGGCCGCGCCGGTGCAGCGCCCGCCGCAACCGACGATGCCGACCTTGATGACATCGGTGCCGGCCGCATAGGCGCGCGACTGGATGGCCAGTTGCGAGAGGGCGGCGCCGGTGGCCACAGTCGCGGAGGCCGCGAGGAAATTCCTCCGGGAAGAGCTTTTTGCCGCAGACGATGGCTCGCGATGTCGCATGGGTCTCTCCTTCCGCTGAACTCGCTTGCGCGTGCCGAACGGCCGTCGCGCCACGAAGCACACGAAGAGCACGCAGAACAGACACCCTCGTATACACCGCTACGGCGGACCACGAGGCGCGCAAGTTTCCGGTGTCACGCTTCAGGTTTCAGGTGTACCATCGGTATTGAGGAGCACACCATGAAATCAGAAACGGCTCGCACCAAGACAGTCCGCGCCATTCCCCGTTTGGAGAAGCGAGGCACTGCGACGCAACTGATCGTAGACGGCAAGCCCTTTGTCATGCTGGCGGGCGAAGTCCACAACTCCAGCGCCTCCAGCCGCGAGTACATGGAATCCGTGTGGGAGCGCGTCGTGGCGCTTCACTGCAACACGGCCATCGTCCCCGTCTATTGGGAGCTCCTCGAACCGGCGGAAGGCAAGTACGACTTCACCCTCGTTGATGGCCTGCTGAAGGGCGCGCGCAAGCACCATCTCAAACTCGCGCTCCTGTGGTTCGCCACGTGGAAGAACGCGTACTCCAGCTACACTCCCGCCTGGGTCAAGACCGCGCTGGAGAGGTTCTTCCGCGCCCAGACCGCTGACGGGAAGAACACCAACGCCATCTCCTGCATGTGCGACGCCGCTTGCGTCGCCGACGCGCGTGCTTGCGCCGCGCTCATGCGCCACCTCCGCAAGGCCGACCCGCAGCACACGGTCCTGGCGGTCCAGATCGAGAACGAAACCGGCATCCTCGGCCAGTCCCGCGACCACTGTCCCGCCGCCGAGCGCGCCTTTGCGTCCGCCGTGCCGGCGCAGTTGCTGGAGCACCTGCAAGCGCGCGGCGAGGGCCTGGTTCCGGAGCTCAAGGAAGTCTGGAACCCCGGCGCCAAGGGCACATGGGCGGAAGTATTCGGCGCGGGCGCGGACGAAGTGTTCATGGCCTGGCATGTCGCGCGGTACGTGAACCGCGTGGCCGGCGCGGGGAAGAGCGAGTATCCGCTGCCGTTGTACGCCAACGCGTGGCTGGTCCAGCACGCCAGCGAGAGGCCCGGCCAGTACCCGAGCGGCGGGCCGGTCTCGCGCATGATGAACGTCTGGCACGCGGCCGCTCCGGCCATTGATCTCCTGGCCCCGGACATCTACCTGGAGGACTTCAAAGGCGTCTGCGCCAGCTACACGCGAGGCGGCAACCCGCTGTTCATCCCGGAAGCCCGGCGAGACGAGAGCGCCGCCGCCAACGTCTTCCACGCCATCGCGCAGTGCGACGCGATCTGCTTCGCGCCCTTCGGCATCGAAGGCATTCCCGCCGACGGGCCGCTCAGCAAGAGCTACGCGCTGCTCGCCTCCGCGCTGCCTGTTGTGGCCGAGCGGCAGGGGACGGGCACGATGCTGGGAATCCTGCAGAGCAGCGACGCTGTGCGTGAGGCCGACCTTGGCGGGTTTCGCCTGCGCATCAAGTCCGCGACGCCGTACGAGAAGACCAAGGTCCCCAGCTTCGGCCTGGTCATTGCGCTGGCAGCCGACGAGTACCTGGTCGCCGGCGCGAACATTGCCGTTGACTTCCTGCCGCTGCCGGGCGGGCTGCCCAACGTCGAGCAGCTCTTCCACGAGGAAGGCCGTTACGAGAACGGCGAATGGATTCCAGGCCGCCGCCTGAATGGAGACGAGTACGCCGTCGTGCTGCATGAGGAGCCGGGGCTGCGCCGCGTGAAGCTGTTCAGCCGCGCGTAGCGCAACGCGGCACGCGGGTGTGAAACCGCAGATAAACGCGGATGAACGCAGACGTTCTTCTGAGAGTTTCAAGCCGCGTGCATCTGCGTGTATCCGCGGTTCCATATCGTGTGACGTTGCGCCACGTATGGCGGATGCCGGCGGGCGTCAGGGCTTTGGCGCCGGTCTCTCCGTCTCCAGATACCTGCGCATTGCCACTGCGAGGTCGCGGCCGAAGAGACGCGCCTTGTCCGGGGTGATCTCTTCGGTCTTGGCCGTCGCGTAGGGGAATTCGAGTGACGCCGCAACCCAGGTCCCGGGGAGTTCGCCGGCCCAGCGGCCGAAGCTCAGCAGCGGGCCCGTGCTCGTGTTCCAGCTCTTTCCGAACGGCAGATCGTCCTTCGCAGAGAACGGCAGCGGACTTGTCTTCGTCTCCTCCAGCACGCGGCTCAACCGCCTCTCGCGTTCCCACATCTCCAGGTTGGGGCCGCCGATGAACTGGATCACCGCGTCCAGCCGCCACGGGCAATGCAGGTCCAACGCGAGGTCCAGCCGCCCGCCGGACCACTCGGTCAGCCGCTTCATGATCGCCGCCACGGTGGGATACACGGGCTCGCCGGCGTAATCGCGGTTGTGATCGTGGGG
>JAPLOD010000370.1 GCA_026692735.1 Planctomycetota bacterium | reverse complement strand
AGGACGGGCATGGCGGGCCGCTTGCCGCCCGTGGAGAATTTGCCGCGCGGGCGCGCCTCGAGCGGGCGGCCGTAGCCGGACGTGTCGCCGAGGAGTTTCCCCGCGCCGAACGTCTTGAAGCAGACCGTGCCCACGCCATGCTCGCGCGCCAGAGGCAGAATCTCGTCCACGTAGCGGCGGTCGGAGTTCGGCCCGACGGCGAACAGCGCCACGTCGCAGCGGCCGCTCATGATCGCCGCGCGCAGCACATCCGGATGATGGCTGGAGATGCCGCGGAAGCGCGCCTGGCCCTGCCTGAGGCACCGTTCGAGCTGCTCCATCCCGCCGCCGGGCGCGGCAAGCGTGTCCCAGCCGGAAAGCGTGGACACGCCGTGAAAGACGAACGCGTCCGCAGCATCCAGCCGCAGGCGCTTCAGGCTGCCTTCAACCTGCGGCGCAACAGGCCGGTCATGGTGATCAATCTTATCAATGACGAACATTGCGTCGCGCCGCCCCCGCAGCGCCTCGCCGACGAGCTCCTCGCTGTAGCCGTCTTCGTAGCCCGGCGCGGTGTCAATCACGTTGAGCCCCGCGTCCATCGCGCGCCGCACCGTGGCCACGCACTCCGCCAGCGGCACGTTGCGGTCCGCCACGTCCCCGATGCCGAGGATGGTGGCCTTGAAGCCGGTGCGGCCGAGGGAGCGGCGGGGAAGGAAAAGGCGGTCCATGGAGAGCGCTCCTTGCGCAGGGTTGCACAGCGTAGCGGCCAAGCGTATACTGGGGTCATGGCAGACGCCAGCGAACCGGCTGCAGGCGCGGAAGCCGCGGCAATCCCCGCCGAATGGCTGGCGGAGTTTGAAGCCGCGGCACGTAGGCCGTTGGAAACCAGAATGCGTTACGCGTTTATCAAGACCTATAAGCCTGTGCTCGATGACGCCCCCTTTCGCGCCTTCACTACGATGGCGGAGTATCGCCGATGGTGCGAGGAGAACCTGCCGGAATGGCTAGGCTATGGCCGCATTTGAGTACCGCCAGGCGCTTGAGGTGCGTGACGCCTTTCAGCGCCACGGGGTGCGCTACCTGTTCATCGGGAAGTCCGGCGCCATCCTGCTCGGCTTTCCGGACACCACGCAAGACGCTGACTTGTACGTGGAGAAATCAGCGCAGAACGGCGAGGCGCTCGTGCGCGCGCTGCGCGAGCTGGGGTTCGACCTTACAGAGAGCCAGGCGGACGAGGTGCGTCGCGGCAAGGATTTCGTGCAGTTGAAGAACGGTCCGTTCGACCTCGACCTTGTCTTCGCGCCGGACGGGATTGAGCGCTTCGAGGATGCATGGCAGCGGCGTGTCGAAGTTGAGGGGTTCCCAGTCTGCCACATTGACGATATTATCGGCAGCAAGGTTGCGTCGAACCGGCCAAAGGACCGCGAGTCGCTCCCGCGGCTACGCGCGTTCCGGGAATACTGGCTGCGACAGCGGCGGTGATGGCGTAAACGGCCCGCTCACACGCGCCTGGACTTCCGATAGTCGGCCAGCGTCATGCCGCCCTTCTCGCGCTTGACGGCGCGCAGCATCCGGCGGAAACGCCCGCTGCGCTCCGGGCAGGGCGAAGGTCAAGGGGCGCGGACGCGGCCGTCCTCCTTGTCGAGGGGGCCCGGCTCCCTGGCGCGCTTCAGCTCCTCGCTGAGCCACGTCTTCAGTTCCACGCGCGTGCCATCCTTCTGCATGACATGGTACGGATGCCCCGCAATGCTCTCCGTGGCGACCTTGGCGATGAAGTCCTCCGCCGAACCGACGGTCTTCTTGTAGTACACATACTTGGCGTACAGATGCAGGTAGAATTGATACGCGGAGCGGACGCGGCCCGCCGAGACGAACTCGAGGCCGGACGAACGGATGCACGCCAACAGGCGCTTGATCTCCTTCTCGGATTGGGGCGGGAGCGTGACTGGGCCGTCCTGTTTCTCGCGGCGGACTTCCGCCAGCGAGTCCAAGGCGGCCTCCAAGTCGTCCACGCCCGCGGCGCGCTCGGCCTTCTCTTCCAGCCGCGCCGTGCGCTGGACCAGCTCATCCACGCGCTGGGCTATGTTCGACGCGCTGCGAGTCACGCTCTGCAAGTCCGCCGAGACGGCCACGACGCTCTCCTCGATGCGATACAGCACCATGGACATGCGCCATAGCAGGTAGCAGGCCAGGCACAGCAGCACGGCTACGCCAAGCAGCGGCAAGCGCCGCAGCCATGAGTCCACCCGGGTCGTCGGGGCCATACCGCGGTCTCCTGTGAGCTGTCCGCGTCCGTGCGCGCGCGAAGGACAACGAACCTAATCTGTACGTTCACACGCCCGCCGATTGTCCTGATACCTACACCAGCGCAACCGCCGATGCGGTGCCCCATTTGCAATCCCCAATCCGCAATCGCATTACTTCCCCGTCGCGAGCACCAGCCCCTCGCCGTTCACGGCAGTTGAGCCAGCCAGCGATCCCAAACGTCCGCGATCAACTCAACCGTTTCAGGTATCAAGCGCAGCCTTGTTCATACAGCACCTTGCCGCGCAGCCGGATCATCTCGTAGAACGCCGGGTCATCCTCCTTGGAAACAAGGTCCATCGGATAGTCCAGTATGCGGAAGGCCGCGGCGTCAGCCGCGAGCAAGGACCGCAGCGGGATACCCTCTACCGCCAGATCAACGTCCTGCGCGTGTTCCGGATCGCCGGCGGCGCTGCCGAAGAGGAATATCCGGCGAGCGCCAAACCGGCGCAGCACCTCAACGACCGCTGGCAGTTTCTCGATAGGCGCACGCATCTTGGAACGCCTCCGACGCAACGGCTTGCTTATACCTACTTAGCCCCCGCGACCCAGTATGTCCAGTGCCGCACGGAACGCCGCGCGTCAGTTCTTCCCCGTCGCGAACACCAGCCCCTCGCCGTTGGGCGCGGCGTCCACTTCTATAGTGGTGCCGTCGGCGTAGGAGCCGGCCAGGAGTTCTTTGGCCAGCGGATCGCTCAGGTTCCTCTCGATGGCGCGCTTCAGGGGCCGCGCGCCGAAGACGGGATCGTAGCCGGCGTTGGCGAGGTACTCCATGGCCTTCTTCGTCAGCTTCAGGCGCAGGTTCTTCTGCGCCAGCATCTGCGCGAACTTCCCGGCCTGGATCTCGACGATCCTGACCAGGTGCGCCTTGCTCAAGCGGTGGAACAACACCTGCGCCGTCAGCCTGTTCAGGAACTCGGGCTTGAAGTGCTCCTTCACCGCCTCCAGCACGGCCGCATACGCTTTTCTCTCGCCCAGCGTGTCCATCTCCGCCAGGAACTGCGCTCCGAGGTTGCTCGTGAAGATCAGGATCGTGTTGCGGAAGTCCACCGTGCGCCCGTGGCCGTCGGTCAGGCGGCCGTCATCGAGGAGCTGCAGGAACACGTTGAGTACTTCGGGCGCGGCCTTCTCCGCTTCGTCGCACAGGATCACGCTATAGGGCCGGCGCCGCACAGCTTCGGTGAGCTGCCCGCCTTCCTCGTACCCCACGTAGCCCGGCGGCGCGCCGATCAGCCGCGAGACCGTGTGCTTCTCCATGTACTCGCTCAGGTCAATGCGCACCAGCGCGCCTTCGCTATCGAAGAGGAACTCCGCCAGCGCCTTGGCCAGTTCCGTCTTGCCCACGCCTGTCGGCCCGAGGAACAGGAAGCTGCCGATGGGCCGGCCCGCATCGGCCAGACCCGAGCGGCTGCGCCGCACCGCGTTGGCGACCAGCTCGACGGCCTCGTCCTGTCCGATCAGCCGCCGCCGGATGTTCTCCTCCATGTTCAGCAGTTTCTCGCGCTCGCCCTGGAGCAGCTTGGAGACGGGGATGCCCGTCCAGCGCGAGATCACCTTCGCGATGTCTTCTTCGGTCACCTCTTCGTTCAGCAGCGCGCCTTGAGCCTGCAGCTTCTTCAGCTTCTCCTGCTGTCCGCCGGCCTGCTTCTCCAACGCGGGGATCTGCCCGTAGCGGATTTCCGCGGCGCGCTCGAGCTGCCCTTTGCGCTGGGCCTGAGTCTCCTCGGTGTGCAGGCTCTCGATCTCCTTCTGGATGTCCCGCAGCCGCGCGATCACCTGCTTCTCGTTCTGCCAGCGCGCCTGCAGGCCCGAGGCCTGTTCGCGCAGCATGCCGAGTTCCTTGTTCAGTTTCTCGAGCCGCTCCTTGCTGGCCTTGTCCTTCTCCTTCTTCAGCGCGGCCTGTTCGATCTCAAGCTGCATGATGCGCCGGTTCAGCGTGTCGAGTTCCGTCGGCAGGCTGTCAATCTCCATGCGCAGCGCCGCCGACGCCTCGTCCACCAGGTCAATGGCCTTGTCCGGCAGGAAGCGGTCGGCGATGTAGCGGTGCGACAGCGTCGCCGCCGCCACCAGAGCCGAATCGGTGATGTGCACGCCGTGATGGACCTGGTAGCGCTCTTTCAGGCCGCGCAGGATCGCGATCGTGTCCGCCACGGTCGGTTCGCCGACAAAGACAGGCTGGAAGCGCCGCTCCAGCGCCGCGTCCTTCTCGACGTGCGTGCGGTACTCGTCGAGCGTCGTCGCGCCCACGCAGCGCAGTTCGCCGCGCGCCAGGGCGGGCTTGAGCAGGTTCGCGGCGTCCACCGCGCCTTCCGCTCGTCCCGCGCCGACGATGGTGTGCATCTCGTCAATGAAGAGGATGATGCTGCCGGACGCCTCGACGACCTCGCGCAGCACGCCCTTCAGCCGCTCCTCGAACTCGCCGCGGTACTTCGCGCCGGCGATGAGCGCGCCCATGTCCAGAGCGACGACGCGCTTGTCCTTGAGCCCCTCGGGCACGTCGCCGGCGATGATGCGCTGCGCGAGTCCCTCGACGATGGCCGTCTTGCCGACGCCGGGCTCGCCGATGAGCACGGGGTTGTTCTTCGTGCGGCGCGAGAGCACCTGCATGACGCGGCGGATTTCGTCGTCCCGCCCGATGACGGGGTCGAGTTTCCCCTGGCGGGCCAGCGCCGTCAGGTCCTTGGCGTATTTCTCCAGGGCCTGGTACTTGTCCTCGGGGTTCTGATCGGTGACGCGCTGCGTGCCGCGGATGTCCTTCATGGCGGCCAGGATGCGGTTGCGCTCGACACCCAGGGTGTCGAGCACGCGCTTGGCGTCCGACTTCACCTCGGCCAGGCCCAGCAGCATGTGCTCGGTGGAGGTGTAC
>JAPLOD010000369.1 GCA_026692735.1 Planctomycetota bacterium | reverse complement strand
GCCATGCTCCTTGAGCTTCCGGATGATGAACGGCTGGTACAACTCCAGCGCGATTTTTTTGGGCAGGCCGCACTGGTGCAGCTTGAGCTCCGGCCCGACCACGATGACCGAGCGGGCGGAGTAGTCAACACGCTTGCCGAGCAGATTCTCACGGAAGCGGCCCTGCTTGCCCTTGATCATGTCGGTCAGGGACTTCAGCGGGCGATTGCTGCTGCCCAGCACGGGCCGGCGGCAGCGGCCGTTGTCGAACAGCGCATCGACCGCTTGCTGGAGCATGCGCTTCTCGTTCCGAATGATGACTTCCGGCGCGTTCAGGTCCACCAGCTTCTTCAGCCGGTTGTTCCGGTTGATAATGCGGCGATAGAGGTCGTTCAGGTCGCTCGTCGCAAAGTTCCCGCTCTCCAGGAGCACCAGCGGCCGCAGATCCGGCGGGATCACCGGGATCACGTCCATCACCATCCACTCGGGATTGTTGCCCGACGCGACGAGCGCGTCCACGATGCGCAGACGCTTGATCAGCGTCTCGGTCTTCTGTTTGGACTTGGACTCCTTGAGCTGCTGGCGCAGGGTCTCGGCCAGTTCCTTCAGGTTGATGCCGTGCAGCAGGTCGCGGACCGCTTCCGCGCCCATCTCCGCCTTGAACCCGTTGCCGTACTGCTCCCGCGCCTTCCGGTATTCCTCTTCCGACAGCAGCTTGCCCTTCTGCAGCGGCGTCTCGCCCGGCTCGGTCACGATGTAGCGCTGGAAGTAGATGACCTGCTGCAGCGCCGTCGTCTTGATGCCCAGCAGGTTGCCCAGCTTCGAGGGCATGGAACGGAAGAACCAGATATGCACGATCGGCGCGGCCAGGTTGATGTGGCCGAAACGGCTGCGCCGCACCTTGCTGTGCGTGACCTTCACGCCGCAGCGGTCGCAGATGATGTCCTTATACTTGATGCCCTTGTACTTGCCGCACGAGCACTCCCAGTCCCGCTCCGGCCCGAAGATGCGCTCGCAGAAGAGGCCGTCTTTCTCGGCCCGGTACGAACGATAGTTGATCGTTTCCGGCTTCTTCACTTCGCCGTACGACCACGAACGAATGTCGTTGGGGCTGGCCAGCGTGATGGAGACGGCCGTGTAATCGTTGATGCGGTCGTACGTCTTGTCGCCGGCAACGGGCATAAACCCCCTGTCGCCGCGCTCCCCGCGCTCGCTGATCCCGCCGGAACGTTCCGCGCGCTCGCGCTGTCCGGCAGACTCACCAAACCCTGGCTGGCTGATCATTGCGTTATTCCCTCTAACCGTGTCGCGGCCCGGTATGCAGCCCGGCCGCCCATGCTCGTTGAAAACGTCGCCCGCGGCTGTTCGCGCCCCGCCCGCTTCGTCGGTACAGGACACGCCGGCCGCGGTGGCAGTAACGTCACGTTGCCGCCTTCAGTTTCTTCTCCAGCTTGATGTTGAGGCCCAGGCCCTTGATCTCGTTGCACAGCACGTCGAAGCTGACCGGCGTCCCCGGCTCGAGTATGTTCTCGCCCTTGACCATGCTTTCGTAAATCTTCGTCCGCCCTTCCACGTCGTCGGACTTCACCGTCAGCAGCTCCTGCAGGATGTTGGCCGCGCCGTACGCTTCCAGCGCCCACACCTCCATCTCTCCAAACCGCTGGCCGCCGGACCGCGCCTTGCCGCCCAGCGGCTGCTGGGTGATCAGCGAGTAGGGCCCCGTGGCGCGGGCGTGGATCTTGTCGGCCACCAGGTGGTGGAGCTTCATCATATAGATCATGCCCACGCAGGACTTCTGGTCGAACGGCTCGCCCGTGCGCCCGTCGTAGAGCTGGAACTTGCCGTCCGCGTGTAGCCCCGCCTCCTTCAGGCACTCCACGATCTCCGATTCCTTCGCGCCGTCGAAGACCGGCGTGATGGCGCGGAAGCCCAGCTTGTCGGCCGCGTAGCCCAGGTGCGTCTCCAGGATCTGGCCGAAGTTCATGCGCGACGGCACGCCCAGGGGGTTGAGGACCAACTGGATCACCGTCCCGTCCTCCAGGAACGGCATGTCCTCTTCGGGCAGAATGCAGCTCACCACGCCCTTGTTGCCGTGTCGCCCCGCCATCTTGTCGCCGACCGACAGCCGCCGTTTGACGGCCACGTACACCTTGACCAGCTCGAGCACGCCCGGCTGCAGTTCGTCGCCGCGTTTGAGCTTGCCGACCTTGCGCTCCAGCTCGACTTCCAGTACGCGCTTGCGCTTGTCGTTCTGCCACGCCGTCATGCGCGCCTTGCGCCGGGTCGCGGGGTGCATCTCGATCTTGTTGAGGTCGAGGGCCTTGTCGAGCTCGATCACCTCTTCGTCCGTGGCGTTCTTGGCTATGTCGTAGCGCTGCCCCGTCTCGGCATCCACCAGCTTCCCGTCCACGACCTCCTTCAGCGCCTCAACCTTCTGGCGGATGACCTCGGCGATGCGGCGCCGGTACTCCGCCTCGATCTTCTTGATCACCTTGCGGTTCTCGCCGCGCTCTTCCTCGCCCGTGGGTGAAGCCCGCGTGAAGCGCTCGACCGCGATGACGTAGCCTTCGCAGCCGGGCTTGACCTCCAGCGAGTCGTTCTTCACGTCTTCGCCCGCCCGCCCGAAGATCGCGTGCAGCAACTTCTCTTCGCTCGACAGCTCGCTCTTGCTTTTCGGCGCGATCTTGCCCACGAGTATGTCGCCGGGTTTCACGCGCGTGCCGATCCGCACCAGCCCGCTGTCGTCCAGGTTGCGCAGCGCCGCCTCCGACACGTTCGGAATGTCGCGCGTGATCTCCTCGCGGCCCAGCTTCGTCTCGCGGATCTCGACCGAGAACTCCTCGATGTGGATCGAGGTGAAGATGTCCTCGCGCGCCGCGCGCTCGTTGACCAGGATCGCGTCCTCGAAGTTGTACCCTTCCCAGCTCATGAACGCGACCAGGACGTTGTTGCCCAGCGCCAGCTCCCCTCTGCTGGTGGCGGCGCCTTCGGTGAGCACCTCGCCCTTGGTCACCTTGTCGCCGCCCTTGATGATCGGCGTCTGGTTCAGGCAGGTGCGTTCATTGAGCCCGAAATACTTGCGCAGCGGCGTGTCCACGGCCCGCGCGCCCGATCCGGTGCCGTAGCGCACGCAGATCCGCGTGCCGTCGGCGTACTCGACCACGCCGTCGTCTTCGGCCACGAGCATCATGCCGGAGTTGCGCGCCACGTACGGCTCCATGCCCGTGGCCACGAGGGGTGGGGTGGGGCGCACCAGCGGCACCGCCTGCCGCTGCATGTTGGACCCCATCAGCGCGCGGTTGGCGTCGTCGTGTTCCAGGAACGGGATCAGCCCCGCGGCTACACCCACGAGCTGCTTGGGCGACACGTCCATCAGCGTCACCTCTTCCACCGGCACGTTGACGAACTCCGACCGCCGCCGCGCCATCACCCGGTCCTGCAGGATCTTGCCCGTCTTCTGATCGTACTTCAGGTCCGCGTTGGCGATTGTGTGCTCATGCTCCTCGTCCGCCCGCAGGTACACAACCTCGTCGTGGATCACGCCCTTCTTGACGACGGCGAACGGCGTCACGACGAAACCGTAATCGTTGATGCTGGCGTAGACCGAGAGCGACACGATCAGGCCGATGTTGGTCCCTTCGGGCGTCTCAATCGGGCAGATGCGCCCGTAATGCGACGGGTGCACGTCGCGGACTTCGAAGCCCGCCCGCTTGCGGTTCAGACCGCCGGGGCCCAGCGCGCTCAGACGGCGTTCGTGCGTAAGCTGGCTCAGGGGATTGGACTGGTCCACCACCTGCGACAGCTCGCCCCGTGCGAAGAAATACTCGATGCTGCTGGCCACCGTCTGGCTGTTGATCAGCGTGCGCGGCGTCATCTCGCCGGCGTCTTTCAGGCTCATGCGTTCGCGGACGCTGCGCCGCAGCTTGATCATGCCCTTGCGGAACTCGTCCATTACCAGGTCCTTGATCGTGCGGACGCGGCGGTTCTCCAGGTGGTCAATGTCGTCCGGGTTGCCCTTGCCCGCGCGCAGGTTCATGATGTAGCGGATGACGTTGTAGTAGTCTTCGGCCGTCAGGATCAGCGTGTCCTCGGGCACCTGCTGGCCGAACTTGCGGTTGAGCCGGAAGCGCCCGATGCGGCCGAAGTTGTAGCGCTTGTCGTCGAAGAACAGCTCGTTGAACAGCTCCAGCGCCTTCTCCTTCTGCGGCGGATTGCCCGGCCGCATGCGCTGGTAGATGCGCAGCATGGCCTCTTCGTGCGTCTCCACGTCTTCTTCGCGCACCGTGTTCAGGATCAGCTCGTCCTTCGCCTCGGTCACGACGTCCACTTCCTTCACCTTCAGGCCGCGCAGCGTCTCGAGCACCTCTTCCGTCAGCTTCGTCACGGCCGGCACGACGACCTCCCCCGTGTTCGGGTCGGCCACGTCGTGGCACAGCCAGGTGCCTTTGAGCTTCTCTGTCTTGGACGACAGCGATACGCTCTCGACCGGGTAGAACGCTTTGAGGATGGCCTTGGTGCTCCCGAACTTCTCGGACAGCGCCCGCAGGAACGTCGTCCCGAGGATCTTGCCCGAGCGGTCAATGCGGATGTACAGCAGGTCCTTCGAGCTGACCTCGACCTGGATCCAGCTCCCGCGCTCCGGGATGATCCGGCACGAATGCAGGCGCTTGCCCGAAGGATGGATGTCCTCCGAAAAATCGGCGCCCGGCGAGCGCTGAATCTGCGTGACAATGACCCGCTCCGCGCCGTTGATGATGAACTCCCCGCCGCCGATCATCAGCGGGATCGTGCCCAGGAACACGTCTTCCTCGACTACTTCCTCGCGCTTCAGGCGGCAGCGGATCTTCAGCGGCGCGCCGTACGTGAGCCCCAGGGCGCGGCACTCGTCAGGCGTGTGCCGCGGCTCGCCCAGATCGTACTCGACGAACTCCAGCGAGATCTGCTCGTCGTACGAGTAGATGGGGAAAACCTCCTGGAAGACCGCCTGCAGGCCGTCACGCTTCCGCTCGTTCGGCAGGACGTCCGCCTGCAGGAAGGCCGCGTAGAACGAGCGCTGCGTTTCGCACAGATTGGGAACGTCAATGATGTGTTTGGCCCGGCCGAAGTAGCGGGTCTGCATGTCTGGTAGCTCCTGGCGATAGTGAGTGATGAATGTTGAAGGATGAACGCCGGCGGGATGGCAACAGCGCGCGGCTCACCTTTCACGATTCATTGTTTTCCAAATGACAATGCGCCACACTCACAGACTTCCCCCACATGAGAGAAGAACTGCTGTATGCGCCTCAACCGGCTGCTCTTATCTTCACCGACCTTCTAACCGGTCCTTCACGATTCCGAATCGGCGATTGCCTGCTGCGGATCATCCAAAGTCTTGCGCGCAAGGATAATCCGAGTTTCGCAATCCGAAATCCGAAATCCCCAACGAGGGCTTCCCTGGGGGTGGAGGCCTGCGGTGCGCGGGGGGAAACCCGGCGCTGCCCATGCACCAATCGGCCTTCTAACTGTATTTAAGCAAAGGAGCTGCCAAAGTCAACAGAAAAAACACGGAAAACAGCCCCTGCGCACCAGACCGGCCTGTTCCGCTGTCCTTATATGTATCAGGACTGCACATTGGCAACCTGTTCCGTTGCGCAGAAGTCAACACCCCCCGCAACGGAGTTACGCCCTGCTGGCTGCATGTCGCGTGGCATGGCGAGATTCCCACGCCGGTTGTTCCCACGCACGCGATGAACCGCTCCTCGAACTTCGTCGCTCACCGTTGCCGCCTGACTCGCTGTGGCGCTGGCCCTGCCGCCCGCCGGACGGACGATGACCGTTGTGTGCGCTCGTCCGAGCGGCTGCGGCCCTGGCATCGGACTCGGCCACTGTGTAGTCGAACTGCGGAACCACGACTCGCGGCAACGTGCGGGCCAAGCCCTGTTCAATCGCCCGCAGGTCGTGTTCCTCTTCCGGCGTCACGAACGTGAAGGCGTCGCCGGTAGCTTCCGCGCGAGCCGTTCGGCCAACGCGGTGGATATAATCGTCGGTTGATCCTGGCATGTCGTAGTTGATGACGTGCGAGAGCGCGTCAACGTCAATGCCGCGCGCAGCCACGTCCGTCGCCACCAGTACCTGGTAGCGCCCGCGCTTGAAGCCTTCCATGGCTTGCGTGCGCTGCGCCTGCGTGCGGTCGCCGTGAATACGCGCCGCGGCGATGCCGTTGCGCTTGAGGTACTCGGCCACTCGGTCCGCGCGGCGTTTCGTCCGCGTGAAGACCAGTGCGCTGCGGATACTGCCGCTCTGCACCAGAGCCAGCAGCAGCGGCGACTTGCGCAGGTGCGGCACGGGATAGATGTTCTGCGTGATCCCTGACGCGGGCTGTGACTGCCGCTGCAGGTTGATCGCCACCGGCTGGTCCAGCATCTCGTGGGCGAGCGTCACGATTTCGTGTGGCAGCGTCGCCGAGAAGAAGTACGTCTGCCGTTCCTGAGGCAGCCGCTGCAGGATGCGGCGGATGTCAGGCAGGAATCCCATGTCCAGCATGCGGTCGGCTTCGTCGAGCACCAGCATGGTGATGCCCGTCATGTCCGCATACCGGTATTGAAAATGGTCCAGCAGCCGGCCGGGGGTCGCGACGATGATGTCCACGCCCCGCTCCAACGCCTGCCGTTGCGGACCCATGCCCACGCCGCCGTAGATTGCCGCGCTGGTGATCGGCGTGTGCTGTCCCAGTTCGCAGATGTGCTCCTGGAGTTGCGCCGCCAGCTCGCGGGTCGGGGCCAGAATCAGCGTGCGCGTCGTGCCGCGCGGCAGGACCATCAGGCGCTGCAGAATGGGCAGGACGAACGCCGCCGTCTTGCCACTGCCCGTCGCTGAACAGGCCAGTACATCACGCCCCGCCAGACCGGCGGGAATGGCATCCTTCTGAATGGGGGTGGGCTGCGCGAACCCCAGATCCTTGACTCCACGGAGAAGATTCGCGTGGAGGCCGAACGAAGAAAATGGCATTGTATAACAAGACTCCTGCAAACTATGAATTGCCTGTTGACTCCCGGTTTGCGCGGATAGTTTCCAGTGTTGCGCGAACGGGGGGCCACAGCGGCGAACCAACGCACAACTATACATGAACCCAGTTCATGTTTGATAGTCCGGCTCGAGATACTTGATGACCTCGTGGGGAACTAACTGGCATGTACCTTACAGCATTCCCGGGAGAAAGCAAGCGTATTCGGCGATTCTTTAATACCGGCCCATGAGCACCATCCTACACGGCGCGCGTCTTCAACCCACTCTCCCGTGCCGCCCCCCTCTGGCGCTCATCCGCGGACACGAACAACTCGGCCTTCCATTGCTGCGCGCACGCCACTTGCAGCGCGTCCGCGGCACGCAGCGGATGTGCTTCAAGCAGCGCGACGGCGGCTGCGACGACTCCAGGTGTCAGGTTGACCACCACAGCGTCGCGGACGTCCTCCAACAGGCGTCGTTTGACGGTCGCATACTGTTGCGCGGTAATGCGCCGCTCTCGCACCGACCGATTCAGTGCCGAGACAATCTCGGGCACGCACAGGACGCTCAACGCAAGCACATCTACCTGCGCGCAGAGTTCCTGTACGGCGTCGCTCCCTGTCTCCTCCACGTACCGCTTGGCAAAGGCTGACGAGTCAAAAAACGCGTTCACGTTCGCGCTCCTTGATGATTGCCGCCGCCAGCCCGCCCCCGCGCACCACCAGTCGTGGTCCGGGGTGCCTCCAGCTTGGAGAACGCTGTGCCGCATCCGACACCGGGGCGATCTCCGCGACCGGCTTGCCGTGCCGCAGGACAACAACCACCTCGCCGTTCTCCACTTCGGACAACAGGGCCGAGGCGTGGCTTCTGAACTCCGTGGAACTGACAGTCTTCATCCGGCCTATCCTCCATTCTGTACGGTAGTGTACATCAATGTGTACGGAACCACAAGCTGCGGAGCGGACACAGTACGTTGGCTCGCCGTTGTGCTCGATCGTCACTTCTCCTCCACCAGGTCGTACACGCGCACGTAATCCACCAGGAACTGGTCGGGCAGCTTGGCCTTCGTCAGGTCGCCCGCCCAGCCCTTCATCTGCGCTTCGTCGCTCAGCTTGATGTACAGCGGCGCCTGGCAGACGCCGCCGGCCTTCGTGCGCCACGTCTCCTTGCCGTCCGTGTAGAAGACGTATTCCTCGGGCAGCCACAGCAGGCTGAACGTGTGCCAGCCTTCCATCACCCCAGGCACTTTCGCGACCTCGCCTTTGGACTTGTGGTCCTTCCCGTAGCCGTCCCAGTGCAGCGTGTTCTGCACGCGGTCGTCCAGCCACGGTTTCTCCATGATGTCTATCTCGGTGCCATCGCGGCCCTCGTTGCCGACCTTGCCCACCGAGTCGTTGTACAGCCAGAACGCCGACCAGTGCCCCGGCTCCTTCTGCAGTTGCATGCGCGCGACGTAATACCCGAACGCGTGCTCAAACTTCCCCTTCGTGCGCACGCAGGCGTCGTAGTACTTGTCGCCTTCCTTGAGCATCTTGACGACAAGGTTACCCTTGCCGTCGAGCGCCACCGCCTTCTTCGACCACCACGCGTCGTGGCGCTTGCACTCGGGGATGTCCCACTTGGTCATATCGAGCGTCTCGCCATCGAACTCGTCGTGCCACACCAGCTTCCACATCTTCCCCGCCGGCGCGGGCGGCAGCGTGTCTTTGGGCTCGACCATCTCCTCGCCTCCGCAACACAGTTTCGCCGTGGCAGCGACAATCATGCACACCAGGACCAGTTTCATGTCTTCAATCCCCAATCCGCAATCCCCAATCTCCAATCGAGCGCCCCACTATCCTCTACACCGCGCCGTTTCGCGTCACCCCCTGTACCGCGCAGCTTTCTTCTGGTATAGTGCCGGCCGTCACCCGGTATCGAGGAGCTGCACCATGCAGAAGTATCGCGTCGCCCAGGTGGGGATCGGCAACCGCGGCAAGATCCACGCCGACGCGTTCCTGGAATTGTCCGACCGGTTTGAACTGGTCGGCCTGTGCGACCTGGACCGCGAGAAGCTTGGGGCTTACGCGCGCTCGAAGGATCTGCCGGCGGCGATTCTGTACGATGACGCCGCGAAGATGATGGCCAAGACCAAGCCGGATGTCTTCTGCTTCGTCACGCATCCGAATCTGCGCCTGCCGCTGGTCGAACTGGCCGCCAAGCACGGCGTGGCCGGCCTGGCGTTCGAGAAACCGATGGCCACGTCGCTGGCCGATGCGCACAAGATCACCGAGTTGTGCCACAAGTACCTGATCAAGACCATCGTCTCCCACCAGCAGAAATACCTGCCCTCATTTCAGAAGCTCAAGGAGTTGCTTGACGCGGGCGCCATCGGCAAGGTCACGCGCCTTGACGCCACCTGTCAGGCGTGGCTGGCGCAGCTCGGCACGCACTTCGTGGACTACATCCTGTGGGCCAACGGCGGCGCGCGAGCCACGTGGGTTGCCGGTCACGTGCATGGCAGCGAACTGCTGAAGGACAGTCATCCCTCGCCCAACTACGTCATGGGTGTCCTTGCGTTCCAGAATGGCGTGCGCTCCTACGTGGAATTCGGCCACATCGCGCCCTCCTCTATGCCCAAGGAGAAATTCTGGCTGGATAACCGCCTGACGGCCTACGGCACGCACGGCTACGTCTGGTGCGATACCGACAACCGCTGGGGCGCGCTGACCAAGCGGACCGACGGGGAGGTCACGGGCGGCGAAGGCGAGGGCTGGAGCGTGCAGGAACGCACGCGCCTGCAGCCGCTCTATCTCAAGGACTTCATCGCCTGGCTGGACGACGACAAGCGGGTCCATCCCTGCAACATTGACATCACCTACCACGGTTACGAGATCATGGAAGCTCTGTGCATCAGCGCGATGGAGCGCATTCGCGTGGACTTGCCCCTCGACCCCTCCAAGTGCACGGACATGCTCGCGCGCATGCGCAAGGAACTGCCGGAGTGCCCGTGACGCGGTAGGCGGGACTCTCAGTCCCGCCGCGCGTGACGGCGGCCAAAATGCGGGCCCTGGCAGTTCTTGCGGCGGAGCCGCTTGAACGCCGGCACACCGGCGGTGCGGTACTTCGTCTTGCATTGCGGGCAGAAGGTGAAAGAGGGCACGTTCGCTCTGGCCTCCCGTCGCCTTAGTGGCCGGCCTGCGGCTTCTGTATCGTGGTTTCCGGTCGAACAGTGATGGGCGGGGTGACGGTTACAAACACGTCCAGCGCGACGCGGAAGCCAAAATCCGTCTGCATATCGCCGGCGTTCCCGCGACGACCCACCGCGTCGCATCCAGGGTTATTCCATCCCGCACCGCGCAAGACGTAGGCGCCGCCGTCTGCTGGCCCTTGGGGATCAGCGGCCGGCGCCACTGCGTAGTAATCAGCGCTGTAGTAATCGCGGACCCACTCCCAGACGTTACCCACCATGTCGAAGGCGCCGCACCAACTTGCGCCGCCGCTGTACGTGCCAACCGGGGCCGTATAGGCGAACCCGTCATCCTCCTGCGTACAAGGCCATTGCCGGAAACCGGCATTCCGCAGGGAGCGATCACCATGGTTTGCTCTCGTCCCGTCCCACTGGTCTCCCCAGGGGAACCTGGAGCTTCGCGGTCCCCGCGCCGCATACTCCCATTGTGCTTCAGTTGGCAGCCGCACGTTTTTGCCCGTCTGCTTGCTGGCCCAATCCACGAACCGCTGGGCGTCGTCCCAGGTGACCAGCACGACAGGATGGTTATCCTCCTGTTTGAAACCGGGGTTGCGCCAGTTGACGCCGCCGACTTCCTGCCATCTCGCGCCCTTCACCGTACTTCCCTTGTTACCGGCTCGTTCGCACTCAGTTAGATACCCGCTCGCCCCTGAAAACGCCCTGAACTGGGCCACGGTTACCTCATACTTCCCGATGTAAAAGGGTTTGGTCATGCACACCCTCCTAACCGGCCTTACATCTGGACGCCCGTCGCCCGATCCCATCATGAACTCCCCCGCCGGCACAAGGACGAACTCCATCGTCACGCCGCCGAGATCCAACCTCTCTGCAGTTGGCAGGCCAGCGTGCCTGGCGTAGTCGCCGACAGGCTCCTTGCCGTTGTAAAGGGGCCAGACGCGCGCCTCACGTTGCGTGATGACAGTCGTGGCCTTGGCTGCTTCTGCATCTGCTCTTGGCGCTGCGACAGTCGCAGGAGACTTGGCCGTTCTCCAATCGCCTGCCTCCCATACCTTGGCAGTCTTGTCCCAACTACCCGTCACGACACGCTGGCCGTCGGGCGAGAAGGCCGCGTGTGAGACTGGGCCGTCATGCCCTTTGAGCGCCAGGAGTTCGCGCCCTGTGTCGGCTTCCCAGATCCTGGCGGTCTTGTCTTCGCTCCCCGTAACGACGCGCTTGCCATCGGGCGAGAAGGCGACAGACGACACGAGGCTGCTGTGGCCCCTGAGAGTCAGGACCTCGCGCCCTGTTTCGGCTTCGTCGCTCCCCGTAACGACGCGCGTGCCATCGGGTGAGAAGGCGACAGAGTGGACCCGTCCGCCATGCCCCTTGAGCGTCAGGACCTCGCGCCCTGTTTCGGCTTCCCAGATCTTGGCGGTCTTGTCTTCGCTCCCCGTAGCTACGCGCTTGCCGTTGGGCGAGAAGGCAACGGACCACACTGGCGCAAGATGCCCCTTGAGCATCAGGACCTCGCGCCCTGTTTCGGCTTCCCAGATCTTGGCGGTCTTGTCTTCGCTCCCCGTAACAACGCGATTGCCATCGGGCGAGACAGCGACGGAGAATACCCGCCCGCCATGGCCACTGAGTACCACCACCCCCTGCGCAGTCTTCGCATTCCAGACGATCGCGTTCTTGTCAAAGCTCCCTGTCACGATAGTGTTGGCGTTAGGCGAAAAGGCAACCGAGTATACCCTGTCGTCGTGCCCGGCGAGCGTTACAACAGCACGATCCGTCTCGGCATCCCACACCTTTGCAGTCTTGTCTTCGCTTCCTGTCACGAGCCGTTTGCCATCGGGCGAGAAGGCAACGGCGTTTACTGCAGCGTCATGCCCTACGAAGGTCATGACTGTGCGTCCCGTTTCAATGTCCCATAGCCTAGCGGCTCTGTCCCAACTCGCCGTGGCGACGCGTCTGCAATCGGGCGAGACGGCTACCGAACACACCCAGTGGTCATGCCCCTTGAGCGTTAGGAGTTCGTGCCCATTGTCGGCATCCCAAATCCTTGCGGTCTGATCCGAACTCCCTGTCACCAGACGTTTGCCATCGGGTGAGAAGGCTACGGAGAATACCCAAGCTTCATGCCCTGTGAGGGTCAGGATTGGCCGCCCCGTCTCCGCGTCCCATAGTTTCGCGGTCTTGTCTATGCTCCCCGTCGCGACGCGCTTGCCATCAGGCGAGAACACTGCGGACGGCACGGCGGCGCTATGTCCTCGGAGCGCGAGAATCTCGCGTCCCGTCTCCGCATCCCATATTCTCGCTGTACGGTCGTCGCTTCCTGTAATGATCCGCTTTCCATCAGGCGAGTACGCAACGGAACGCACAAAGGCGCCATGCCCCCGCAGCGTCAGAGTTTCACGCCCCGTCTCGGCATCCCAGATACTGCTGTTATTGCTATTGTCCAAAGTCCCCGTGGCGATGCGTTTGCCATCGGGGGAGAACGCCACCGACGACACATACCGGGCGATTCCCCTGAGTGTCAGAATCTCGCGACCCGTGTCTGCCTGCCAGACTTTGGGTGCTTGGTCAGCACTCCCCGTCACGACACGTTTGCCGTCCGGCGAGAACACGGCGCTGGTCACAGCGCCGCCGTGCCCCTTGAAGGTCAGGATATCCAGATGACACAGGTGCAGCAGCCGACCCCATTCCCAGCCTCGCAGATCACGCGCATCCTTGCGTACCAAGCTGGTCAGCAGCGCCTTCGCTTGATCAAGACTGCGGTCCTGAATCCTTTTCTCCGCCAACCCGATGACGTTGATGTAGTTCTCGCGTTCCGCCTCCCTCAGGGCGTCTTCCGCCCGCCTTCTCTCCCCGGCTTCGGCATCCCTGGCCTTCTCCGCTTTGTCCTGGTTCATCCTGGCCGCAGCTTCCGCATTCAGCGCCCGTTCTGCCTCGGCCTGAGCATGGTTGCGTTCAATACGTAGTTTCGTGCTGTACCAGAGACCTACACCGACCAGTCCCAACGACGAAAGAACGATGACCGCGATCAACGCCGCAGTCGCCGGCCGGCGCCTCACCCACTTCGTCAGCCGCTCGGTGGCGCTCGCGGGGCGAACGACGATCGGCTCATTTCTAAGCCAGCGCGCCAGGTCGTCAGCCAGCGCCTGGGCCGATTCGTACCGTTTCGTCGGCTCCTTCTCCAGGCACTTCAAGCAGACCGTCTCCAGGTCGCGTGGCACACCGGGGGTGATCCGCCGTGGCGAAACAGGATCCTCGTGACAGGTGGCTCGCAGCACCTGCATGGCGTTCTCGCCGGTGAACGGCACGCGGCCCGTGAGCATCTCGTAGAGAATCGCTCCCAGACTATACACGTCGGAGCGCGGCCCAATGTCCCTGACGCGGCCCTCGGCCTGCTCAGGCGGCATGTACGCGGGCGTGCCCATCACCTGGCCGGACTGGCTGAGGCTGGAATCCCTGGCGATGTCCTTTGCGAGGCCGAAATCCATTACCAACGGGGTATGCTCCTGGCTGTCAGAGGCGGGTTGCGGTTGGCTGGCGGGGGCCGCTCCCAGTGTGCTCGACGAACCGCCGCCCTTCGCCTCCAGCATAATGTTGGACGGCTTCAAATCGCGATGCACAACGCCCTGCTCGTGGGCGTATTGGACCGCCCGCGCGACTTTCTCCAGCAGCAGGGCTTTCTCGCGGTACGTGAACTGGCGCTGCCGCAGGGCGTCGGCGAGCATTACGCCGTCCACCAGGTCCATCACGAGGTACTGCTGTCCGGCCTCGACGCCGAAGTCATGCACCGGGACAATGTTCGGATGCCGCAGCTTGGCGGAGTTCCGCGCCTCGCGGCGGAACCGCTCGGTTTCCTGCTCGGAGGCTTGTTCGCCGGCGACCATGACCTTGACGGCGACGCGGCGGTTGAGGCGCGTGTCCAGCGCCTCCCAGACGGCGCCCATGCCGCCCCGGCCAAGCAGGCGAACCAGCGTGTACGGCCCCAGCTTGCGGGACTGGGCGTGGCCGTCATGTGGGGCGTGCGACTTGGCGGCGATGCCGATCAACGTGGGAGCGGTCGCAGGGCTGGAGGGGCCGCCGCCAGAAAGAGGAACGGTTTCATTGCTGGGCGCGACCGGCCTCTCGGGCCGCAGCGTCTCGCCCGGGTCCTCGCTCGGCGGCTTCGGCAGTGGCATAGTCTGATCGTCCGTCATGCCTGGGGCCTCGGGCTGCGATGGCCACGGCGTGGACTATATCCCCATGGCCGTTGTCGGCAAACACCAGAACGGGGCCGCGTCGCACACATGCGTCCCAACACCCGCGATAATAGCCGCCGCCTCTGTTGCATTCTTCCGCGATCGCGGTATCGAAGAGCGGCACATGGACAAGAAAGCAGCTCCATCCGGCCTTTGGTCGCTGATCCTCGTCCTCGGCCCATCGCTCATCTGGTGCGGTGAGTACATCGGGTCGGGCGAGGTGATCCTGGCGACGCGCACGGGCGCCATCCTGGGCACGTGCGTCCTCTGGGCGGTCGTGTTCACGATCTTCCTCAAGTACTGCATCGGCCTGTGCGGGGCGCGGTACACGGTGGCGACCGGCGAAGGCATGGTGGACCTCTTCGGCCGCATGCCGGGCCCGAAAAACTGGCTGGTCTGGGTCGTCTTCCTTGCCCAGCTCGCGGCGGGAATCTGCTCGGTCGGCGCGCTCCTGACCGCGGCGGCCATGTTCCTGGACGCACTGCTCCCCCTGGGCCGGCCGGCCTGGGGCGTCATCACGACGGTAGTCTGCTTCGCGATCGCCTGGAGCGAGGGCTTCAAGATACTCACGGCCGTCATGGCGCTCCTGGTCGGCGTGATCGTCGTGGGCGTCTTCTATATTGCGGCGCACACGCTGCCCGGCCTGGGCGAGTTCCTCACGGGCCTCTTTGGTTTCCGCGTACCTGAGATTCCCGCCTGGGCGCGCGCGCAAGACGCCTCCCTGACCAACTCGTGGGCGCTGCTGCTCCCGCTTTTTGGCTGGGCGGCCGGCGGCTTCGCCAGCCAGGTCTGGTACACCTACTGGGTCCTCGGCGCGGGCTACGGGATGGCGCGCGAACGCAAGTGGGGCCAGGCCGCCGATGAAGCGCGGCTCAAGTCCCTCACGCGCGTGCAGGCCGAGGAGGTCCGCCCGTGGCTCAGGGTGCTCACCGTGGACGCCACGGTCGCGTGCGTCATCGGCGTCACGGTGACATCGGCCTTCCTCCTGGCAGGCGCGGGCATCCTGCATCCGGCACAGGTCGCGCCGCAGAAGGAGGAGCTGGTCCCGACGCTCTCAAGGATCTTCTCGTCGCGCTGGAGCGCGGCTGGAGGCGTCCTCTTTGCGGCGGCGGGCGCGGCGGCGATGGTCTCCACCCAGCTCGGCCAGCTCGCCGGCTGGCCCCGTCTGCTGGCCGACTGCGTGAGGAACATCTTCCCGCGGTTCGGAGCGGTGTCGCCCACGAAACGCTTCCGCCTCTTCCTGTGCCTGTTCCTCGTGACGAACCTGGTGATCAGCCAGCTTCTCGGCAACGAGCTGCTCTTGCTGGTGACCATCGGCGCGGTCATGGACGGGCTGCTGCTCGTGCCGCTGCAAGCTGCCGCTGTGGCGTGGGGCTTGTACGTGACACAGCGTAAACTGCTGTCTCCCGAAGCATGGGACGTGCTGAAGCCGCGCCCCTTCCACGCGATTGGCCTGCTCGTCGCCTTCCTGGCCTCGAGCTACGTCTGTGTCTTCCGCGTGCCGGCGATGCTGGCGGAGCTGTTCGCTAAGCTGGGCGGGTAAGGTCTCTACTTCCGTGCCGCCGTCTTGCCGTTGGCGGGCACGCGGACGCTCGTCACCAGCAGCAGGTCAACGACTTCATAGGAATCGTCATGCTGGTGCACAATCACGGTCCGGCCGCGGGGAGAGAATGACATCCATTCCGGGTGCGGCACGCGCACGGACTTGCCATCCGCTAACCGCATCACGAATGGCGTGAACGGCCTGGCCGCGTATAGTTTGCGTACCTGTTCGACGGTCATGGCCTCAATCCTCCAACTCCTTTACCAGCCTACCACGTGGTGCGGCGCCTCGCCACGCCCGCGCCAATCCCCAATCGTCAATCCTCAATCCGCAATCGTCAGTCCCCACTCGTCAATAGCACCACGCTCTCCCCTGGCACACTTACTTCCGCGCCCTGCCCCAGGTCAAGTTCCTCCTTGCCCACGGGGACGGGGAAGCCGTCCGCGTCAGCCTTCGCTTCGGCGCGTGAGTACACATAGCGCTGGAATGCCATCTTCCCCGCGCCCGCAAGCGTAAGCTGGACCTTGCGCGCCGCGCTCGCGCGGTTCACAAGGAGAATGCTCCACGCGCCGCCGTTCTTCCCCGGCACGCGCGCCGCCAGCACGCGCAGGTCCGGCAACCCGCACTCGACCGTCGCGACCTGGCTTCCCCGCGGGAAGTAGCGCGTCAGCAGGCTCCAGGTGTAGAACCACGGTTTCAGCTCGAACTTCCCCGCCTTGTTCTTCCACATGCCCCAGGTGAAGCCTTCGTGGCTGCTGTCATCGAGCATCCAGGCCAGCACGGCCCATGACCCCGCGTTGGTCGCCTGCGCCGCGTAGTCCGCCATGTACAGGCCGTACTCATAGGTGAGGTGCAGCGAGTTGTTGCTGGCGCTGAAACCCGGCGCGGAGATGCCCGCTTCCGCCACGATCAGCGGCTTTGCTTTCGCATTCGGGTCCTTGGCTAGAGCGTACGCCCACTGCGTCTGGTAATGCCGCTGCGTGCCGCCCGACCGCACTTCGTCCACGCTGGCATAGCGATGGATGTCGTAGCCGCCGAGGATGCCCTGCAGATGGTCCACGGCATTCCGGTGCCAGCCGTCGTCGTGCGCCGCGTCCGAACCGACAAGCGCCACCTTGGCGTTGAGCTTCCGCTCTTCGAGCGCCTTGGCGATGTTCTGGACGCCCTTCCTCCAGTTCTCATAGCCGCCGGCCTCATAGTTCGGCTCATTCACCAGGATGAAGTACTGGATGCACGAGTAGTTCTTCTGGTTCAGCAGGTAGTCGAGGTACGTGCCGATGGCCTCGGCGTACTTCGGATCGCCGACGCCGTTGATGCCCGGCACGCGGGTCCACTCCGGCACGCAGCCCCAGTCTGTCAGCAGCACCGTGATGCCTTCCTTCTGGCACACGTCCAGATGCCGGTACAGGCTCTGCATGTGCTTGGTCTGCCAGTTGAACTTGCCGTCGCCTTCGGTGCACCAGCGCGTCATCATCATCATGCGCACGATCGGAAGCTTCATCCAGCGGATGCGCTTCACCACCAGTTCCCAGTCCTGCTCCGTGACGCTCACCTCGATCTTCGCGTCATCTTTCGTCTTGAACGTCCCCTGCGTCCAGAACTTCGGGTCCCACTCGGCGCCGAACCCCATGAAGCTGCCGACGACAGGCTTGTCTGCGAGTATGGTGACCATCGTCTGCGCTTTCTCCAGATTGGCCCACTTGCGCCGGATGTCCTTTCCTTCGTAACGCAGGTCGTCGAGCACCACGGTGAAGTCGCCGTAGTTGCAGCCGATCAGCATGCGGTTCACCTGTGCCAGGTCCGGCTTGCCGTCGCCGCGTTTCTCGAAACGGAACTCCGCCAGCGGCACGCGCACATAGTTCCAGCCGTCTTTCAGTTCCTCCAGCACAATGGGTTTCGATAGCCAGCCATCCCCGTCGGCCTCAAAGAACCAGAGGTGCAACGCGGCCTTCGGCGCGGCGGATTCCTTATATACCTGCACTGAAACCGCCTCGACGAAATCCCGCACGACCGCCGGCGTGCTCAAGTTCCCGTAGCCCGGCGTGCCGTGCTTGTACGCGACGCGCAGGCCGTGCTGGCCCTGCTTGAAGTGCTCCTTGTCGAGGCTGAATTGCGGCGGCGTCCCGCCGTCCTTATTTGGCGTGAAGTCGCTGAGCGCCTCGAAGTCCTTGATGAGCACGCTGTCGGCATCCGTGCCTTCGCCGGCCCGCGTCATCTGCGTGCCAGCAAGGGTCGCCAGGAGCGCCACGCTTGTGGTGAACCAGTTCATACGGTCGTCCTATGAGCATGCTGTGCGGCGCTCAGCGCGCGCTTTGCCGCCGGCGGCAATTGGATCGGCACAAAGCGGTCCGTGGGGTAAAGATAGTCCTCGCCTGACTCGTCAACCACGCGGATGAAGCCTTCGCCCGCGGCGGACGCGTCGGCCTCGACTCGATAGATCTTGCCAACCTGCAGGTCGTCGCAGCCGGTATTGTTGACGCAGATGAGATACGTCTGCTGTGTCTTCCGTCGCGTTGGCATGGTGTTCAGTCCAGGAAGCGTTTGATCTTCAGGTGTCTCCTGCCAATCCCGTGCGCCTCATACCAATGTACTTCGGCGCGCCGCAGCCTGCCAGTAAAGACCCGCACCGTAGCGATGCCCTTTAGCTTGCGCCAGCGTCCCGCGCCATGGAGCTTACGCAAGCGAGCGATGTCGCGGATTGCGTTGCCGGCTGCAATCGTCTCAATCTCCGTGATCTCGCCAGCTATCTCAAAGTACATCGGTTGCGCCCCGAAACCGACACCCGATACCCGGCATCGTACTGGCTACCGCCAACTACCCCGGCTACAATGCGGCGGCACAAGAATCAGGGAAGTGCGTCTAATAAACCGGGCCGTCGTGCGGTTATGGAGTAAGAGAGCCATGCGGGAAACGTCGCGAGACGAGCGGGTGCTGCACCACATGACCGACCGGCAATTGATCCGAGCCTATGCGGGGACGCAGGACTGCCGGGCGTTCGGCGTTTTCGTGGGCCGGCACGAAGGCGCGCTCCTCTCCTTTGCCGCTGCCGTCTTGCGTGACGACAGCCTGGCTCAGGACGTGGTCCAGGAGACGTTCCTGCGCGTGGCCCGCAATCCGCAGCGGGTCCTGGGCCTGAATGCCGGCGCCACCAGCGAACGCAACTGGCTCCTGAAGGTCGTCCGCGACTTGAGCGTGGACAGCCTGCGGCGCAGGGCCGGCGAACGGCGCGCCGTCGGCACGCTGGCCGCCGGCGCTGAGAAGACCGCGCCGCCCGCGGACGCTCAGGCCGAAAGGCGGGAAGACGCGGATGGCGTGCGCGCCGCCGTTGACCGTTTGCAGCCCCGGTTGCGCGAACTGCTGATCCTCAAGGTGCGCGAGCAGAAATCGTACAAGGAGATCGCGCAGATCACGGGCCTGTCAGTGACGAACGTGGGGTTCCTCCTGCATCAGGCGATGCAGGAATTGGCGCGGTGGTTACAGGCGACACACGGCCAGTGACGTTGCGATGTCTGTAACCTGTAACTTGTGACCCGCAACCACCGCGGGGGAGTGTGAACCATGAACAAGACCGACGCCGCTCCACAGAACGGACACATGGGTTACCTTCTGACCGCCTACCTTTTCGACAGCCTCTCCGCCGCTGGCAGGAAGGAAGTCGAAGGCCATCTGGCAGGCTGCGCGCAGTGCCGCGAACAGCTCGAAGCGCTGCGCCTCACGCTGGGCGCGGTGGTGACCGCGCTCGACAAGGGGGGCAAGGAATATGTTTTTGAGGCGCGCCGCCGCGTCCGCGTGCTCGAAGCCGCCTACCATTCCCGCCACAGCTTGTTAGGGGAGGTCCCCTTCATCGGCGGCACGAACTGGAAGCTGGCCGCGCTCGCCGCGCTGCTGATGGTTGTGGTCCTACTTGGCCTGATGGTGCCAACGTTGGCGCGGGCAAGAGCACCCATGCAAGAGATGCTGCGAAAGGGCGGTCCCACCAGCCACAGCCGGACTTTTCTCGACACTTCGAGCGACTCGGGGTTCGCCTGGGGCTTGTTCGGGTCCAAGAAGCCGGCTGCTCCCGCTCCGGACGCAAAGCCGGCGGACAAGAGCGCAGACTATGATCGCCGCGAGAGCGGCTTGGTGATGATCACAGAGTTGAAGCCGGCCCAGCCCGAGATGAAGACGGACGACGTTAAGACGGCGGACTCGAAATCCGAGGCGCCCTGGCGGGAGAGCACGGAGCGGCAATTTGCACAGGGCAACGTCTCGCGAGCGCCCGCCACGCCGGCGCCCAAGCCGTCCGAACCGCCCACGACCCAATCGCGCACGGATACAATCACTGCAATCGCCGGCGCGGCGGACGAGGCGTTCACCGCCGGCCGTTCGACGAAGGGGCTGCCCCGGCCGCAGCCTCGCGTGGATACCGTGACGGGGAAGAATGCCCCCAGCGCCACCACGCCCGCCCGCGTGGCAGGGGAAAAGCCGGCGCCCGCTGCGCCCGCGAC
>JAPLOD010000368.1 GCA_026692735.1 Planctomycetota bacterium | reverse complement strand
GGTTACACTGTACTGCATGCGATACCTCTTGGCCTTTCTAGGACCGCTCCTGGCCTGTGGCTCCATGGCGCACGGCGCCGCGATCACGGCCGGCGACGACGGCGTGCACATCGAAGGCGGCAGTCTCGGGAATTTCGTTCTAAGCTACCCCGTGCTCATCAGCGAGAAGCCGAACGAGGAGCTCAAACCCGTCGAGAAAAACGTCGCGGGCCCGCGCGCCGTGCTGAAGTACGACGGCGGCGCGCTGGTCGAAGTGTCCATCGCCGACAGCGGCGAGATCACGTTGGCCTTCAAAGGCCTTCCCGCGAGCATCCAGAAGTTCAAGGCGGAGATGCTGCTGCCGTTCGACCTGGCCCAGGGCGGCACGTGGCGCATTGATGGCAAGGAGCAGCCGTTTCCCGCGCAGAAGCCGCCCAAGCCGCATCTCTATCAAGGCCAGGGCAAAACGTTTCAAGTCGTGAACCTTGAGAACCGCAGCCTCAGCATCAACGTCCCGGATTACTCCTACCTGCAGGTGCAGGACAACAGGGAATGGAACTGGAAGACCTTTCACTTCATGTTCGTCGCGCCGCTGACAGCCGACCGCCAAGCGGCGCGCCTGCGCGTGACGGTCGGCGCCGCCGAAGGCGGCGTGAAGTCTGTCGTGCTGGTGGATGAGTTCGGCCAGGACACGCAGGCCGACTGGCCCGGCAAGGTCAAGAAGATGGACGAACTGAAGGCCGACGCCGAGAGCGAGAAAGCCTACTACGCCGGCTTCAAGGCGCCTCAGTTGGGCGCCTTCGGCGGCCTGCCTGGCAGCGGCGCGAAGCTGGGGCTGAAGAAGACGGGCTTCTTTCATGTCGAGCAGAAAGGCGAGCGCTGGCACCTCGTTGACCCCGAGGGCAACCTCTTCTTCCACCTCGGCCTCTGCGCCTTCGGTCCCTCGGATGACTACACGTACATCAAGGGCCGCGAGAAGGTGTACGCGTGGCTGCCGCCGTTTGAAGGCTTGTTCCGCCCGGCGTATCACCGCGAGCAGTTCTGGAGCCGCGATACGTTCTCGTTCTACCTCGCGAACGTGATCCGCAAGTACGGCAGCGCGGACCCAGAGGCGCTCGCCGCGCGCATGATCGAGCGCGTCCGCGCGTTCGGGTTCAACTCCGGCGGCGCGTTCTCCGGCATTCCCGCCGGCCCGCGCGAGAAGGCGCGCTTCCCCTACGTTGGCGGCCTGCCGATCAACCCGTGGAACGAGTTCAAGATCGAGAGCATTCCCGGCGTGCGAGAGACGTTCGATCCGTTCGACGAGAAGAACCGCGAGAACCTGGACAGAGCGTTTGCCAAGAACGTCGCCCCGGCCGCCGAAGATCCCTTGCTGATCGGCTATTTCCTCTGCAACGAACCGGCGCACGAGGACCTCGTCCGCGTGATCCCGACGCTCAAAGGCAACGTCGCCGCCAAGAAGCGCCTGGTCCAGATGCTCCAGGAGAAGTACAAGACCGCCGGCGCTTTCAACCAGGCATGGGGCGTCCAGGCCGAGTCCATCGAGCAGCTCAACGGCATGGGCCTGGCGGTGAAGACGCAAGCGGCCGCCAACGACATGAAAGAGTACGAGGCGCTCTTCTTCGAGGCCAGCCACAGGCTCATCCGCGACACCTTCCGCAAGTACGACAAGAACCACATGCTGCTCGGCGACCGCTGGCAGCCGCAGACGGCCAACAACGAGCAGCTCTGCCGCATCGTCGGCCAGTATTGCGAGATCGTCTCGGTCAACTACTACACCTACGGCCTGGACGCCGAGTACCTCAGGCGCATCTATCGCTGGAGCGGCGGCCGGCCGATGTTCCTCAGCGAGTTCCACTGGTGCTGCCCTAAAGAGTCCGGCCTGCCTGGCGGCAAGGAGGTCGCCTCCCAGCAGGAGCGCGTCCTGGCCTACCGCAATTACGTTGAGCAGGCGGCGGCGCTGGGCTTCGTCACAGGCATCGAATGGTTCACGCTGCTGGACCAGGCCCGCACAGGGCGCTTCTTCGAACGCTACAACGGCGAGAACAGCAACTGCGGCCTGTTCAGCGTCGCCGATCGTCCGTGGAAGGCGATGATCGCCGAGATGGCCAAGACCAACCACGGCATCTATGACGTGCTGCTGGGCGACAGGCCTCCGTTCAGGTACGACAACCCGCGTTTCCAGGACACCGGCGGCGGAAAGAAAGTCGTCGCCGCGCCGCGAGCGCCCGGTGCGATCAAACTCGATGGCACGACCGCAGGCTGGCCGGGCAATCCGCCCGAGACGATCTCCGGCCAGCGCGCGGTCGAAGGCGCGGCGGCCGAGGGGCTGGAGGCGGCGTTTCGCCTGTGCTGGGACGATCAGAACCTGTACCTGCTGGCCCAGGTGAAAGACCCCACGCCCATGCGTAACGAACATACCGGCGACAGCCTGTGGAGCGCCGACGGGTTGGAGCTGTTCATCGGCAGCGAGAAGCTCGACCAGCCCGGCGGACTGCTCTTCAGCGACCGCCAGCTTCTGCTCAGCGCCGGCAAGCCCGGCGGGCAGTGTCAGTCGTTCGTGGCCAAAGCTGCCGAGCAGCCGCGCATCGGCATGGACGTGCAGCCCGGCGTTGACGGCAAGAGCTACACCATCGAGGCGGCGATCCCCTGGTCGGCGTTGGGGGTCAAGCCCGAAGTCGGCCGCGAGCTGCTCTTCGACCTGGGCGTGGACGACAGCACCGATGGCAAAGCGCGCCGCTGCCAGCTCATGTGGAACGGCACAGCCAAGAACTCCGGCGACCGCACCCACTGGGGGCGCCTGCGCCTGAACCAATAGGCGTTATCGCTGGAATCCGTGCTGGCGATTTCGGCTGGAAAACCACGGCCAGCGCCCCGGTTCTCAGTTGCCCGGCGGAAGGGCGACGTCTATCAGTTCGCTCTCGACGCCGTCCTCCGCTACGGCCGTGACGCCAAAGCGGTTGACGTGCGAGAACCAGTCAATGTCGTCCGCCTTGTCCTTCAACTCGGCCACGGCCGCCCGGGTGGCCGGCTCCACGGTGGCCACCGGGAACCGGGGCCGCGTTCGACGTATCGGCGCGTGCAGAAAGGCGAGACGCCGGATTGGGTGGCGGTGGCGCTGAACCTGTTGAAGGATTCCAAGGGGTACATGTCGGACAGGGAGATCGCGAAGCGGGTGGGGGTGTCGCATACAACGTTGTGCCGACAGCCGCTCTATCAATGGGCCAGACGCGTATACGTTCAGCCCGTCCGAAAGGTGGTCAAAAAGAAACAGTGAAGTGGTGCGCACCACGTAACGCACCACTTGAGTGGTGTAAGTCGTTGCCACGCAAGGAGTGCAAGAATTGTCACGCACCAGAATGAGCTATAGGTAGAAGGTCTGCGGTTTCAAGTTAGCGGCGCGCGCGGGGAACCGTTGGCGCCGAAGGTGCCAGGGAGATTAGCCGGGGGCCGCGTCGCGTGGCGACGCGTGCCCCCGGATCAAAGCGTCCCGTGCATGCGCGCCCTGGAAGGGCGCGGGAGCTGTGTTGCCTTGCCGCCGGCGCCCCTCCAGGGCGCGGTGACGATTAACGCACAGGTCTCCGGGGGCGCGGCACGCCTGC
>JAPLOD010000367.1 GCA_026692735.1 Planctomycetota bacterium | reverse complement strand
TGGTTCACCGCGCTCAAGTGCGTCGTCCCGTTCACGGTCCGGGCCGTCGCCGTGCCGTTGCCGTCGTACGTCGGCGTGAAGAGGAACTTCGGCCCCGTCACGCTCGCCACCCGCCCCGCGCCGGTGAGCTGCCGCACAGTCGGCCCGCGCCGCGCCGGGTCGTTGACCGTCACGCGCTTCGCGCCGTTCTCGTAGTTCAGCCCGATGGTCCGCTCGCCGCCGCCGTCCGCCTGGCCCGGCAGCGTGATGAGCGTTGGCCGCCCCAGCAGGTCGCGGGCGGTCGTCATCCGCCGTGCCACGCCGGCCGTCACCCGCGGCAGTTCGGTCGTGGCCGGCTGCAGCAGCGGATCGAAATCGTCGTAGGCCGTCACCGCGTCCGTCGCGTCCTTGAGCGACGTCACGCGCCCGATCTCGTCCACCGCCCGCGTCGCCGTCCCGCCGGATGCGTCCCGCGTGCACAGCCAGTTGCCTTCGTAATCGGCGAACGTGGCGGTGTAGCCGCCGTCCGTGAGTTGCATGCCCTTGGCGCTTGCCGCCGCCCGGTCCGCGCCCGTCAGCTTCGGCCCGTCCACGATGGCCAGCCGCCCCAGCTTGTCGAAGTGCTGCACGGTCCGCCGCTGGTCCTGGAACGTGATCTCCCGCACCTGCCGGAAGACGTCCGCCCTGTACGTCGTCGTGAAGGAATCGTTGCCGCCGTATTCCGTCACCGCCATCCGCCGCCCGATGAAGTCGTACAAGATCGTCCGGCTGTTCCCCGCCCGCGGCCCGCTTGTCGCCTGCGGCAGCCCGTCCGAGCGCCAGTTGGAACATTCCATCGTGCCGACCGTGTCCGTGATCTGCTCCGGGAACTCGCTCTCGCCGTACTCGTACTTCGTCGCCGCCCCGTTGCCGTCGGTGGCGCTCATCAGCCGCGTGACCTGCTGCATGCAGTTCGGCCCGTCCGCCGCATAGTGCGGGTTGTTGCCGTTCGTGTACGTCCAGGTCGCGCTCTTCTTGTCCGGGTCGCTGAGACTGGTCAGCAGCCCGGTGCCCGAGTCGTACCCGTACTGCCATTCCCCCTGGAGCGTGTTCGTGCGCGACGTGATCTGGCGCGTGTCCGACGCCCCCTGCTTTTGCTCGATGGTCTCCGTGCCCGTGCTGTACGTCAGCGAGGTCCAGTAGTCCTTCGCCGGGTCATAGCAATACGTGTAGTCCCGGGCCTCGTCCCCCGCCTTGCTGTAATGGTGGACCACCGCCTTGTTGCTTGTGAACTGGTACTCGAATCGCATCGTCCTGCTGTCGGCGACGCGTTGGAGCGCATTGACCACGCCGAACGTCTCGCTGACCTTCTCCTCCAGTATCTCCGGTCTCAGTTGCTCGACGTCGGTCTCTTCCAGTTCATCCAGCGATGACCCCTCCTCCGCGGGGTTGACGATGAACTTCCCGCCCTTGCTGTTCCTGAACGTATAGATGCGCCCGTTCGGGTTGAGCTCGAAGGGATACTCGCCCAGCGGCCCGCTGATGCCGCCCGCCGTCACGGTCGCCGTGCGCCCCATCACGTCCGTGACGGTGAGGTCGCCGTCGCTGGTGCTGGCGAAGAGCATACTGATCCCGAAGTTGTCCACCACGCGCTTCAGCCGGCCCCGCGTGCCGCCATACTCCTCGTATTCCAGCCGCGCCCAGTTGTCGTGCCCGTCCCGGATTTCCGTAAGCTTCCCCGTGGCCTTCTCAAAGAGGTATTGCCTGTTCTCCCCGCGCCGGATCAGCGCATAGTACAACCGTCTCATGCCGAACTGCGTTTGCTCAATGGTCCGGATCTCCGAGAATTCCGCCTTCGTTGAGATCTTGTTGCCCTTCGAGAAATCGTCGGCCGCCGTCTCCGGCGCCCACACTACGCCCACTTCGTCCGTGACGCCCGCCGGCAACGCTCCGCTGGGCTTGAACGGAATGCGTGTGCCGTCGCCCTCGATCAGGATCATGTGGTCGCCGCCGCGGATGATGCGCATCTCCAGCGTGTGCCGGAAATGCCTCCGCAACTCGCCCAGCCGCGTGTCTTCCACGCCGTAGTAGGTACCGCTGGCAAAAGGTTGCAGATCGCCCACTGGACGCAGCCGCGGGTTCATCTCGCCGCTCAGGCCATCGCGGCTGTTATAGTAAACGGTGATGTCGGGGATGCTCACCGACCCGCTCCGCGCCAGCGGCCACGCGCACTTCAGCGCGCCCGACGCCAAGTCCACTGCTGCCGGTCCGCCCACCGCCACGACCGGCTGTCCATCCCGGTTGCCTTCGTGCTTGTCAATGACGCCGTGGATGTTGATGCGGTACCGCCAGAACTCACTGTTGTAGCCGCCCGCGCAGATCTCGATGAAGCGGTGCTCCGAGTTGGGGTAGCCCGGCGGACGGGTGCTGAAATCGTTGTACGCTTCGTACCCCTCGGTGCCGACCCATTTGCCGTAGTCCGGCGGCTCACGGCTATCCGGCAAGCACTCGATATAGAACTCGCCGTTCATGCTCTGGAAATCCTGGCGATCATCGGGATTGGTGAAATCCCAGCTCAGCGTCCGCCCAAACATGGTGCCCGCCATCTCCGGGTCGCGGGTTGAGAGCGCGCCCCCTCGTATCTCCTGGCTCTTGTCGTTGGTCCGCCACATCCGGACATTGGTGCTGCACTGCAGCGTCACGCTGGTACATGTCCCGGCCTCGAAAGCCTTCGTGTCGAACATGACCAGGCGCAGGCTGGTCTCGCCGCTGTTGGCGCCGGCCTTCGCGTGGTCAGGCACCCACTTCCCGTCCCCCGCTCCCGCCTCGAAATCGTCATTGATGGGCACGATCACGCCATACGCCCGCTGCCGCTTCGGATCCTCGTCCTTGGTCTTCCCGTCATTGTTCTCATCCACGACAAGGAGCCTGTTGTACACATAGAAGCGTTTCGTCTCCGACCCGGTGTAGTCACTATGGAAGGTAAGCTCCCTCCCGCCGGGCGCATCGAAGCTTACGACGCCGACCTGGTTCCCCTCCAGGGATATGGCGCCCGACACGGTGGTGCCTTCGCCGCTGGTGACCACATAGCCGGTCCCGGTCTCAATAAGTCCCGTGGAAGGGATCGCAGCGTAATAGGAAACCAGCGAAATGTGGCCACCCAGTATGGTCTGATTGCCGGCTGCATCGGTGATCTTCAACTGCATGGGGGTAGAAGGAAGGCATTCCTCGCCCCATGGATGCGTTTCTCGTACGATATCGAACGCCCCGCCGCCTGTTGCCGGCTTGCCGTCCGGCAGAAGCAGCGGAATCTGCGCCGCCCAGGCAAATCTGTCGCGGTTGAAATCGAGCCCACCCCATGTGCTATAGGTATCTACCTCTAAGTCCCGCGGGGTTAGCACGAACTTGGGCGACTGGCAGTCGTCGGAGAACGAAACCTCCACCTTTGCGATGCCGCTCTGCTCCGGTCCACCCGGTGTTGTTTTCTCCTCTTCGATGGCGCTCCATGCCTCATTATCCACATTCCACGCCTGCTTCAGGACTTCGGTTGCCGTGGCCTCGCTGTGGTAATAAGCTCCCGGCAGCCTGTATCCCCACTCCCAGCCCGATCTCGGAAAGTCGGCCAGCGGCAGCGTCTTATCCAGGTACAGCGAGCGCCTGATAGACTTGACACTGGAGCCTGCGGTGCCCGCGACTTCCACATAGATATCTTTGTTGAGGCCCTCCGTCAGACCGCCCAGCGCCAGTTCATGTTGGCCGGCGGATGCGTTCTCTTGGGTCGCCAGCACGCCACTCGGCCCCTGCGCCACTATCTTGAACGGCCCGTCCAGCCCCGCCACCGTCACGACGGCCCGGACTGCGTCCAGGTTCGTGGCCGGAATCCAGCCGCGGTACTTGCGGGCCGCGTCCGACGTCACAGGCTTCGTAACGCCCTTGATGTCCTCGGGAAGGAAGTCAAAGTCCACGATCGTCGCCCCCAAACCGCTCTCCAGTTGCACGGCGCCGGCCGGCGGTGTCATGGGCGGTGAGTCCGGTGTCCAGGCAGTTCCGGATACGAAGAGCTGCGTGCCGGAGGCCGGCGTGGCGCTTACACCAATGGGATTCTTGAAGCCAATGGAGTAGTTCACGCCGGTGCTGCCCTCCGCCTTCTGCAGCGCCACCTGCCACGTCCCGGCATTCTTGTCGAAGACTATGCTCGCCACCGTGGCGCCGCTGGCCTGCACGTCGAGGCCCTGCAGGTCGGGAGCGGAATCGGGAATCCGCCCGCCGATCGTCACCAGGTCTGTGCCCGCAAAGGTAACGTCCACCACGGGCATCGGAGGGGGCGGGTTGTACGAGAACGTATGCGTCGCCGTCGTACAGAAGCCGTCCGAGCTGTAGGCCGTCACGGACACGGTGTGCTGGCCGGCCAGGGTCGTAGCGGGAAACTGAAACGGATATGGGCTGACGCCGCCGCCCACAACCGGGGCTGCCGAATCAAGGGAGATGGAGACGCTGGCAGTTGTTATCCCAAGCGGTTCCTCAACCGTGACGTGGCCTTGCGGTAGGGTCGCCGTGTCAGCCACCGCGATGGTGATCCTGGTCGCCGCCAGCCAGAAATCCCTGTACTGCGCGCAGTAATTCTTATTCCGGTCCGCAGCGCCCACAATCAGTTGGCGCGTGCCCGGCGTTGCGGAGACTGGCAGATCGTAATACAGGTGAACGCTGCCGGAACTGCGGTCTTCAGAGAAGCTTCTTGGGGTAAGCGCCACACTGTAGTACCAGTCTACGAGCCTCGCGGTGATAGCGGCCGGGTCCACGCCTACTCCGACGTCCTGTACCACGACCTCGCCTTCTGCCCTGCGCGTCGTCCCACCTTCTACGGGGGGTGAGATGATCGTGATCGTTGGCGCCACGGTGTCTCCACCCGCCACAAACTGGACTTCCGCGGACATCCTGTTGCCGGCGTTGTCCGTGGCCTCGACGTGCAGGATGTACCCCGTGTTCTCGCTCAGACTCACGCCGTCGCT
>JAPLOD010000366.1 GCA_026692735.1 Planctomycetota bacterium | reverse complement strand
GGCCCTGCGGCAGCAACGCGCGGTAGGGGACATTCGTCACGAGGCCCTTGTGATGCGGGAAGTTCAGCGTGAAGTACGGGTCAACGGTGTAGCCGTGCGTGTCGAAGTTCGAGCGGGCCTGGAGGATTGTGTCCGGATAGGTGCGGTCGAGGACTTCGTCGAGGATGGTGATGGTGAAATCGCCCACGATGCGGCGCCGTTCGAGCGTGTCTATCAGCGTGCCGAAGTCGAACGCCGTCCCCGCCATCTGCTTGCCGTAGACGAGAATCTGCCACACGTCCAGCATGTCGGTCTCATCCACGATAGTGTAGTCCGTGTTCGTGTAGTTCTGGCCGAGGTGGCGCGGCGGAAGCCCCGTGCCCTGCTGGGCCACATCCGTCGCATCGGTCGTGACGCAGGCGGCGCCGGCCGCGGCGGCGACATCGGCGTTGCCCGTGGCGTCAATGACGACCTTGGCCAGCACGACGCCACGTCCCTGCGGCGTGGCCACGACTGCGCCGCGCACGCGTCCGCCTTCGACGTATGCTCCGCAGCCCATCGCGCCGAACCAGATTTCCGCGCCGGCTTTCAGCAGCGTGCTGCGCCACCATTCCGCCTTCTGCTCGACCTTCCATTTGCCCGCGCCACCGAGCACTTCCTTGGTGAAGCCCACGCAGTTGCCCCAGTAATACGTGCTGATCAGCCCGATCGTGCCCACGCCGCCCAGGGCGCATTGGTATTCCAGCACGAGCGTTTTGGCTCCCTGGCGCGCCGCCGCGATGCCGGCGGGAGCGCCGCTGGTGCCGCCGCCCACAACCACCACATCGTAGCGACCCAGCACGGGGAGCCCGCGCGCCGTCTGCTCAATGGTCGGCAGGGACTGCGTGGCGCGGACGCCGGTCAGGATTTCCTTCACGTCGCCGCCACCCTCGGGCGCAGGCTTGCCGGCCAGTCTGACGTCACGGGGTGGGGGAAGGGACTTCGCGAGCGCAGCCGCCGCGACACCGATGCGCGCGCCCATCTCGACGAGCGCGGGCGGCTGCAGGAGTTTCTCCGCCTGCGGGCGCGGAATGTCGGCGCAGCCGCCGAGGATGAACACGCGCTCCACGCCGGCGGGCTTGAAGGCGTCCAGCTCAAGGCCGCCGACGCCAGTCCAGTCGCCCGCCGCAGGCTTGGCCGCCTCGATGGCGTCGGGCGGCACCTGGAAGAGGAAGTCGGCCGCGGACTCCTGGTCCTCATGATAGGTCATGGTGCGCGCGGTCTGCTCCGCTCGCGCCCACGCCGGGTAACTGCCATCGGCCATCTCGATCTTGAGCGCGTAGTCAAGCACGGGGCGGCCGGCGAAACCCACGGGCAGCTTGCGGCCGGACAGGTTGTCGCCGGTGCGCATCTCACCGCCGACGACGACGCGCTCGAATGCCTGCATCCCCGCGGGGAAGGGCTTGCTCCTGGCGCCGGCCATGCGCGCGACCCAGGCCCGCTCGGTGGCGTCAACGATGACCTTGGCGACAACAGCCTGCCGGCCTGCTCGATTCGCCATCACGATGCCGCTCGGGTTGCCCTGCGCGTCGCGGAGCACGTCACAGGCGTAGCAGCCATAGAGGAACTGCACGCCGGCGCCGAGCAGGGCTTCGTCCAGCGTGCGTTTGATGTGCAGAGGCCTGATGAGGTGCACCGCGGGGGCTGTTTCAGGGGCGGGCGCAGTCTTGTCTTCGGGGCCGGTCAGGATGATCTCGCCAATGAGCACCCGCTTGCTCTCCCCCGCCGGCTTGACGTGGAACCTCACGTAGCGCGCCTTGGTGCTGACGGCGGTGGAAAGCGCGAGGGCCGGGCTGGTCTCCGTGCCTTGCGGCGCGGAGTTCCTGATGGCCGCAGCCTCCTTCCATTCCTTCCCGTCATCGCCGGTAGCTACGGCGACGGATTCGACGAGGAAGTCCTTGGCGTGGTACGCCATCACACCGGCCTTCTCGATCTGCTGTGCTGTGCCAAGGTCGGCAACGAGCGTGACTTCGCCATCGTATTGGACGCTCTGGGTAACGGCCGAGTGCCACTTACCGTCCGAAAGCGCCGACGGCGGGCTGGTGTCCTTGTGCTGAGCAGCGGAGGGTTTGTCCGCCTTGTAGGTGAAGGGGAGCTTGTGCTTGATCTCGGTGGCGCCACCAGCCTCGCGCCCTTCAGCGCCGAAGAGCTTCTCCGCGAGCGGCGTGGACAGCTTCTCGCCACTGGCGGCCCACACGCGCAGTGTGCCGGCGATGTCTTCACCGAGGTACGTCCGCGGCGCGGCGAGGAAGACCTTGGCGCCGTTCTGCGCGGCGGCTTGCGCGGCGGCGACCGCCCCGGCGCCGCCGCCCACGACGACGACGTCCACTTCGTACGCCACTGGAATCTTGCGCGCCGATTCGCGCACCACGGCGGTGTCTTCGCCGGCCCACGCCAAGGATGGCGTGGCACCCGCCGCGGACACCAACAACGCCAGCGCGCACAGGCCTATGCCCCATGCCGTCATAGTCGCTCTCCACATCCTGGGCCGGTTGTCCACTGCTATGGAATGCATACCCTGCAGGATAGCGCCGGGCGTGAGGTTTTGAAGAGTGGATTGCAGCCGCGCCCGTAGGACAATTTGTCAAATTGTCCTACAAAGGATGGCGTGGCACCCGGCGCGAGCCGCAGAAAAGAACACGGACCGGGGGGAATCCCGGTCCGTGGCACAACAGCCAAAGCCATCAATCGTGAATAACGGCAATGCCCGCAGAGAGTAGCGCGCCGACAAGAGCGTCTGACACTCCGGTCGCGGGGAGCGGAGCGCTCCGCCTACTTCAGCTCGACGGTGGCGCCTTCTTTTTCGAGCTTGGCCTTCATCTGCTCGGCTTCTTCGCGCGGCATGCCGTGCTTGACGGCCTGCGGGGCCTTGTCCACAACGTCCTTGGCTTCCTTCAGGCCCAAGCCGGTGATCTCGCGCACGACCTTGATGACGGCGATCTTCTTGGTCTGGTCGCCGACCTTGATCAGCACCACGTCCATCGTCGCCTTCTCTTCGGGCGCGGCTGGAGCAGCGCCGGCGCCCTGCGGAGCGACCATGACCGCGCCGCCGGCCGCCGCTTCGATGCCATGGGCTTCCTTCAGGTAATCGCCGAGGGCCTTGGCCTGCAAGAGGGTCAACACCGCGATCTTGTCGCCCAGTTCCTTGATCTCAGGAGCGTACTCTGCCATCTGCTATGACCTCCAATTTGAGATTGGGGACTGACGATTGGGGATGCAACACCCCAGCGTCGAATCCAATCCCCAATCCGCAATCTCCAATCCCCAATTGAACCAACCGCCGCTTGTTTATGGCGTCAAGCAGCACACGCCTTTTCAGCCTTGCCGGACCTCCGCTTTATCACAAAGGGGAGGTAGAAGCGTCCAGCGAGGCAATGCCGGTCCCTCGTTGCGGGCTCCGAGCTGGACGCCGCGATAACGCCCGGAACCTGGAACGTACAGCACGTTTATGCCGCCGTAGCCGCCGGCGCAGCCGGAGCGGCAGCAGCTGTCTCCAATCTCTCCACCAAGGCCTTGATGGCGCCCGCGATGCGGCTGCCCGGCCCTTTGAGCTGCGCGGCCAGGCGCGCTCCGGGGCTCTTGGCCAGCATGACAACTTCGCCCAGGAGTTCGGGGCGCGACCTGAACCTGGACAGCGCCTCGACGTCCTTGGGCGCGAGCACCTTGCCATCGAGGAGACCGCCGGCGAGCCGCAGGGACTTCTTGAACTTGCCCACCATCTCCACGGCCGCCTTGGCCGCGGCCACGGGGTCCTCTGCATCCAGGAAGTACGTCGGACCCACGAACAACTTATGAGCGTCCTTCAGTCCCAGTTCCTTGAGCGCCTTCGTCGTCAGGCGGTTGCGGACCATGTGCATACGGGCATTCTTGGCGCGCAACGCCACACGTAACTCCAGCGTCTGCTCGCTGTTGAGGTTGACATTGGTCAACGCCACGAGGCTGCTGAGCTGCTTGTAGTCGGCGGCAACCTTCTTCACCAGGAGGCGGCTGATGCGGTTTGGGTTGTCGGCGCCCTTGGGCTTCTTATCGGCAGGTCTCAGGTCAGCCATGTCAGACTCCAGTGTCAGGTCTCAGGTTCCGGGTTTCAGGTTCCAGGCGGCCGTGACCAACCTGACACCGGAAACCACACACTCGAAACATCCGTTACAGCGCCAGCTTTATCCCCGGCCCCATGGTGCTGGTGAGCGTGGCCTTGCGCAGGTACTGGCCTTTCACCGTCTGCGGGCGGATGGCCAGGATGTGGTCCAACATCGCCCGAACATTGGCCTGCAGGTCCTCATTGCTGAAACTCAACTTGCCCACCGCCACGTGGACATTGCCAAAGGAATCGTTCCGGAACTCGATCTTGCCCGCCTTGAACTC
>JAPLOD010000365.1 GCA_026692735.1 Planctomycetota bacterium | reverse complement strand
GGCGCCGATGAACGGCAGTTGCGCGGTGCCGTCCGCCAGCGCTCGCAGCGCCAGCCCGGCTCCAGGAATAATCAGCCCGCCCTCGAAGCGCGGCGCGCGCGTCCCGCTCCGCGGCCTGACCGCGTTCACTGTCAGCGCCGTGCCCGCGTCCACGACCACCCAAGGGCGCGTGCCGTCCAGAGCCAGTGCGCCCAGCGCGCTGGCGATTCTGTCGTCGCCCACGCGTTGCGGCGGGCGCGGCACAATCTCTATCCGCGGCGTCAGGTCCTTGCGGAACACGAGGACCTTGCGCCCGAGTTCGCGCAGCACCGCGCGCAATGCCGTGCTGTAGGCGGGGACGACGCTGGCGAGAACAACGGGCGCCTGCCCGGCCGCATTCGCCGCCAGCACGTGCGCCAATCTCCGCGGCGGCTTGTGCCCCGTCGCCCACTCCAGCCGTGCCGCCACACGGCCCGCACGCCAGGCGGCCAGCGTCGTGCGCGTGTTGCCCACATTCAGTGTGAAAACAGCACACCGCATCTCACGTGTCACCCGTCACAATGGCTCAGGGCGTTTCACCGGCATCGGTCCGGCGATGAACATCCTGTACCACAGCTCCAATGATACCATCGCGTACAGCCGTTCGCCATGCTGCGCTTCGCGCCGCTGGTGTTGTTGCCACATCCGCTCCCAGAAGCGCGGCTTGAACAGCTTGTCGCCAACAAGGTGGGAATCTTCCAGCAGCGACAGCGTCCGCTCGCGCAGCGGCCCGCGGAACCACTCGTCCAGCGGCACGCCGAAGCCGCGCTTGCGGGCCTGCGCCACTTCCGCGGGCAGGACCTTGGCGGCGGCTTGTCGCAGGAGCGGCTTGGTCTGCCGTCCTGGCAACCGCACTTCATCCGGCAGAGACAAGGCGAACGAGAGCAGACCCACATCCAGGAACGGCGAGCGCACTTCCAGACCGTGCGCCATGGACATGCGATCCACCTTATGCAGCACGTCGCCGGGCAGATACGTTTCAAGATCGGCGCGTTGCAGCACGCCGGGGGCCGTGGTGAAGTGCGGCGACTTGTCGCCGCTTTCCTCCCGCGCGCGCCGCAGCGCGCCCTCGAGGCACTCCCGCGCGTCGCAGCCCTCGACCGCCTCCTCCATCGCCGCGCCGTACATCGCGGCTCTCTGCTCCGCACTGAACAGTTCCATCGCCGCGACGTAGGGATGATGGCCGCTCTCCTCCATCAACCGGCACTTCTCCAGCCAGCGCAGCATCCTGTCCCAGCCCTGCCGCGACGGCGCCGGGTGCCGCCAGCGCGCGAACGCCAGCGCCAGCGCGCGCAGAAACGCCGGCGTGCGCTTGTACGTCCGCAGCAGTTGCATGCCGACGTAGCGATCATAGCCGGCGAACGCCTCATCGCCCCCGTCGCCGCTCAGGACGACCGTCGCGTGTGCTTTCGTCTTCTCGGCCAGGACGAACGTTGGCAGGCACGAGCTGTCGAAGAACGGCTCGTCCGCGTGCCACACAATCTGCGGCAGCAGGCGGAAAACGTCGGCGGGCACTTCGAACTCCGTGTGCGCGGACCCGAGATGCCCTGCTGTCGCCCGCGCCAGAACGCGCTCGTCATATTCGGACTGGGCGAAGCCGGCGCAGAACGACTTCACGTTTTTGCCCATCTGCGAGAGGACCAGACCCGAATCAATGCCGCCTGAAAGCCAGACGCCAAGCGGCACATCGGACTCCAATCGGCGTGCCGCCCCCATTCTTACAAGCGGCGTCACAGCGTGATGGGCTGTTTCCGGCGAATACGGTGGTAGCGCGGCATCGGAATACGCTTCGAGCATTTCGACGCACTCGACCGCGTCGAGCGGCTTGTGCGTTTTCAGGTCCCACCACCGCCGGTACACAAGCGCGCCCTGCTCGGCCACGGCGACATGGCCGGGGGGAAGTTTCTCCACGTCCCTGAACCCGCTCCGCGGCGCCGGCACATACCGGTAGGCCAGCGCCTCGTCTATCGCCACCGGATCTATCTCTGGCTTGATGCCCAGCGCAAACAGCGCCTTCGGCTCGCTGGCACACGCAATGAGGCCGGGCCGTTCCGCAAAGTAGAGCGGCTTCACGCCGACGGGATCGCGGACCATGAGCAGCCGGCGCGCTTTCGCATCCCACAGCGCGAACGCAAACATCCCGCGCAGCTTCGGCAGCATCTCCTCGCCGTGCTGTTCATAGAGATGCAGCAGCACTTCCGTGTCCGACTGGCTCTTGAACGTGTGGCCCTGGCCGCGCAGCTCTTCGCGCAGTTCGCGGTAGTTGTAGATCTCCCCGTTGAAGACAACGTGCAGCGACCCGTCCTCGTTGCCCATGGGCTGTTCGCCCGCGGGCGAGAGGTCAATCACTTTCAGCCGGCGGAAGCCCAGGGCGATGTGGCTGTCGGCGTATGCCCCCGCGCTGTCCGGTCCGCGATGTGCCAGCACGTCCGCCGCCGTGCGCACAGACTCCGCATCGCCCGGCGCCAGGCCGTCCCACTTCATGAGACCCACGAAACCGCACACGCGCTCATCGCCCCTTCATCTGCGTCTCAGCATCATCAGCGTAGCGCAATTCCCACACTTCGCACATGTCATCCGCGTAAACGACCTTGCTCCCTTCCGGCTGCTGCAGTTCCCGGCCAAAGCCGCGTGGGATGGGCGCCCGCCCCTTCCGCCACAGGATGTGCGTTGGCCGGAACTTCCTGAGCGCCGCGTGATACGCTCCTTCCCCAACGGGCAAGCCGAACGTCCCGCGCTGCAAGTACGCCAGTTGCACCAAGTCAGCGGTCGCGAGGGCGTTGACGTACAGGCGCTCCGCATAGACGCAGCGGCGCCGCGCCACCAATTGGAACAGGTCATCCAGCGTCAGTGTGCCCCTGCCATCGGGCGCAACGGCTGAGATGACGAGCTGTCCATGCTTGTTGACGCGCGGTTCCAACGACCAGTCGTAACCATCGTCAACGATGAACAAAGCGTCCGGCGGAGTGTTCCCGCGGATCCATTTGTACGCCGGCACATACGGCAGATCGCTGACGACGCTCGGGTATTGGCTGAATTTGTAGCTCAGCAGGTCGAAGCTGGCATTCCGGCAGACAACCACGCCGCCGCCAACCGCCGCGAACAGCGCAAGCGCCGCGGCCCACGCGCGCGCCCTCCGCCACCCCGCCGTGCCGCGCCACCCCTCGACCCCCGCGCGCAACACCAGCATCCCCGCTGCGCCGAGCGTCACGAGGAAGAAGGCGTTGTAGCGCTCCTGCAACAGCAGCTCGCTCGCGAAGGGCAACAAGCTCGAGATGAAGGGCACGCTGAACATGGCAAGCGCACAGGACCAGACAGACACGCGGACGCGTTTCGGGGTCAGGAAACCCGCCACGGTGAACACCGCGGCGACCCCCACATACGTGAGCCACAGCTTGTGGACGAAATAGCCGGGTGCCCAGTAGTAGCGCGCCATCAAGTCCCTGTAGACGGCACTGCGGCTGTTGCACCAATGGATCAGCAACCAGGGCGCCAACGCGGCCAGCAGGACTGCCGCGGTCGAGAGAGCGGCCCGCCAGCTCATACGTCGCGCAGCGAGACAGTAGATCATTCCGCTGCCAAGAGCGATGCCCCAGGGAACGGCAACGTAGGGCCGCAGGTACACGAGCAACGCTCCCGCCAGGGCCAGCATCGCGCCGCGCCGCGCGTCCGGCACGTCCACGAAGCGGACGTACGCCAGCGCCGTCAAGGCCGAGAGAATGTACTCAACGTTTGTCGGGAAACGGTGCAGCCACCCCTGCAGCGGCGGATACGTTACCACGAGGTCGTACGCAACGTAGAGCAGCGCGAACGCCGCCGCCCCCGCCGCCCAGCACAACTGCCTGCTCCAGGGCCTGCGCCTTCTCAGGCACGCGCCCGCCAGCAGCGCCATGACCCCCGCCAGCAGCACGGGGAACGCCACGCGCCACGCCCAGGCGAAGACTATGACATTGAGGCCGGTGACCGTCAGCAGCGCGCGGCACGCGTCCTCAAGATAGTGCTCCGACACCACCGCGGGATCGCAGATGCCGTTCACGGGGTTCGTCGCCGTCGCGCCCGCAACCAGCGGCTGGATGCGTTGCGCGTAGAAGTACTCGTCGCCGACGAAGCCGAAGGTGTAGAACGATCCCTGCGGCCCGAAAGCCAGCCGGTAGGCAATGACCCAGCAACTGGCCAGCGTCCCCGCGAAAGCCAGCGCAATCAGACCCCACACCGCGCCCCTGACCCAAGATCGGGAGTTCAACTCATCCCTGCCCCTTCATTTGCGCTTCGCATCACCGTACTGCAGTTCCCACACTTCGCACACGTCGTCTGTGTAGACGACCCGGTGCCGCAGCCGCGCACCATATCCCCTGGGTATCGGCGCTGTCCTGCGCCAGAAGACGTGGGTGGGCCGGAATTTCTTGAGCGCCCTGTAGTACAGGGGCTCCTTCACCGGCAAGCCGAACGTTCCGCGCTGCAGGTAGCCCAGCAGGATCAGATCGTCGGTTGACAGCGTGTTGACGTACAAGCGCTCCGTGAAGATACGGCGACGCCGGGCCACCAGTTGAAAGAGGTCATCCACCGTCAGCACGTCCGTGCCGTCAGGCGCCCAGAGCACCAGGTAAGGGTGACCGTCCTCCATGAAACGCGTGTTCCGCGACCAATCAAAGCCATCGTCAACAATGAACAGCGCGTCGGGCGGCGTGTTCTCGCAGATCCATTTGTACGCCGGCACATGCGGCAGATCTCTGACGACGCTCGGGTACTGGCTCAGTTTGTACCGCAGCAGGTCAAAGGTGGCATTCCGCCAGGCGACCACGCCGCCGGCAACCAGCGCACCCAACGCCAGTGCTCCGGCCCACCTGCTCGTCGTATGCCAGCCTGCCTTGCCCCGCCAGCCTTCGGCCGCCGCGCGCAAGCTCAGCATGCCCGCTGCGCCGAGTGTCACGAGGAAGAACGGGCTGAAGCGCTCGTAGAACAGCAGCTCTTGCGAAAACGTGAACAATCCGGAGATGAAGGGAACGGCTGCCATGGCCAGCGCGCAGGACCAGAAGAACACCCGGACGCGCCTCTGCGCCAGAAAACTTGCCAGGACGAACACCGCGGCGATCCCCACATACGTGGGCCACAGAATGTGGACGTGATAGCCACGCGCCCAGTAGTAGCGCTCCATCAAATCCCTGTAGACGACACTGCGACTGTTGCACCAATGGATCAGCAACCAGGGCGTCATGGCGGCCAGCAGGATTCCGACGGTCGTGAACGCCACCCGCCAACTCATACGCCGCGCGGCGAGGCAGTAGATCATGCCGCTGCCAAGAGCGATGCCCCAGGGCAGGGCAACGTAGGGCCGCAGGTAGAGCAGCAATGCTCCCGCGAGGGCCACGATCGCGCCCCGTCGAGCGTCCGGCGCATCCGCGAAACGGACATACGCCAGCGCCGTCAACGCCGACAGAACATACTCAATGTTGGTCGGAAAACGATGCAGCCAGCCCTGCAGCGGCGGGAACGATGTGACGGGGTCGTACCCAACGTAGATCAGGGCGAACGCCGCCGCCCCGGCCGCCCAGCACAACTGCGCGCTCCAGGGCCTGCGCCTCTTCAGGCACGCGCCCGCCAGCAGCGCCATCGCGCCCGCCAGCAGCAGCGGGAACACCACGCGCCATGCCCACGCGACGACTATGACATCCAGACCGGTGACCGTCAGCAGCCCGCGGCACGCGTCCTCAAGATAATGCTCCGATACCACCGTGGGATCGCAGATGCCGTTCACGGGGTTTCCCGCCGTTGTGCCGGCAAGCAACGGCTGGATGCGCTGTGCGTAAAAGTATTCGTCGCCGACGAAGCCGAAGGTGTAGAACGATCCGTGCCGCCCGAAGGCCAGCCGCAGGCCCGGTATGCAGGCGGCCGCCAACGTTCCCGCAAAGGCCAGACATATCAACGTGCGAATGAGCCACCGCTTGGTTAGCAGGGAGTTCAAGCAATCCTGGCCTCACACTGCCGGCAACGTGCTCAGCCGATCCGGCTTGTGTGCCATACTACCTTCGGCTGTCCGGGCGGTACAAGCGCTTTCCCGCGTCCGGCCGGGCTGGCCGGGCCGCGCGTCCTGCGGATGTCAAGCTTTGCCGATCCCGTAATACGTGAAGCCCTGTTTGCGCAGCAGATCCGGCCGGTAGATGTTCCGCCCGTCGAATATCACGGGCGTGCGCAGCAGCGTCTTCACCCGCTCCCAATCCGGTTGCCGGAATTCGTTCCACTCCGTGGCCAGCACCAGCGCGTCCGCGTCCTGGAGCGCATCATAGGCGCGCGGCACACACGTGATCCTGTCGCCGAGCGCCCGCTTGACGTTCTCCATCGCCTCCGGGTCGAACGCGCGAACGCGCGCGCCTTCCGCCAGCAGTCTCTCGATCAGCGCCAGCGCCGGAGCGTCGCGGATGTCGTCGGTACGCGGCTTGAACGCCAGCCCCCAGATGGCGATCGTGCGGCCCGCCAGCGAGCCGCCGAAATGCGCCAGCAGCTTCGGCAGCAGGACAAGCTTCTGGCCCTCGTTCACCTGTTCCGCGGCCCCGGCGATGCGCATCTCCAGCCCGAACTTCCGCCCCGATTGCACCAGGGCCCGCGTGTCCTTCGGGAAGCAGGAACCGCCGTACCCCATGCCTGCGAACAGGAAGGCGCTCCCGATGCGCGGGTCCTTGCTCATCCCTGTGCGCACCTGATCCACGTCCGCGCCGGTTCTCTCGCACAGCCGCGCGATCTCGTTCATGAACGAGATCTTTGCCGCCAGGAAACAGTTCGCCGCGTATTTCGTCAGCTCCGCCGACGCCGGATCCATCCGCAGGATCGGCGCCCCTGTCCGCACGAACGGCTCGTGCAGTGCGCTGAGGATCTCCCAGGCCCTGTCATCAGCCACTCCCAGCACCACGCGGTCGGGCCTGAGGAAGTCATCCACGGCCGCGCCCTCCTTCAGGAACTCCGGATTGGACGCGACGCTGAACTCTCCCTTGTAGTACTTCCGCACCTCGGCCACGAGTTCCGCATACGTGCCGATCGGCACTGTGCTCTTGGACACGATCAACTTGTAGCCGTCCATGCGTTTCGCGATTTCGCGCACCGCGCTCAGGACGTGGCGCGTGTCCGCTGAACCGTCATCGGCGGGCGGCGTCGGCAGGCACAGGAACAGCACCCCCGCGTGCTTCACTGCCTCATCGTAGCTCGTGGTGAAACGCAGACGCCCCTCGCGCAGCCCGCGCGCGAACAGGTCATGCAGCCCGGGCTCGAAGATCGGCAGTTCGCCCCTGGACAGCCGCTCGACTTTTGGGGCGTCAACGTCCAGACCCACGACATCGTTGCCGTTCTCAGCGAAACATGTCCCGGCGACCAGCCCCACATACCCGGATCCGACGATAGTGATGCGCATGTTGCGTCCCCATGGTCTGGCGGCAAAATCGCCCCCGCAGCCGCAAGCAGCCTCCCCCGCTGTCGGTCCATCCCTCAAGCGCCGCTAACCCGATATTCGGCCGGCCTTCGCTGATCTTCCTGACCGGCTGGGACGGAATGCTGTGCCGCGCCAGCGTCTTGTGGGTACCCGCCGTGGTGATGATCGAGAAGCCCAGCCGCACCAGTTCCTTGGCCAACTGCACCCCGTCGCGCTTGTCCGCGTCACAGACCGAAAGAAAGACTTTGCCCTTGGACGGCAACGTCTGCCCGGCGGCCATCTGCGCTTTGGCGAACGCCCGCCCAAAGTCCGTGTCTATCCCCATCACCTCGCCGGTGGACTTCATCTCCGGACCCAGGATCGTGTCGTTGCCCAGGAACTTATTGAAGGGGAAGACCGACTCCTTGACGCAGATGTGCTCCACCTCGCGAGAGGCGCTGATGCCCTGCTGCTTGAGCGTCAGCCCCACCATGCATTTCGCCGCGACCTTGGCCCAGGGGATGCCCGTCGCCTTGCTGACGAACGGCACCGTGCGGCTCGCGCGCGGGTTGACTTCCAGCACGTACACCGTCTTGCCTTTCACGGCGTATTGGATGTTCATCAGACCTACGACTTTCAGCTCCTCCGCCAGCTTCCGCGTGGTCTCGGAGATCTCGGCGATCTGGCTGTCGGAGAGGCTGTGCGGCGGCAGGGCCATCGCGGCGTCGCCCGAGTGCGTGCCCGCCTCCTCGATATGCTCCAGCACGCCCGCAATCACGACATCCGTGCCATCCGCAACGGCATCCACATCCACCTCGATCGCGTCCTCAAGAAACTTGTCAATAAGCACGGGCGCATCCGGACCCGCCTCCAGCGCCGCCTCGATATACGGCACCAGGTTGGATGGGTGGTAGCAGATCTCCATGGCGCGCCCGCCCAGAACGTAGCTCGGCCGCACCAGCACCGGATACCCGATCCGCGCCGCGATCTGCTTCGCCTCCTGCACATTGGTCGCCGTGCCCCCGGACGCCTGGTTCAGGTTGAGCCGCTCCACCAGCGCGTTAAAGAGCTTGCGGTCCTCCGCCGCTTCGATGGAGTCAACCGACGTCCCGATGATCCTGACGCCCGCGTCGTGCAGACGCCGCGCCAGGTTCAACGGCGTCTGCCCGCCAAACTGGACGATAGTGCCGTCCGGCGTGACTTTGTCGTGGACGTTCATCACGTCTTCGAACGTAAGCGGCTCGAAGAACAGCAGATCGGAGGTGTCGTAGTCCGTGGACACCGTCTCGGGGTTGGAGTTGACCATGATGGACTCATACCCCAGCTCCCGCATCGCAAACGCCGCATGCACGCAGCAGTAGTCGAACTCGATCCCCTGCCCGATGCGGTTCGGCCCGCCGCCGAGAATCATGATCTTCTTCTTGGAGGTGAGGCGCGGCGCGGCTTCGTCCTCGTCCTCGTACGTCGAGTAGTAGTACGGCGTGTATGCCTCGAACTCCGCCGCGCAGGTGTCAACGAGCTTGAACGCCGCCGCCACGCCCAGCGCCTTGCGCTTCGCGCGCACGGCGTTCTCGGAGCAGCCCCAGAGGTGGGCCAGTTGCGCGTCGGAGAAGCCGTTGCGCTTGGCCTCCCGCAGCAGTGCCGTCGTCGCCGCCTCCAGCTTCTTCGCGGCGCGCAGGCGCTCCTCGACCTCCGTGATCTCCTCGATGTTCCGGATGAACCACGGGTCAATGCCGGTGAGGTCGCAGATCTGCTGGATGGAGTAGCCCGCCTTCAGCGCCAGACGGAGCGCGAAGATGCGCTGCTCGTTGGGGCGCGAGAGCAACTCGTTGATCTGCTCCCGCGTCATGTGCCTGACCAGTTCGTCGCGCGCGTCGCAACCGAGCCCCGCCCGCTTCGTCTCCAGGCTGCGCAGCGCCTTCTGCAGCGCCTCCTTGA
>JAPLOD010000364.1 GCA_026692735.1 Planctomycetota bacterium | reverse complement strand
CGCCGCCGGCCACGGCACGCAGTATTGGCGGCGCTGGGCTATCGCAGACGGCCTCCACAGAGCAAGGCTACGTCCTCTACGCACAGCGGGGCCTTCACGCAGTAAGGTTCCCCATACCGCACGCCGGCCTGATAGCCGTAGAACGCATGCAGGCCGCGCAACCAGTCGAAGAAACGCACGTCACTGAGGCGCGTCCGCAGGGCGGTGGCCGCGCCCTTTCCGCCTCCCGGCCCGAACTGCGTCTTGTAGCACCTGGCCAGTTCCAGCTTCTGCTCGAACACGTCGCTGATGTCCACGATGATGTCGGCCTGAATGCCATAGCGGTTATTGTAGTGGAGCACCTGGCGCGGGCGATACGGCAGACGCTCGGGGGAAGCCACGCCGCGAGCCGACCGGGGATCGTACTTGGGCGCGCCCGCCAGCCACGCGGCATAGAGACCAGCCTGGCCGACGGCCGCGTGGTCGGGGTGCTGGTCTTCCCAGTGCGGGGTCAGAAGCAGGCTCGGCCGGTAACGGCGCAACGCGCGAATAAGGGCCTGGCGAAGCGTCTCGTTGTCATGCAACCGGCCGTCGGGCAAGCCAAGGTTCTCGCGCACATGCACGCCCAGAAGCCTGGAGGCCGCCGCGGCTTCGCGCCGGCGGGTCGCGACCGTGCCGCGCGTGGCCATCTCCCCACGAGTCACGTCTACAACGCCAACGCGCAAGCCCGCCTGCCTGGCTTTCAACAGCAAGCCGCCGCAGCACAACTCGGCGTCATCAGGGTGTGGCGCGAAGACGAGGATATCAACGGCAGGCATCGGGATCCTCAGACAGCATCCGCAAGCGCTCGGGGGCTTGCGGCGCCTTGGTACGCCCCTCACCCCCTCACCCTACCCTCTCCCCACGGGGGAGAGGGGAACGGCTAACTGCACAATCATGTGCTCCCGCGCAGACGGGTCAATGACCTCCAGCAGATCTTGCGGCAGCGTCGCGTACTTTGCCAGGAGAAAGGCCGTTGTCAGAACGCGCTCTTGCGGGGCATTTCCGGGCCGCACCAACGACGAGAGATACCGCAGCCGCCTGGCGCCCGCACCGTCCCGCTGGCCAAGCGAGGCGCTCGTCTTGTCGGCGATGCGCTCCAGTTCGTGCACGATCCGCTCGCGGGCCTTGTCGAACAGCGGCTGCAGCCCGCCGTCAACGGCACGGACGTCGGCGGCCATCGCGTCAATCTCAGCCAGGATGCGGGCCCGGCGCTCTTCGAGCCGGCCGCCAAGCTCACCATGAGCCAACACTTTCTTCCGCAGCGCCTCATAGTCGAGGAAGAGCTCCGGCGACGCGGCGGTGAGGCCCAGCTTGCGCAGGGCCTTCTCAGCCTGCGCGTCCAGGAGCGTGAGCGTGGCGCGCGGCACGATGACCGGCCACGGCACGCCGAAGTGTTCGTGCACTGTCCGAAGCTGCGCCCAGTAGTCAATCTCTCCGGGACCCAGCACCGCCGCCACCACCGGGAAGACGTATTGCTGGGCCACAGGGCGCAACGCCGCGCCCGCGGAAAAGCGCTGCGGTCTGGCCGCGATGAGCTCGGCGAGCTCCTGCTTCGAGAATGCCCGCGGCACCTGCTGCCGCGCGGCGAACGCGGCGCTCCGCTCCTGAAACATCCCGTTCCCGGCCGGGTCCAGATGCGCGCGAATCCGGCCAGGCTCGGAAGCGATGAAGAAATGCGGCGCCACGCGGGCCTGCGTCGAGAAGCCGGGCTTGTAGCCGTGTTTCTGGAGGGTGAGGGCCGCTTCCTGGATGAGGCGGGAGGTGAGGTCGTAGTCGTCCAGTTCCCGCAGCAGGACCGGGCCGGCAAGAGCGCGCACGTCGGAGGACTGCACCACGATCAGGCCGAGGTCCCCCAGCCATTCGTACAGCAGCCGCGCGAACGCCTCGGAGAGATCGTGGGCGGCGTACAACCCAAGGCAGCGCTCCACCACAGCGTCAGCGCCAAGCGTTTCGCGCAACTCGGCACGCAGCGTCTGGAGCTTCTCAGGACTGCTATCGAGACGGGCGTCGCACGCCGAGCAACCGAGGCTCCCAGGCTCGAACACAGCCTGCACGCGCCGAACGGTGCCGTCGTCGACCAGGAACTCGGCGTGGTCTATCTCGGCCAGATCGTGGTCGTCGCCCGCCACCCAGAACACCGGCACGACATGCGCCCGGCCGCCGCTTTCGGCAGTCAGGCTGCGCGCGAGCTTGATCGCGGTCAGGGCCTTGTGCAGCGTGTAGAGCGGCCCGCCCAGAAACCCGGCCTGCTGCCCCGTCGCGACAACATAGGTGTTCGGGTCGCGCAGCAGACGCAGACTGGCCAAGGCCGCTTCGGGCGCGCCCGAGCGCTGTGCGCTCTCTCCCAGCACGCGGCAGACCTCGTCGCGCGGGTACGAGCGGGCGGCAATCTGCGCCGCGACGTCCTGCCACCGGCGGGCCGGGAAGAACGACTGTGCGGACGGCACGCCGTGCGCGAGATCGTGGGTCAGCGTCCCGCCGAAGCCGGCGGCCGCGTACGAAGTTCTGTCCACTCGAATCACGCTCATGACGTTCAGCTCTTGGCCGGCCGCTTCCGAGCCGCCACCACGCAGCGGGGGCTGCGAGCCGCGTTGAACGGCGCGCCGCACAAGCTGCCGTACAGCGCCGCGATGCTGAAGCCCGCCCGCCTGAACATAGCCACCAACTCCCGCGGCGTATACGCGCGCACCGATTCGCACAAGACCGCCGTCCGGCCGCGGCGGGCAATGCAGATCGTCTTGACGAGACGCCGCCGGCGCGCGTCGAAATGGCGGCACTCCAGCACCCTCATCCCGGACCCGACCCTCTCCGAGCACGGCACAAGCGCGGCCAGCGTGGGTTTGAGGTTGAGGTAGTCCATCACGAACGGCGCGCCGGGCTTCAGCACGCGAGCAACTTCGGCGAGCACACGCGCGTTCTCCGTATCGCGCGCGAAATAGCCGAAGGACGTGAATATGTTGATCGCGCCATCCACGGAGGCGCGGGGGAGCGGCAGGCGCCTCATGTCAGCGCGCAGGTAGCGGATCGCCCGGCCACGGCTTTCTGAGCGGGCTGTTCGCAGCAGGTCCGCAGAGAGATCAATGCCGATAACGCGATAGCCGGCCCGGGCCAGCGCGCGCGCATGGCGTCCCGCCCCGCAGCAGAGGTCCAGCACGCAGGCGCCGCGCGGCAAGGCGAGCGCGCGGAGGATGAACGGCAACTCGGCCTTGGCCGCCGCATCGGAGCGGTGCTTGTAACGCGCGAGATAATCCTTCTGGAAGGCCGTTTCATACCACGGCCGTCGCCGCGCCCGGTTCATTTTGCCGGCTTCCCGTCTTTGGGAGGCACTTCACGGCTCAGCGCCTCCCTGGCAGCGTTAACGGCTTCCTTGCGCGCTTCATCGGGCGTGCGCTTGTCGTCTTCGATGAACTCGCTGGCCGGCCGCTTCGCCTTGCCGCCGAAGATACGGAGCGCCTTGACCAGCATCCAGTCAGAGGCGATGTAACCGAGGTGCCCGCCAACAGGCAGGACGGTGAGACGCTTGTTGACGTCGGCAGCCTGGGCCGCGGCCAGTTCTTCCGGCGAGTTGAAGGGATCGTTGGCCGTGACGATGGCTTCGGTGCAGTCGGGCAGGCGCGGGAGGACCTTGGCCAGGTCGGTCATGTCCCACAGTTCGTCGGAAGTCTTGACGGCGCCCTTCTTCTGCCAGTAGGGGAACGTGAACTTTTCCATGAAGCGCTCAAAGCCGGTGGCCTCGGCATACGTTTCGCGGTTCTCGCCGCTGTCCTCGCCGGGCAGCACTTTGAGTTTGTAGAAGCGATCGTTGCGCTCGACCACTTTCATCAGGCCGTCACGGAAGACGAAGCCGATGGCGGCGCGCATTTCGGTCGGGCTGAAGGGAATCTTCTGGCCTTCGGCCACCGGCATGTGCGCGCCGAAACGCTTGGCCAGCTCGATCATCGTGGTCTCCCAGCGGTCTTCCGTGAAGAAGCGATCCACGGTCCGGGCGGCGGTGCGCATGCTCACCGGCGGAGAGAGCGCGAGACAGCCGGAGAGTTCGAAGGGCAGCTTGCCCGCCTTGGCTTTGGCCGCCAGGAGCAGGGCCTGCGAGCCGCCGAAGCTCATCCCCAGCACGCCGACCTGAGTCACGAAGCGCTTGGCGTCATCGGTCTGCAGATAGGCCGCGATCACGGCGGCGACCTGATCGGCCTCGGCATCGAAATTGCCCACCACGCCCTGGCCCGAGATCTCCGGATACTGCGGCGTGAACGTGCTGTCGAAGGTGAGGACGTGGTAGTTGTACTGGTCGTACCAGTAGGGGAAAAGCCCGCCCCAGGGGCCGTCAACTTTGCCGTCCACGCCCAGGAGGATGACCACCAGCGGGGCGCGGTAGCTCTGCAGGCAAGCATAGACCGGAACGTCCTTGCGGAAGCCGGGCACCTTCAGCTTGATCTTCTTCTGCTTCTCCACCGTCAGGTCAGGGAACGTGTTCATGGCCGTGACGGTGGAATACAGGCCGTCAGTGTAAGGATGGCGGTACTTGGGCAGACCGTCGGGGCCGCGTTCCACCGGCGCGCGCCGTTCGTCGCCCTCATCGCCCTTCTCCGCCCCGACAAGCGGAACAGCAAGAGCGCAGGTCAGCATGCCGAGCAGGGCCAGCGGCTTCCACGTCGAACTCGCGAACAAAGCAGACCCCTCCATCAACGATTTCGTCGCACAGAGCACTAACGTAGACATTCCGAGCGAAATGCAAAATGCAAAATTCAAAATGAAAAATGAGACCACCCAAGTTTGGGTTTTGAGCTTTGGATTCTTCATTGTTTATTCCGCTCAGCGTTTCGGCGGTGAATAACGCGGGCGCCACGCCGATGCGCGTCAAAACAGCAGCTGCTGGCCGCCCTTGTCGCGAGGCGCATCGTCCCTTGGGTGCTGCTGAGGCGGAGTCTCAGTCGCTTCCGCCACAGGGGCCGCGCACGCCGCACCTTCATTCCTCGGACTATTGACCAGCGTGCTGACGGGGAAGGCGATCATCTTCTCCGCCGGATAGGGACGCAGCAACGGCATGAGCAGCGCGGGGTCGCGCACTCCGGGATCGAGCCACAGGTCGTGGTGCTCCGGTGCGACGATCACGGGCATGCGGTCATGCAACGGCAGGACGAGAGCGTTGGCGGAGGTCGTCAGGATAGTGAACGTCTCGAGCACTCCGGCGTCGGGGCCTCGCCAGAATTCCCAGAGGCCCGCAAGGCCGAACGGCCGGCCGTCCCGCATGCGGATCAGGAAGGGCTGGCGTCGCCGGCCGGCGTGCTGCCATTCGTAGAAGCCGTCAGCGGGAACCAGGCAACGCCTCTCCCGGAACGCGCCGCGGAAGGCCGGTTTTTGCGCCA
>JAPLOD010000363.1 GCA_026692735.1 Planctomycetota bacterium | reverse complement strand
TTCGGGAGTTGCCGCGAAACTGAGCGTGCCGGTGACGCCGGAATCCTGAGCGCCTGTGAGCAGCGCCGCCAGTTCGGGTTTGCCCGTCGCAGGGTCCGATTCCAGGCGCAGAGAGAGCGACGCGCCGCTCAATTCGACCAAGGCCGTCTTCGCTTCCGGGAGAGCTGCGGCGCGGACGTCCTGCAGGACCTTGGGGAGCTGGTCCTGGTATGCCGTGAGCGCCTCCTGCTGGGCCGCGGGGTCCTTGTCCATGGCGGCGACCATCTTGTTGCGAAGAGCGACGAGGGAGGGCGGAGCCTTGTCGCCCAGCTTCCACGCGGCGCGGTAGAGCCTGTAGGTTTCCTTGTCGCCCGCGAAGCGCCACCGGTTGGCAGGCGCAGGCTTGGAAAGGTCGGGCGCGGGCGGGGGCTGGTCGTCAATGTAAGGGATGATCTCGTGCCTGGCGTCGCGACTGAGAAGAGCGAAGTGGCGGGAGCCTGGAACGGCTCCGCCTCATCCGGCAACCGGCCCGGCCGGCCGGCGCGGACAGTGACTTCGAGCGCGGCCTTGGCGACCCTGACGGTGAGACCCACGCGGCCAATGCGGAAACCGGCACCGCCGGTGGCTTTCGCTTCGGCCAGGAGTTCAGGCGGGAAGGGGACGTCTTTGCGGCCGGCCTGGAGCTTCAGGAGCGTGCCATCGAGGACCAGTGTCTTGTTCTTCTCAACGACGACGCGGAGCAGGTTGCGCCCCTGAACATCAAGGCCGAGGCCCGCCCAGCCCTCGTCCTTGGCGCGTTTGAAATCCACCACGCAGCCGATGGAAGGTTCGTCCACGCCGAGAGCCAGCGCGCCCACGAGGGGCGATTTGGGGGCGCGGGGATAGTCGAGGCGCAGAGGATCGGGCGCGAGCTTCCTGTTGAGAACACAGTTGATATCCATCTGAGAGAAGTACTTTTTGTCCCAGGGCCAGCCGTAGGTTTGAAGCGTGTCGCCCCACTGCTCCCAGCCCCAGTCCACATGCGTGAAGGTGTTCTGGCGCTCCTTGAGCCAGGTCTGCCACTGCTGATTGAGGCCGTCCAGGGAGCCGCCGTGCAGCTTGAGCATGATGTCCATGTCGAGCGTGCTGAGGGCTTCGCCGCTGACGCGGGCACGGAAGAGTTCGTCACGCCAGATGCGCCACTTCATCAGGCGCTCAGGATCGCTCCAAGAGAACGCCGTGTAGAGCGTGATGGCGCTGGCGTACCATTCGCCGGCGAGTTTCTCGCGGATGATGTCCTCGATGTTGAGGATGCCCTTCTCGCGCATCTTGCGCAGGCCGGCGTCAACCGGGTTGTTGACGGGCGCTTTGTCAAAGACGCACACGGTGAGCTGTTGTTTCTCCGGGTCATAGACGTGGTTGGCGAAGCAATGGGTGGTGCCTTCCGTGAAGCGCTGGGGCATGGGGCCGATGCCCTGCGTGACGAACTTCTGCAGGTGGAGGCCTTCGTGGATGGAAAGGTCGTTGCGATGGTAGGCGAGGCCGCCACTGGGGTAGTTGTACGCGCAGCAACTGTGCGGCATGGTGACGCCGCCGCCCGGGCCGATGCAGGGCTGGCCAATGTCGCCGACGATGACCTTTTGCATGAGGTCAAGGTTGGTGGCGTGCACGAACGGAAGGCGGGTGGTCTCGATGTCGTAGGGTTCGCGCCCGATGACCTCGACGTACTGGGGGTAGGCCAGTTCGGCCAACGTGAGGAACTGCTCGGCCAGCTTGTCGCCGACGTTGGCCCGGAGTGCATAGTGCTGGCTGACATACCAGTCGAAGCCCGGAGCGTTCTTGCAGGTGAACTCGCCGTGGTAGATCTTCGGGATGTTCTGGCCGACCTTCTTAATGACGATGCTCTTGAGTATCGAGGTCCTGCCGCTGACGATGACCTCGCAGGGCGTCTCCGAAGGCGGGTGAACGTCTTCGGCGAGGGCGAGGAATGCCAGGATGAGGCCGCCGATGAACGCAAGGAAGGGGCGACGGGCGACGAGCGGCGAGTGACGAGACATTGTTGGTCATCCTTGGGCGGCGCGGCGTTCATTTCCGCGCCGCGAGACAGCCCCAGACGTAGGCGTTGGGCCCGAGGTTCTGCATGACGGTGAACTCGCAGACGATGGGGAACA
>JAPLOD010000362.1 GCA_026692735.1 Planctomycetota bacterium | reverse complement strand
CCCGGCGCGGCGGCGGGGGGGGCTCGAGCTCTTTCATGGAGAGGCTGATGCGCTTCCGTTCCACGTCGGCCGACAGCACCTTCACCTTGACCCGCTGTCCGACGCTCAGCACTTCCGACGCGTCGCGGATGAACTTGCGCGTGATGGCCGAGATGTGCACCAGGCCGTCCTGATGGACGCCGATGTCCACGAAGGCGCCGAACGCGGTGAGGTTGGTCACCAGACCGTTCAGGATCATGCCCTCTTTCAGGTCGGCGATGTCGCGCACATCCGGGCTGAACTCGGGCGTGACGTATGCGCCGCGCACGTCGCGGTTGGGGTGCTTGAGCTCTTCGACAATATCGCGCAGCGTGAAGTCGCCACACTGCTCATTGCGGAGCTTCGCGAGGTCCAGCTTGCTGAGAGGATCCGCGTTACCCATCAGGTCTTTGACGGTGCTGTTCAGCGAAGCGGCCAGCGCCTCAACCATGCTGTAGGCTTCGGGATGGATCGCGGTGGTGTCGAGCGGGTTGGCGGAGCCTGAGACGCGGACAAAGCCGGCGCACTGTTCGAACGCCTTCGCGTCGGCCCCGGGGACCTCGCGCAGCTCTTCGCGGGATTTGTAGGGGCCCTTGGCTTTCCGCGTCTCGACCAGGGCGGTGGCCAGAGCGAGGTTCAGGCCGGCGGCGTGGCGTAAGAGCGCGGCGCTGGCCGTGTTGGCGTCGGCGCCGACTTCGCAGACGCAGCTTTCCAGCACCTCATCCAGCTTCTGCCTGAGGTGCCCCTGGTCCACTTCGTGCTGATGCTGGCCGACGGCGATGGTCGCGGGGTCAAGCCTGACCAGTTCCGCGAGAGGGTCCTGGAGATAGCGGCCCAGCGCGACGGCGCCGCGTGCCGCCGGTTCGACGTCCAGGTCTTCACGGCCCACCTGCGACGCGCCGTGCAGACGGACAACGAGGGTCCGCACCTCCGGCAGTTCGTGCGTCTTCAGAACGTCGTGCACGAACAGGTCGGTCTCGCGGCTGCCAGCGCCGTCCCCCAAAGCCACGACCTTGATGCCGTGCTCCTTGATGTGTCCGGCCAGGGCTTCCGCGGCGGCCTTGCGCTCCCCCTCTCCTTTCTCCGGACTGAGGATGGCGTGCGCCACGAGCTTGCCGGTTCCGTCCAGCACGGCGATCTTCAAGCCGACGCCGGGCGCGGGGTCAAGGGCCAGAACGGGCTGGGGGCCCAGAGGCGGCTGCAACAGCAGGGCGCGCAGGTTGCGGGAGCAGGTGGCGATGACTTCCTGGTCGGCACGGCGCTTGAGCTCCTGGCGCAGCTCATTGTCCAGCGCCGGGCCGAGAAGCCTGTCGAAACACTCCTCGATGCCGAGGACCAGTTCGGGCCGCAGCGCCGCGTCCGGGTTAATGAGGATCTTCGCCTTGAGCTGCTGCAGGATTTTCCCGCGGGGCGGCTCGAGCGCCACGGTGAGCTGCTTTTCGGCCGCGCCGCGCAGCGCCAGCAGGAGGCGGTGCGCGGACACTTTGGCGAGCGGCTCGGACACGCCGGCGAACGCGGCGTACTTGCCCTTGGAAAGATCAACGTTTTCGCGGGCCTTGGTGGTGAACTTGCCTTCGCCATGGAACAGATCGCGCGCGATCTTACGGCAGGCAGCATCTTCGGCGATGCGTTCGGCCACGATGTCCCGGGCGCCAGCGAGGGCGTCGGCCAAGTCCTTGACGCCCTTCTCAGGGTTGATGAACGGCTTGACGAGTGCCTCAGCCTTGCTCGTGGTCGGAGGCCTGACGCTTGTGGCGGGCGGCGCGCTACCAGCGGCAGCCGGTTGTGAAGCGGCCTTGGCCTCTGGCGGCTGTGGAGCGCCTTCCGCTTTCTGCTCGCCGGGCACGGGCGGGACGCCCGTGCTACCAGAGTCTGCCGGCTTTTCGGCAACTGGCTGCTGTGGAGCGGCTTCCCCTTTCTGCTCGCCGGGCACTGGCGGGACGCCCGTGCGACCAGAGTCTGCCGGCTTCTCGGCAACCGGCGGCTGTGGAGCGCCTTCCGCTTTCTGCTCGCCGGGCACGGGCGGGACGCCCGTGCTACCAGAG
>JAPLOD010000361.1 GCA_026692735.1 Planctomycetota bacterium | reverse complement strand
GGACGCCCGTGCTACCTGTCGTAACATGGCACGGGCGGGGACGCCCGTGCTACGATGAGCTGCAATCAGTCTGCGACGATAGCGCCGACGTGCTCCAGCACCTCTTCGCGATACTTGCCGATCGCGCGCAGCTTGCGGTAGCGCTGTTCGAGGAGCTGGCTGATGGGGACGGTTTGAAGCTCACGCAGATGGCGCAGGATCGTGGCGCGCAAGGTCCGGGCGGCGGCGGCGGGATCGCGGTGCGCGCCCCCCAGCGGCTCGGGGATGATCTCGTCCACGATGCCCAGTTTCAGCAGTTCGGACGCGGTGAGCTTCAGGGCCGTGGCAGCTTCGGCCTTGCGTTCCGCGTCCTTCCACAGGATCGAGGCACAGCCCTCGGGGCTGATCACGCTGAAGTACGCGTACTCCTGGATGAGGAAGCGGTCGCCGACGCCGATGGCCAGAGCGCCGCCCGATCCTCCCTCGCCGATGACGATGCACACGATGGGGACCTTGAGGCCCGACATGACCATCAGGTTCTGGGCGATGGCCTGCGACTGGCCGCGCTCCTCGGCGCCCACGTCCGGCGCGGCGCCCTTGGTATCAATCAGCGAGACGATGGGGAGCTGGTACTTCTCCGCGAGCCGCATCTTCCACAGCGCCTTGCGGTAGCCTTCCGGCTGTGGCAGGCCGAAATTGCACACGGCGCGCTCGTGGACGTCGCGGCCCTTGTGCTGCCCCATCAGGAGAAAGCGCTCGCCATCCATCAGGGCGAAGCCGGTGAGGATGGCGCGGTCGTCGGCGAAGGCGCGGTCGCCATGCAGCTCGATGAAGTCCTCGCACATCAGCTCGACGTAATCGGCCGTCTGCGGCCGATGGACGTGGCGCGCCACCTGCACCCGTTCCCACGACGACAGCTTGGAGAACGTCTCGACCAGGAACCGCTCGCGCGCCGCGACCTGGGCGGCGATATCCGCGCCCAGGTCCATGTTGTTCTGCTTGGAGAGGTCTTCGAGCTTGCAGATTCTGTCGTCAAAGGCCTTGAGCGGCTGCTCAAACGGCAGGTAATAACTGGACAACGGACGCGGTGCCATTGAGCGGTATCTCTCAGCCCCGTGCGCAAAGCCGTGAGCGCTGGCCGGCCACGCACGGGCTGGCCAAAAGTAGCGGTGGACCCCCCTCAGGTCACGTGACTCAGACAAACAATACCGTGACGAGCGCGGAGTTCAACACTCTTTGGCGCGCGGTGACCTCGCACCGCTGCGAACAGCGGCGCCGGGGCGCTGCACGCCAGAAGCTCAGAACTTGTACAGCCACTGCAGCATGATGGTGTCCTGGCTGTCCGACCGGTAAGGGCGGAACTGGTTCACGCCGCCGTTGCCGACGCCCTTGGTGTCGCTGAAGACATTGACGTTCGATTCGTCGTGGCGGTACTCCAGGCGCAGGTGCAGCGGGTCGGACATCAGCCAGTCGAGCGTCACAGTGGTTTCCCAGAGGTCCTGCCGGCGCCCGGTGCGCACCCCTTTCGGGTCGGCGAAGTACTCCGTCCGGTTGGCGATGTACCAGTTCTTGAGGAACTGGTACTTCGCGTAGCCCGCC
>JAPLOD010000360.1 GCA_026692735.1 Planctomycetota bacterium | reverse complement strand
GCCAGCGTCGCAGCAGAGGCCCCAGTGCCTTGCCGGCGTTGGCGCGCACCCCCGCCTGGATGGCGTGGAAGAACGCATTGCTGTCGCTCACCCGCGCGGCCATAGCGGCGTTCACCTCCTCCGTTTGCGGGGTGACACAGCCGGCTCAGGGCCTGTCACCAGAGCGGCGAGATCCGGCAGGTTGCGGTAACAGCTCTCGTAGTCCAAACCGTAACCCACGACGAATTCGCCCCCGACCTCAAACCCGGCGAAGTCCGGCCGGATGCGTTCCGCCCCCGCCCCGAGATGGCGCCGCAACAGCACGCATGAACGTATCTCACCCGCGCCTCGCTTGCGCAAGTGGTCAACCAGGAAGCCGAGCGTCAGGCCGGTATCGAGGATGTCGTCAATCAGCAGCACGGTGCGGCCGCGCAGGTCCAGGTCCGGCTCGATGTCCTGCAGGAGCAGTACGCGGCCACTCGAGCGTGTTGCCGAGCCGTACGACTCACAGCGCAAGAATGCCACCTCAATCTTGAAGTCGGAAGGGAGACGACGGAGCAGATCCGCCGCAAAGACAAAGGCGCCTTGCAGCACGATCACCGCAATGGGCCGGTGGCGCTTCGCCATGGCCGCATAGACTTCCGGAGCGAGCGTCGCCAGTCGCGAGGCGATCTGTTCGCGGCGGATCAGGGGCCGGAACCTCGCAGGCAATGCGGTCGCGCGCTGCGCCACGCTCACACCTCCTGCACGGCCTGCAACACGTCAGCCAGGATGGCGTCAGGCTTGATGCCTGCCGCCTCGCCCTCGAAGTTCAGGATCAAGCGGTGGCGCAGTCCGGCCGGCGCCGCCCGCTTGAAGCCGTACTTCACGTAGGAGCGCACCGACGCGGGCGCGCCGGGTTGGTCGGCATGCGTCGCCAGGACCACGCGCGCCGCATAGTTGAGCAGCGCGGGTGCGGCGGGGACGTTCGCGACCAGCCTGCGCGCGGCGACCACTTCCGCGCTGGAAAGCACCTTGGCCGCCTCGGCCTCCTCCCCGGTCGTGGTCCGCTCCAGGATAGTGACCAGCGACGCCAGATCGCTGGGCGGGATCAGCAGCTTCAGCATGAAACGGTCGAGCTGCGCTTCGGGGAGCGGGTAGGTGCCTTCGAGCTCAATGGGGTTCTGCGTGGCCAGCACGAAGAACGGCTGGGCGAGCGGATACGTCGTGGTGGAGACCGTGACCGCGTTCTCCTGCATCGCCTGAAGCAGGGCAGACTGCGTCTTGGGCGTGGCGCGGTTGACCTCGTCGGTGAGGATGATGTTGCCGAAGAGCGGCCCGCGCTGGAATTCGAAGCCGCGCCTGCCGCGTTCGTCCTCGGCCAGGATGGTCGTCCCGATGATGTCTGCCGGCATCAGGTCGGGCGTGCATTGGATGCGGGAGAACTTCAGGTCGAGTGTCGCGGCCAGGGTCTTGACCAGCTTCGTCTTGCCCAGCCCCGGCAGGCCCTCGAGAAGCACGTGGCCGCCGCCAAAGACCGCGGCCAGGACACCTTCGATGATGTCCTGCTGGCCAACCATGACCTTGCCGATCTCGCTCCGCAGTTTATCAAGGCTCGCGCGGAACTGCTGCACCTCCGTCTCGACGCTGGTCATGCATGCCCCCTGATCAAGTCTTTCATCTCGCGCACGGCCTGGCGCAGCCCCGTGAACAGCGCGCGGGCGATGATCGCGTGACCGATGTTGAGCTCCTCTATCTTCGGCAGCCGCGCCACGGGAACCACATTGCGGTAGTTCAGGCCGTGACCGGCGTTCACGCGCAGGCCGAGGTTCTGCGCCAGCCGCGCGCCGTCCCGCAGTTCCGCGAAGGCCGCAGCGAGCGCCGACTCCCCTCGCGCGTTCGCGTAGCGTCCCGTGTGCAGCTCGATGAAGGGCGCGCCCGTCGCGGCGGCGGCCTCAATCTGCGGCTGGTCCGCGTCTATGAAGAGGCTGACAACGATGCCGGCCCCCGCGAGGCGTTTCACGGTTTCCTTCACGCGCCGCACCTGCCCCGCCACGTCGAGGCCGCCTTCCGTGGTGACCTCCTCGCGTTTCTCCGGCACCAGGCAGCAGCATTGCGGTTTGTGCCTGACCGCGAACTTCACGACATCGGAGGCGACGGCCAGTTCCAGGTTCACGCGCGTCTGCACGGTCTTCAGCAGGATCTCGATATCGCGTTCCTGGATGTGGCGGCGGTCTTCGCGCAGATGCACCGTAATCTGGTCCGCGCCACCCAGTTCGGCCTCGGCAGCGGCCCATACGGGGTCGGGCTCATAGGTCCGGCGCGCCTGCCGCAGCGTTGCGACGTGGTCAATGTTGACGCCGAGTTCAGCCATGAGGCGACACCCTCCCGACTCCCCGCCGCAGCCACGCCGGCGCGCTACTTTTTCTGCAGGAGCGGCGCGCTCGCCGCGCCGCGCACTTCCACCGTTGGCAGGGCAGCGCCGTTGAGCCCTCGCACCTGCACGCCCGGCGGAGCAAAGCAGCGCACCTGCACACGCTGCGGCCCAAGCACCACGGTCTCGTCCTTGGGCCGTTCCCAGGCAGTGGGCCATTCCACGCACAGCAGGATATTGGATTTCAGCTCCGGCGAGGCGAACTCGCGCGCGTCGGCGCGGACTTCGACCTCCACCGACGAAGGTTCCACGGTCATCGCCGTTCCCGGGAGCGCCGCCGGGCGGACGTCCAGGATCATGCGCTTGGTCACCTGTTCAGGCCGAACGAAAACCGCGACCCGGACCGTGGCCGTGCAACGGAAGGAGATGCGCCGGCCGTTGACGTCAACACAGGGCTGGATGCCCACCTCGCGGACGATGTCCTTCTCGGCATTCGTCATGTCAACTTCTTCCGTCCAGACGTGCTCAAGCGCATCCAGATCGTCGAGCTTGCCTTCGATGTTGACCTGGTCCGGGTCGGTAGTCCCCGGCTCAGTGACGTAGCCCGGGCGCACCGTGCCCCGCGTCTTGACCCGCACGCGCTTCAGGCGCCGCACCGTGTACACCAGCTCGATCGCCGGCTCCTGCTCATCCTTGGGCGACACGCTGAGGATGTCGAAGCCCTCTGCTTTCAGATCGTTCGGCACGACGCTCAGCAGGTTCCTGCCGGCAACAGGGTTGGTGATAACCTTCTTCTGGAAGACGATGCTGTCTGCGCTGATCAACTGCAGCCGCCGGCGCGGACCGCGCAGCATCACCAGGAGCTTCGGCAGGGGGTAGTCCGGCGCCAGCGAGTACCCTGGCGGCAAGCTGATGTCAGACGGCCGCATCGAGACCACGAAATCGCGTTTGTCGGTGAGTTCGCCGTCAATATAGAACCACATGAGGATTGCCAGCACGAGGCTCAGAGACTTCAGCCCCCAGTCCTCCAACAATGCGGCACGAAGAAAACGAAGAAAAGCGGACATGCGGATACCTCTGTACCCTTAGTAACTGGCTTACCGCACAATTCCACTGGAATTTTCGAGGGCGCACACCGCACGGGCAGCCAACGCCAGCGGCGGCCCGCGGCGCAAGCGTCACGTTGACGCCAGCCCTGCCAGCGCCTATGACATAGCCTATGGCCTCCCTGGCTGACGACCCCGCCTCCAATACCGGCGCTCCCACGCTGCCTCCCGACCCGCCCCCCGACCGGACGCCGGAGCTGCCACCGCAGGATCACGGACCGGAAGCACTGATCCAGCCCGGCCGCACGCTGGGGCACTTCACCATCCTGGAGAAGATCGGCCAGGGCGGCATGGGCACGGTCTTCAAGGCTTTCGACACGGCGCTCGAACGGCCCGTCGCGCTCAAAGTGCTCCTGTCGTCGGCCTTGGACGACCCGAAGCACGCAGAGCGCTTCCTGCGCGAAGCACGCAGCCTGGCGCGGCTCAGCCATCCGAACCTGGTCCACGTCTACAACGTCGGCATCGAAGGCGACTACCACTACTTCGCCATGGAACTGCTGGAGGGCGAGACGCTGTCGGCGGGCATTCGCCGGCGCCAGCGCATTTCGGCGCAGGAGCTGCTCCCGTACCTGGGCCAGATTCTCGCCGCGTTGTACGAGGTTCATCAGCAGGGGATCACGCATCGCGACATCAAGAGCGGCAACATCATGCTGTGCAGCCGCCGCGCAGTGCTCATGGATTTCGGCCTCGCCAAGGACGAAGGGCTGTCCGGCCTGACGAGCGTCGGCGCGGTGCTTGGCACGCCCGACTACATGTCGCC
>JAPLOD010000359.1 GCA_026692735.1 Planctomycetota bacterium | reverse complement strand
AAGGCCGCCCCGGCTTCCTCCAGGAACTTCGCCCGCCGTGCTTTGCATTCCGGTGTCTGCTCTGCCATGTCGCCGCTCCCCAAACTGTCCCCCACAGTTCAGGTATCGGCGTTTTGCCTCAGCAAGTCCGGTGATGCACACTGCAACGCGTGAGCGCCTTGTTTGCGCTGTCACCATCTTTCGGTTATGTCATTCGCAGACGTTCCGTCGGGCACATGGAGCGCAGTTCGTGAGAGCCACCAGCCTCCTCGCCAGTCTGATCATCCTCGCCGGCAGCCTCTTCGCTGCCCAGCCTGGTGAAGAAGAAGCCGCGCCCGTCCACCAGTACATCATTGCTTCCTTCAAGGCGGGGCACGTCAAGACCGCCATGCTGGACCCTTCCGGCAAGACCTATCCCGTCCAGCTTGCCGCGGCCGACAACGACGGCGTCACCATCGTGCGCGATGGCGGCCGGATGCTGCTGAGTTGGAAGCAGTTCAAGCCGAAGGAGGTCTACTATCTCGCCAAGGGACTGCTGCAGGATACCGAGGTCGAACCGCACCTCCAGGTCGCTCGATTGGCTCTGAAGATCGGCCTTGGCGCCGACATGCTGAAGCCGCTCGAGCAACTCCAGGGAAACGCGCCTGGCGACTCCGCCAGGATCGAACCCTTGCGCGCCGAGATCGCCGCCCAGGTTGCGGCCGCCCAGCCCAAGCCGCCGCCCGCGACAAAGGTCCAGCCGCCCCAGAAGAAGGAGCCCGCGGAGGAAGTCCCCTTCTACGATGAGGAATTCCTCGGCCCGTTCCCAAGCTGGGCGAACCTCAAGACCGATTTCCACGCGGCGGGCGACGGCAAGGCCGACGACACCAAGGCGCTCCAGGCGGCCTTCGATGAGCTCGCCACCGCCAGGCAGGTCCACAAGGTGTTGTTCCTGCCGGAAGGCACATATCGCATCACAGCCACGCTGGAGATGACCGACACGCGCGAGTTCTACGTTGTCGGCGAACATCCCGACAAGGTCATCATCAAGTGGGACGGCCCCAAGGGCGGCGCCATGTTCCACTCCAATGCCATGCGCGATTGCCGCTGGGAACGCATGACCTGGGACGGCGCGGGCAAAGCGGGCATGCTGCTCAACCTCGCCTGGGAAGGCAAGCTGGGCAACGGTTCCACGAACATGCAGTGGGTGGACGTGTACTTCAAAGACGCCGAGATCGGCATCAACGCCGGCGTCGGCGGGTTCATGGTCTCGGAGACCGCCGTGCGCCGTTGCCGCTTCACCAATCTCAGCAAGGCCGGCATCACGCTCAACACCGGCAACGTGCTGAACTGGTGGCTACGCCACTGCGTCTTCGAAGACTGCAACCAGGGCGTCGCCGGCAACCTCGGCGGCTACTACGCGCGTGAATGCTTCTTCAAGAACTCGCGCGACGCCGATTTCGTGATCACCGCCAGTTGCACCTTCGCCATCCGCGACAACGTCTCTATCGGCTCCAACGCCTTCCTCGCCGCCCGCGACAACGCCACCCACTGGGCGCACGTCACCATGCAGAACAACGAGGTCCTCGCCGCCGGCGGTCCCGCGATCCAGGTCGTCCTGCAGGCGCCCTTCCTGATGATTGACAACAGGATCGCCCTCCAGAAAGGGGCCGCCGGCAAGGGCATGACGGCCAACGCCGTGCTCCTGGGCAATCAGTACATGAACTGCCAGCCGTGCGCCTTCACGGGCAAGGTGCTCAGGGTTGATGAGCGGCAGGCTGCGCTCCAGATTCGTCCGCCGGTGCTGCCCGGCCCGCTCCCGCTGCAGCGGCGCCCCATATTCGAAGTCCATCCTGGCGCCAACTCCGCGCAGTTGCAGAAAGCCATCCTCGAAGCCTGCGCCCTCTCCGGCAAGCGGCCCGTGGTTCATCTCCCCCAGGGCGGCTACAGCATTGACGCCACCGTGGTGATCCCGCCGAACGCGGATGTGCAGATCGTCGGCGACGGTTTCCGCACGCGCGTGAGCGCCGGAAAGGGCACGGGGCCGATGTTCGAGATTCGCGGCCCTTCTCGCGCCAGCCTGCGGCATTTCACGCTCTACGGCCCGGGCCGCAAAGGCGTGGATGTCCCGCTGCCCTTCGCGGTCAACGCCCTGAGCGGGGAGTTCTTCGAGCTTTAAGCACAGTGGGGGCGAGGGGCGTCATGGGCGCTCCGAGGTGGGTCCCGCTCAAACCACGGT
>JAPLOD010000358.1 GCA_026692735.1 Planctomycetota bacterium | reverse complement strand
AGGCGGTTGGCGACTGCAACCCGTCCAGGTCGCATTCGTGGGCAAAGCCGAGCAGGTGGCCCGGATGGTCACATCAAACTTCGCGTCGCACGAGCCTTACAGTCGCTTTCCCGCGTTCTGGGGACCGAACCAGGTCGGGCAATTGGACCAGAGCCACGGCGGCATCACCATGACCGCCCTGCAGGCGATGCTGATGCAGGTTGTCGGCAGGAAAATCTATCTGTTTCCGGCGTGGCCGAAAAGTTGGGATGTGAACTTCAAGCTCCACGCGCTCTATAACACGACCGTGGAAGGCGAACTGCGCGGCGGCAAGGTGGTCTCGCTCAAGGTCGCGCCGCAATCCCGCGCTGCGGACGTGATCAATATGCTGACGAAATGAGCGATGTTCCACGAAGTCAAGGAATAACAGGCCAACCATGATGGCTCCCATCCAATCGAACATCCGCTGGCGCGGGCTCATTACCGCTCTGACGGTCTTCTCACTGTGCCACCCTCTAATCGCCAAGGACTTCTACGTCGCTCCCGGCGGCAACGACCAGAATCCAGGCACCAAGGAGAAACCCTTTGCCTCCCTCCCGGCCGCACGCGACGCGGCGAGGGCACAGGGCGGCACGGGGCACACAATTTGGCTGGCGCCGGGGCGGTACTTCAACGCGGGCGCGATCGCCTTTGATGACCGCGACAGCGGCCTGACCGTCAAAGGTGAGCAACCCGGCGCCACGGCGGAGATCTACGGCGGCTTGCCGGTGACCGGCTGGCAAAAGTGGAAGGGCAATATCTGGCGCGCGCCGGTACCCAAGGACAAGCGATTCTACAATCTGATAGTAGATGGTAAGCCAGCCACAATGGCGCAGACCCCTAATGCCGGAAGCGGGTTCGGCGGCGGGGCCGGGCCGGCCGGCAACGGAGCGGTCCGCGTGCCGCAGGAGTGGCGGGGCTACGACTATTCCGATGCCCAGGTGTTCACGTTCATCGGCGCCAACTGGTTTGCCGAGATGCGGGCCGTGCTCAAGGGAACCGCCGATGCGGGCGGAGTCCTCCCGGTTGATGAAGGCTCCGGACAGTGCGGCGGCATGAACGGCAGATTGTACATGCGCGGCGTTCTTGAGTTCCACGACGAGCCGGGCGAATGGTGCTTGAAGCACAAGGAAGGCTTTGTCTACTACTGGCCCGCCCTGCCTGTCCGCCGTAGCCTTGGCGCAGGCGGAAGCAATGTCGAATGGCCGGGAACCGGCACGCCGGCCGGCCACGTGATCGTCCGGCCCACCGGCGAGCGATTGCTCGACGTCACAGGTCGCTCGCCCGCGACACCGGCGAAAGACATCTCCTTCGAGAACCTCTCGCTCATCGGGTCGGACTTTTGCGAACGCTGGTATATCTTTCCAGCCGGCAAGGATGGCAGCACGCCGGAACCCCTGCAACAGGGGATGGTTTTTGGAGAGAACGTTGAGCGGCTGGCAATCAGGAACTGCCGTCTGCTCGCGTCCGGGCACGCGGCTGTCTGGCTCAACAAGCACGCGCAGAACTGCGTGGTGGAAAACAGCCTGATCACGGGAGCGGGCTTTGCCGGTGTGTACATGAACGGATGGACCATCGGCGATGGGCCCTTCAAGAGTGCCGCGGAATCGTATGTCAACAAGGGCCACCGCATCGAAAGCAATTTCATCTATGATTGCAGCAAATACGTCGGCGGGGGTGGCGGGATCCAGTTCTACCAGAGCGGGGACAACCTCATCGCGCGCAACGAGATCGGCCAGATGCCCCGCTATGGCATTTCCTGCAAGGGGCTTCGCTGGGGTTGCCTACCGAAGAGTCAGTACGGCCAGACGCTGACCTTCGACAACCATTGGGACTTTCTCCACTCGCGCAACAATCGCATCGTCGGCAACGACATCTACAGCGTCTGCCGCAACAGTTGCGACTACGGCGGCATCGAGAGTTGGGGCCCTGGCCGCGACAACCTCTGGGAGAACAACGCCGTCCACGACCTCGACCAGGCGCTCGAATGGGACGCCTGGGCGCACATCATCTTTGCCGATGATGCCAGCCACTACCTGACTATTCGCAACAACATCCTGTACCACTGTCACGGCGGCGCGGCCACCGGGGCGTTCATGATGAAGAACATCGGCGAGGAGATCGCCAACAACCTCGTCGCCGACTGCACGCTCGGGCGCCTGGTCACGCTTGCGCCATTCATCGAGCCGGGCTGGGGCTTTACCGTCCGCCGCAATGTGTTCGCCCTGGACGGCAGTGCGGTGCGATATGACACCAGCCCTCAGACCTTTACCGGCATGGCCGGCACGATCGGCAGCCTGCCCGCTGATGTCAAGAAAGGCGTTCGGGAGGTCGATTACAACGTCATCGCCGTCAAGGACCCCGCCAAGTGCAACCCCAGCCCCTATCCTGAAAACGGCATGGACACGCATTCCTATTTCGGTGATCCCATGCTCCGGCGTGCCAAACCGGCATGGGATATCCAGTACGCCGACTATTGCCTGGCGGCCAGTTCGCCCGCATTCAAGCTCGGCTTCAAGGCGATCCCCACCGACTCCATCGGACTGCGCAAGGATTTCCCCTTCGACAAGGCGCAGGCCACGCGCCGCGTCGTGACCGACAAAATCCAGGCCGAGGACTACCAGCGCATGAACGGACTGCGCACCAGAGGAGGTGAGGGTATCTACGCGATGCAAAAGGGTTCCTGGGCCAAGTACGCCAACCTGGATTTCGGCGCCGGAAAGGCAACCCAGGCCGTGTTCAAGCTGGACGCCCCAGCGGCCCCCAACGCCTCCAATTCCGCGGGAATCATTGAACTGCGGCTCGACGCCCCGGACGGGAAACTCATCGGCCGGCTTCTCGCCGGGCAGGCCACCTGTCCTGTGACCAGCGTTAAAGGTGTTCACAATGTCTTCCTGGTCTATACCGGCGACAATGTGAAGGCAGTAGACTGGTTCAAGTTTGAGAGTGAAGGCAAAGTTGACGACAAATAGAGGCATTATCCATCATGGACTTTCCCAATCAGATCGCCAGTAGCCGGAGCGTGACAGAGACCGGCGGGACCGATACCTTCGACATGCGCGAGCGGCTCACACCGCGGCGGCTGACGCTGGCGATGTGGGATCAGGCGTTCGCGTTGCGGCACGCGC
>JAPLOD010000357.1 GCA_026692735.1 Planctomycetota bacterium | reverse complement strand
AAGGGTCACCGCTCCGGTGCCGACGGGGCCTTTGGTCACCACATATCCCGGGGGGTCACCAGCAGTGGAAGTCGCACTACCCGCCGTAGTCCCACCATAAATGAGCGTGCCGACTGAAATTTCGTAACGATTCACGGGTTTATGGGTAGGAGCGAGGGGGCGGGGGCGTTGGTCAGGTGGGCCCGCAGCGCGTCGCAGAGGAATCGGAAGGTGCTGCGGCCTTGCTGGGCGCAGGTGGCGGCGGCGGTCCAGGCCCGCTGGCACCAGGCAATTCCGCGAGGGCTTCTCGTACCCTGCGTCACGCGGCGGTCCAGCACCGGCTGACGGATCGCACGCTCGGTGGCGTTATTGGTCGGCTCCACGCCGGCGGCATCCAGGAAGCGGAAGTAGGCCGGGGCTCCTTTGCGGTCGAACCGTCGCGCGAGAGTGCGCGCCTCGCTGTGACACGGCGCCCGACGCATCTTGTCCAGGAACGCCCGTTTGTGTCGCTCCATCCGCCGACGCCATCGCGGCGGGTCGGCCCCCGTCCGCCGATGCCAGGCACGGAACATTTTTCGCGCGATCGCCAGCAGTCCCTCGGCCCAGCGAGTCAGGCCCGCGCGGCCCAGTTCGCAAAGGAACTTCACCTCTCGCAGCAGGTGCGCCCAGCAATACTGCGCCCGCGCGTCGGAGCGATCGGCGAAGGCGCGATTCGCCGAGAAGTAGTCCACCGTCAGGATGCCGGCGTAGTCCTGCCCCAGCAGGTCCGTCAGCACCGCCGAGCCGCGCGAGGGGTCGATGTGGAAGACGGTGAACTTCGGCGCCCGCAGGCACCAGGTCCAGAAGTTCTTGCCGGCGTGGGCGTGGCCGGTCTCGTCGCTGCCCAGCACCGGCTCGTGTCGCAACGCCTCGACGAGTTCCTCATAGACCGGCGCCAGGGCCGCTGAGAGCATCCCCGTGCAGCGGCGGGCCAATTCCCCGCGGCTGATGGGCAAGCCCAGCACGTCGGCGAAGAACTCGCCGATGCGGGTATAACTGATGTGCGCCGAGGCCTTCATCCAGCCGACGACGCCCGTCAGCTTGGGGCCCAGCAGACCGCCGCGGCGAACCTGCGGCGGCATAGGCGCCACAATGATTCTGCCCTCGGGCGTGAGGTAACGGGCGGCCCGATGCTCGGTGATGAGGTAGGGCTTGTCCACCAGTTCGACCTGCTGAACGATGAAGCAGTCCTTGAGCCGCTTGAGCCTGCGGCGGCGAACGTCGGCCGGCGGCAACTCGTGATAGATCACCTGGTCGATCTGCGTCACGTCAAAGGGCGGCCGCTGGTGGCGCGGGTGTCCCCTCTGGCCGCCGCGTTTGCGTTTTTTGCCGCGCGGCAGGGGAAGCTTGGGCGGGCTGACGATGTCGGAGGAGGGCGGCTTGGAGGAGTTGGAGGAGTTCTTCTTGAGGCGGGCGATTTCGTCACGAAGCAGGACGTTATCCAAGGCCAGTTGTTGATTGGCGATTCGCAGTTGGTCGTTGTCGCTACGGAGTTGATGATTATCGGTGCGGAGTTGTTCGTTCTCTTTGCGCAGCGCGACAAGCTCAGTTTCGAGCTTCTCCAGCCGCTTCAGGATAACGTCCCTGTCGTCCATCCCCCATTGTGTAGCAGCTTTTCCCCCAGGGCGCAATCCGATTTTTCAGATTTTCAAAATGTTTTTTGGTGAATGGTTACAATCCAGGCATCAAATCGAAAGATACCTTCGGGTCTTCGAATTCGACAGACTGGCAATCTGCCGAATACATGAATTGGCCAATTGCCTCTGCGTTGATGGACTTCTTGTCGCAGGTCTGAAGTCACTGCTATCAAGCAGTGATCTTCAATCGCTGCAAAGAGAAAAACAGCAGTTGCTGAGGGCTGGAATCACATTGATGACGTTTGATGAATATGTGGATTCTTTACGAATGAGACATAAGAACTACACGCAAGGTGTGCGGCTGACAAATCGCCGGAACTAGTGGTGGGGAAACGGGGGCAGGAACCTTTTTCTCTAATTCT
>JAPLOD010000356.1:1123-9034 GCA_026692735.1 Planctomycetota bacterium | reverse complement strand
AGCCCGTTTTTGCCCTCCGTTTTGACAGCAGATGACAGCAGTTGACTACAACAGCCTGCCATCCGGCACCGAAACCGACACCGGTGGTCACCGATTCGGTCACCGGTGCCTTCGCATCAGATGATCGGGAATCTGATTTTGCGCTGCCCCTCGGACTGGCGAGTGGCTGTGACCGGGACGGGGGGTTTCGAAGCAGTTCGTGGGGGTTACCGTGGTTCCGCTTTCCCCGGCGGCGCGGCTGCGGCGGCCTCGGCCCGGAGTTTCCGTGCGAGTTCGGTCAGTCGCGCGGCAATGCGTTGCAGCCGGGCCAACCGCTCGTCATCGCGGGCCTGCATGTCCAAGGCGTAGTATTGCACCTCGTGGTCCTTGCCATCGGCCTGAAAGTTGCGGGAGCAGGTCCGTCTGATCCGGCAGTTTGGCGACAGCCTGGACATGCGGTGCGTGGACGAGGTTCGGCTGGCCGGCGTCAGCGGCTGGCTGCCGGCGATGCGCGCCGACCTGCGCCAGCTGCTGGCCCGGAAGCGAAAGATGGACGATTACGACGTGCTCATCATGGAGGACCACGCCCGTCTCACCCGCACGGGGCTTGACGGCACCCTGGAAATCGAAACCAAGTTCGGCAAATGCGGCGTGCAGATTGTGTACCTAACCGAGGTGATGCCGATGGACTATACCGCGGGCAAGGCCGGGCTTTCACGGCCCCGGCGGTAACCGTCGTAGCGCACAAGCAAATTGATATGGCCATCCAGCGAGCAAGACCGGCATCCGACGACCGACGCCGTGGTAAAGAAGCGAAAGACGTGATCCGCCGTATCCTGGAGCGGCAATCCTCCGGGGCGTCCATGAAATCCAGGTCCGTACTGGTGGAGGATGTCCCCTTGGCCCGGGCCTCAATCCGGCTTTTTCAGAACTGGGGTAATGCCTTGCGCGCGGCGGGGATGGATGCGGAAGTAGTTTTGCGCCGGCGGAAGTGGACCGTAGCCAGGATCGTCGGGCGGATTCGCGAGTTGGAACGTCAGGGCGCGGCCCTGAATCATGTCTCAGTCGTGCGTGCTGATTATGGCTTGGTGAACGCGGCCCAGAAGCTGCTGGGGTCGTGGGAAAATGCCTTGCGTAAAGCAGGCTACGATCCGGACGCCGTCCGAAAACGCCGGCGCCCCTGGACAAAATCACAGATCATCCTGGCCCTCCAGGCGCACGCCGAGCGCCACCTGCCCTTGACCCAGAATGCCCTATCACGAACCTCGATTCTGTGTGGCGCCAAGCGGCTGTTCGGCTCACTCCGGGCGGCGCTGCGGCAGGCGGAACTGCTGCACATGGTCCCTAAACGGCCCCAGTGGTCCAAGGCCGACGTCGTGGCGGCGATCCGGCAGCGCCAGTGTGACAATCTGCCGCTGCATTCTGCCGCCGTGGCCCGCATGGCCCCCCCTCTTTATAGTGCCGCCAGGACGCACTATGGGGGCTGGGATCCGGCCCTCCGCGCGGCGAAGCTTGATCCTTGTCGCATCCGGAAGGCCCGTCCAGACTGGACGCCGGAGCTGGTCATCAAGGAGATTCGGAAGCGAACAGCGGCCGGAGAGGCCCAGACGCCGCATACGCTGAACCAACCACAGTCCCTCATGCGGGCGTGTCGGCGGTTCTTCAGTTCGTGGGAAGAGGCCGTCTGGGCCGCAGAGTCCCGCAAGGGCCCACCGCCGGCCAAGCGGAGAACCTTGATGACCAAGTCAGACGTCTTGAAGGCCATCCTGCAGCTTGAAGCCGGGGGTCTGCCCCTGAACCCGGGCGCCGTCGTGCGTCACGATCTGGTCTTATACCGAGCCATCCACAGGATCTTCGGCCATTACGATAATGCCATGAGGGCGGCGGGGATCGACCCTGCCTGTGTCCGTCGGCAGCAGTATTGGAGCCGCGAGGATGTCCTGAACGGGATTCGCCGGCGGGCCGAGCAAGGCCGGGAAATGGCCTTATGCTTCGATCAGCACCCTCAGGCATCGCTGGTCGACGCTGCGGCGCGATGGTTTTCATCCTGGGACGAGGCCTGCCGCGCCGCGGGCGTCCATCTCGACAACCCTCGCAGGAGCGCGGCCGGCTGGACAAGATTGGCAATGGTGCGCCGGATTCGCGAAGTCCATGCCTTGGGCAAGAAGATCAACTTCAAAAGGCATCCCGGTTCGTTCTGTCGCGCTGCGATGGTCCTTTTTGGCTCCTGGGATGCGATGTTGCGCGCCGCCGGGCTGGACCCGGGTGCCGTGCGTGTGCGCCGGGCATCCTGGACGTCGAGCAGCATACTTCTGGAAATCCAGCGGAAATGGCATGCGGGTGAGCCGCTCAATGCCGGCGCGGTCGAGCCTGAATCCCTTCGTCGTGTGGGCGCGACCTTCTTTGGCTCATGGGATGCCGCATTAGCCGCAGCCGGGTTGGACCCGGACAAGGTCAGGAAGAAAGCCCGCTGAAACTGCAGGGGGCGACGACCACCACAGCCAATGACGACCAACTCGTTGGGAAGTCGTTCCCCCGGTGTCGGGGAAGATCAGCCCGGAAGGATCGCTCGGGTACAGATTGTTATATTCTCCATGTTCCCGGAGCTTGCCAGCGTTGGGGCGGGGGCCGGTCGGAAGCAAGGCAGGCCAGAATCGGCCCGAGGAAGGCGGCCACGCCCGCTACGGTTTCGGCGAACTCGGCGGGCACGCCTTCCGATCCAGACCGACGCATGAATGCCTTCCACTGCGCCTGCTTGTCGTCGCGTTGAGCGAACTCGGCCGTGAAGGCCGTGGGATTCGCCGGGATGGGTGTGTTGCGGCGCCCGAACGTACAGGTGATGGCCTCGGCCAGCACTGGTCCGTCGAAGTCGAAGTGTCGTGAGAGATACCAGAGGTCGGCGAAATCCTTCATGCGACTGTTGAGGACGTCGCGAGCCACCATTGCTTGGAGCTTCTCGGCAATCGAGGACTCCGGGCGGTAGCCCATCATGGACAGCGCGGGGAAATCCAGCAGCCCGGGAAGTTCCAGGCGCTGAGGCTTCGGCAGAGGCGAATCGCTGAAGCCAATGTCGATCTGGATGGGTATCCGAGCATTGCCCATCCGGCCGGTCAGCCTGACACGCATGCCGTTGTACTCGGCCTCCTCGGTGATCGGCGCGGCAGTGATGCTATCCGGATCGAACACCAAGCCATCGTTCGGTACGTCCTGCTCGACAACGGTCCTGAAAACCTTCACCAGGTTGTCCGCGTCATTGCTGGTTCGGCCAAGCAGGTCGATGTCCATGGTCGGGCGGTACATTTGCTCACCGCCCGTCCACGCCAAGAAGGCCAACGCACCTTTCAGCGTGAACTGATCCGCGAACGGAGACACGCTCAGGCGGTAGAGGAAACGCTGCATCGCGAAACGCTGCTGAAGGTCGTTGAAGCGGAGGCCCTTCTCCCTTGAGACCTTGAGCAGGCGGTCATGGACCGACTGGGCCATGTTGCTGACGGTGTCACTCAAAGCATGGCCTCCAGGTAAGGTGACATGAGGTTCTGCACCCGGCAGATTCGCGCGTACTCCAGCAGTTCGCTTACTGGGGTTCGCTTGCGCTGGCGGCAGAACCGCAGCGCCTCCAGGGCAACGTCTTGCCCGACCTTGTTGCGGTACTTGAAGCAGTCGGCCACCGTCTTGGCCGGATTGTAGATGCGGACCTGCACCCCATCGATCTCATGGGACTCGATCCCCGACGAGTATGCCTCGCCGCTGAACCAATACGGCTGAATCGGCGGGTAGTCGATCTTCGGGGGATGCCTGTGGGCCTGGATGGCCAGGTCAACGACACGGGGGATCTGCGTGGTGATACCGTGGAACGCCAGGGCCGAGACGAGGCAGATCACCCCTTTCGGAACGGACTTGGCGACAACGGCCAGATCGGGCTCGGCCATCCGGTCCAGATCGGCCAGTCGGTAGCAGCCCCGGCGCAGCGTCTGGAGGTCGCCCGCGTCGCGCATGGCGTAGAGCACGCGTGGCTGGATGCCCTCGCGAATGGCCTCCGCGGCGCGGAGAATACCGCCGTGGCGGCGGAAGACGTTCTTGGCGTGTTCAGTTTGTGATCCAGTAGTTTCCATGGCGAATAGTTCCTGCGTTATTTATCGGCAACAAACGCACTTTCTATTCAACCAATCTGGTCGCGCCTTGTCAAGGCTTCGCGACGGGCCGCTCGTGACGCTGGCTCGAAGATGCCAGCCCTGGGCAAGCTCGCCTTTCATAAGGTCTGGAGGTCAGGTCATCTGTGGTCAAACGAAGGGCACTGAGCCAAAGAAGCACACGACACCGCTGCCACCGTATTTGCTGCCCAGCGGGCATCTCGCCGGCGCACGGCATAAGTAACCCATCGCACGAACTTCCGGTGTGCATTGGAGATGACCATGGCCATCGGCGATCAAGAGACCAGCGAGAAACAACCGGCACCCGCGGGACCGCTGCCGGCGCCCATGCTCAATGTTGAGGATATCGCGGGCATCTTAAAGTGCTCCGCCAGGACCGTCCACCGCCTGGCCGATGCCGGCAAAATGCCCGCGCCATGCCGACTGGGCGCGATGGTTCGCTGGAGCGCGACAGCAATCGACGCATGGATCGCCTCCGGCTGCCCGGAATGTCGGCGCCTCGGCCGACGGTGAAAAACTGGGCGAATCTGCGAGGAATTCCCTGGAGGGTGTGCCGCGGTTGAGGCCCTGTGTACAGCACGGAAGTTGGACACGACGAGGACAAACATGGCGACAATATACCGCAAAGAATACCCTGTACCGATGCCGCCCGGCGCCGAAATTATCGAGCGCCGGGGACTACGCGTGGCGCGCTGGGTGGACGGCAACGGGAACGTCAAGACAGCCCCGGTAAGCCGCAACGGCAAGAAGGTCATCCACGAGGCTGGGTGCTGGTACGCTCGATACCGGGACGCCAACGGACGCCCCTGCCGCGTCTCCACGGGCTGCGAAGACGAGCAGGCCGCAAGGAAGGTTCTGTCGAACTTGCTGGCCAATATGGAGAAGGTCAAGGCAGGAATCATCACGCCCACCGAGGCGAAAGTGGGCGAGCATTCGGACAAGCCGCTGCTGCGGCACGTCGACGACTACCTGGTTCATCTCGAAGCGAAGCGGGTCCGCGGCCGGCGGGTGTCGGAGCACTACCGGCGCTGCCTTCGCGGGCGCCTGACGCGGATCGTGAAAGAGTGCGACTTCTATCGCCTGGGCGACATCGCCCGGCACGAGGTCGAACGCTGGCTGATGAAGGCCGAGGAAGCCGACATGGCGGCGGGAACCCGCAACGACTACCTGATCTCGATACTGGCGTTCTGCAACTGGGCCATCCGGGAACACCGGATGATGACCAACCCGCTGGCAGGCGTCCAGAAGGCCGACTGCAGCAGCGACCGCCGGCACGTTCGTCGGGCGCTGACCGTCGACGAAGTCGCCGCACTGCTGCAGGCGGCCCGTCTCCGCCCGGTGGCGGAGTTGGGACGGCAGAGCGCCCCGCTTCCTGAAGAGGACCGGTGCGGGCGTAGCTCGTGGACCTTCACGACCCTGACGCCGGAAAACTTCGACGCCTGCTATCAGCGAGGACTGAAGAAGCTTGGGCAGGATCCCGAACGTTTGGAGAAACTCCAGCTGCTCGGGCAGGAGCGGGCCTTATTCTACCTCCTGGCCGTCTCGACGGGCCTGCGGCGCAAGGAGCTCGTCAGCTTGACCGTCGGGCGTATCCACCTCGACGCCGTGCCACGCGCGTACATCGACCTGTCGGCCAAGGACGCCAAGAGCGGCAAGGGTGCCAGCATTCCGTTGCGACAGGACGTGGTTGCCGAACTGCGAGCCTTCTTTACCACGCGAGGCGCCGAGTTGCCGCCGGGCATGAAGCTCTTCCGCCGGGCACCGAGAATCCGTGTCTTCGATGCGGACCTGCAGGCAGCGGGCATCGGCAAGACCGACCCGCGCGGGCGCGTCGTTGACATACACGCCCTACGCCACACCTTCGGCACCCACTTGTCCACCGCGGGCGTGCATCCTCGGACTGCAATGGCCGCGATGCGCCACAGCCGGATCGAGCTGACGATGAACTACTACACCGACCCGGTCCTGCTCGACGTGGCCGGCGCCGTCGAGGCCTTGCCGGACTTCACGGGAGGACAAGTGAAGAAGAGCAAGAGGGCCGCTACCTCAACCGGGGGATAGGAGCCCTGCGTTGGCCGCCTGGCTCACGTCACCCAGCCGCGTATGACGCAGATCCTGAACCTGCTGCACCTGGCGCCAGACATACAGGAGGGCCTGTTGTTCCTGCCGCCGGTCAAGGGATGCGACCGCATCCATGAACGGATGCTCCGGTCGTTGACGACGATGGCGGACTGGGGAGAACAGCGGGCGGCGTGGCCGGCCATGCGAAACGAAGCTCTACCGGGTCATAATTAACAGCGAAATAATAACTTAAGTCGGATGCGGCCCGCGTCAGCCTATTAATATCGAAGCACACTTGTTTTCTTGTTATTTATTTAGAAAACATCTTGACAATACCGAACAGTATGCTAACATATTCTCCGTCCAGCGAAACCCGCCTGCTTGGCCCTGGGGGAACAGGACAAGAGGATGGTAGTGGGCCGACTGGACCCTTGCGGGAGGCACCCCGTGATACACTATTCGTCGTTGGGCGGGTCCGAATCGAACATCGTTCCGACCCGCGGTCTACCCAGGCTTCTTGCCCTCTTATTCCTTGAAGCGAAACGACTTGTCAAGCAAGCATGCCGCGACAGGTTCCTGGCCGCCATCGGCCTGTTGAGGCGGGCGGTACGGCGCGGGACTTTGGCCAGACCTGTTGACAAAAAAATCTTGCCCGCGGCTGCACGGATGGAACCGCCGAGGGCATGGCCTGTTGCGGCATGGTCGCCCGAGCGGAACAAGAAAACGTCTTGACGGGTTCTTTGAACGCCCGGGCGGATGTGGCAATATGTCGACGACAGTCGCATGGACGTGGCCGTCGTCACCGCCACGTCATATTCCGTCGCGCAATTCTGCAGCAATGAATACATTATGAACTGAACTATTTGTGTGGAAGGGGAACTCCCATGAGTGATAAGCCATCTGATCGTAGACGTGTTATGCGTAAGTCGCAGCTTTCTGCCCAGCGCCAGTGGCTGGTGGAGGAGATGCAGGATCTCGGTTGGGGCTGGATCAAGCACCTGGTGGTGTCCAATCGCGAGCCCTTGCCCAAACCGGCGCCGAGGAAACGGCGCCGCCACAAGCTTACGGGGCCCCGGCATCGCCGGTTGGAGGTCCCAACTGGGGATTTCATCCTCAAGGAACCGGTGATGAACTTGTTCGACTTCATGGATGAGTTTGTCAATGGCACCGTGATGATCGAGGTGTCCGACGGCCTGCCCGCCGACATCACGATTGAATAGCGGTACGTCCCGCCGGCGCAATCGCCGGGTGACGAGAGCAGCAAGACAATCTGAAATAGCAGACCCGCCAACATACTGACCGCGATGCGGAGGGTGTTGGGTGTCGCCGAAGCGATATCCACACCCTCCGTTTTTTTACGCGGCTACAGGGTGGCGCGGAAGGTCTGCGCCCACTTCGGCTGACACCCAACCTTCCGCCTCCGGTCCACGGAGGCAGCCATGGGTGTCCATCCGGTTCACGCAGCCCTCACCACGGACTACGTCAAGCAGTTGCTCCAGGTTAAGGCCCGCCAGCTCACGGGGCACATCGGCTTCAGCCCTTCCGAGCGATTCGACCTCGAGCAGGACCTGGCGGTCCACGTCCTCAAACAGGCCCATAACTTCGACCCATCCCGCGGATGCGTAAACACGTTCATCGACCGCGTGGTGGACTCGGCCGTCGCGATGATCCTGCGGGACCGCCGGCGGCTCAAGCGCGCCGACGGCTTCCATTCCCGGTC
>JAPLOD010000356.1:0-1099 GCA_026692735.1 Planctomycetota bacterium | reverse complement strand
GTCGCTGGAAGAGGCATTGTTCCGCAGCGAGCGCGGCACGCGGTCGCTGGCGGACATCCTTGACGAGGCTGACGGTTGTCGCCGAACCGGCGGCGATCCTACACCCGACCAGGAACGAGCCGAGCTCGCGTCCGACACGCGGCGTCTGCTTGCGGAGTTGCCCCCGCGTCTTCGGGAAATCGCCATCCGGCGAGTGACCGCCACGGAGGCGGCCATCGCACGCGAGTTGGGCATCTCGCGCCGGCAGGTCCACAACGCGTTGGAGGCGATCCGGGAGCACTTTGAGAAGGCCGGACTCACGAAAATTTGACCCTCGGCGGGCAGCTCGCGCGCGGACGGCATAGGTAACCATCGGCCGAAATCCAGATTGACCCGGCCGGAAAGGACGCGACATGTTCGATCAAGCATACAGGTACAAGTTCGCCGACTGGGTGGACCTGCGTGACGCCGGAGACACGCTGGTGCTGTCGATCCTGGCGGCCAAGGGTCTCTTTGGCGCTACGCGGGTTCGCCTGGACTTTGCCTGCGAAACGGACGAGGCCATCCGCGTCATCGTCGTGGACGCTTCGACCGACGTCGGTCAGGCCGTCAACGCCATCTTCACCGCCTTCATCCTGCGTGAGTTCGGTTCCGGCCGCGTCCACGTCCGTCGCGTGGAAGGGCTGTGTGCTTGCGGCAGTCAGGAGGGCAGGCAATGAGGTCCGTCTTAACCTACTCGGCCCTGAACTGCTACCGCAACTGCCCCCGGAGGTACAAGCTCCGCTACATCGACCTCCTCCGGCGGCCGGAGCAGCCGGAAAGCCTAGCCTTCGGCACGGTGATCCACGAGGCGCTCCAGCGGTGGTACACGCTTCCGGCTGACAACCGCCGCTTGCTGGCGGTCCTGGACTTCATCGACTCCCAGTACCCCAACCGGGGTGCCGACGCCAAGGAGAAGGCCAACTGGCACCTTGCCCGCGTGCTGCTGATGGGCTACGCGGAGCGATATGCCCAGGAGGAGTTCGAGGTCCTCCACGTCGAGAAGGAGTTCGAGGCCGAGATCCGGAACCCCGAGACGGGCCGGCCCAGCCAGACCTTCTCGATGGCCGGCAAGGCCGAC
>JAPLOD010000355.1 GCA_026692735.1 Planctomycetota bacterium | reverse complement strand
AATCTGCATGAAGGCTGTTGAGGCAATCGGCGACGCAGTGCAGGGCGCCATGACGCGCATCGTGGATGGCGTCAGCCAGGCCAGCGACCGAGCGAAAGGGATGGAACGCCTGGCCAGCCGGCTTGGCACAAGCGCGGGCGCGCTGGGCGGCCTGGAATTCGCCGGGGCAAGGTCGGGCGCCGGCGCGGGAGAAATGGCCACGGCTTTGGACTGGTACAACCGCACGCTGGGCGACGCGATGCGGGGCAATGAACAGGCCATCAAGTCATTTGAAGCCCTGGGCCTCAACTTCAAAGACCTGAGCAAGATGGACGCGGTAGACGCTTTCGCCAAGATCGCAGAGACGATACGCGCGCTGCCTTCGCCGGCTGAGCGCGCTTCCGCCGCCATGGATATGTTCGGACGCGGCGCTCACGGTATCCAGGGCGTCCTGAATCGAAGCCGCGCAGAGATGGCGGCCATGGCGGATGAAGCCAAGCGCCTCAACGTTGTGATGTCCCCCAAGGCGGCGGATGCGGTCGCCTCTCTTGGCGGCGCGTTCAAGGGCGTTGGCGCGGCCACCGAAGGAAGCTGGAACGCCATCGCCGAAGCGATTGCCCCTGTCATCACTGACTTTATGAAGTCGCTCGATCCTCTGCTGCCCACCATGGTGAATATGGCCAAAGCGTCCGCCGAGGTTCTGGCGGGGTTCATACAGGTTGGCGCTGACGAGCTGCGCATGGCGGGGCTGGCGCTGCAGCAGGCCGCTTGCATCCTCGGTGTCAATATGACCAAGATCGACACCAGTTGGATTGCCGAAAGGAAATCCAGGAGTGAGGCGGCGCTAGGCGAAGTGGCGGCGCGGAAAAAGGCCATCGCGCAATCCAGTGGCGACGAGAACCCGCTGTTCAAGGCAGCGCTCGCCAGAGGCATAGCGAAGGGTGACGAGACACAGAAGCAACAGAAGGCGTTTGACGAGAAGGTGAGAATCGGCGCCGAACAATCGAGCCTGGCTAACAAGGCGCAGGGGCAAAGCCTCTACGAACAGACGCGGACGCCCTTTGAAAAATTCGCGGTGGAGATGGACCGTATCGGTGCGCTCTTTCAGACGGGCGCGATTGACATGGATACGATGAACCGCGCGAAAAACACGACTGAGAGGGAGTACATCAAACAGAATATCACGCCCGACGCCATGAAGCCTGAGTTCTCGGCGGTCGGTTCGTACAGCGGCTTCGGCGGCGGGAACATGGCGGCCTCCGGCGTGTTCGCTTCACAACTTGTGGTACAGCGCGACATCTTGGTCGGCATCAATAAGCTTGTGAACCAAGGGCCTGCGGTTGCTGTCATGGGAGAATGAATGATGTACAGCGGCGAACAGATTGCCATCATCGTCTTTGAACTGGCCCGCACCGGCGGGAACGTTCCACGCGCGACACGTACACTGCGTGACGCCGGCGGCGCGCTAGCCGGCATCAGCGAGAATACCGTCTTGCGGATACGGAAGCGCCACGCCGCTCGTATTCGTCAGTGTGAGGAGCAAGTCATGGAAACCGTCATTGCGCGTCGGTTGGCAAAGATGGAGGCCCCCTAGAAGTGAACAACGCGCCTATCGTCTACGCTGGACTTCCGGCAGGAGATTGCCGTGCGGATCGTGCGCCGGGTCGCCGCCTTCGTTCCGAAGATGCGCAAAAACGGGCGCATGATGCGACTGGACGAATACGCCTACGTGGCGGCGTGCTTCGCGCTGCTGGACATTCTGGGGGCGCGGACAGACAGCAATGCGCGCAAAGTTGACGCGCTGGACGCTCCCCGCTTGGGCCTGGGCGCCCGCGTTGACGTGAAACTCATAGACGAGCTGCGGCGGGCGCCGCGCGATCCTGACGAGCCGGTGAGGGACTGCGGCCGGCGCTGGCGCCAGCGCCGCGCCCGCTTTACGCGCCTCGGGCGCAAGCAGGCTGCAGCCTGGAAACGTTGGCGGGAGTGCCTGCAGCCGGTGCCAGGCCACGGCGCCATTGCCGTGGAGACGGAAGAGTTGCACGGGAAGTCACTGGAGGAAGCGGCATGAACGGGGAAGCGCGGCAGGTAACGATTGCGGACGGGCAATTGAAAACGTCCAACGACGCCGGGGCCGGTTGGGTCGAAGGTGTCGTGGCCGTTTACGGCAACGTTGACCTGCAGGATGAAATCATGGCGCCGGGTTGCTTTGGCGAGTCGCTCGCGCAAATGGTGCCGGCGGGAAAGGTCAAGCTGATGATCCGCCACTTGAGCGGCGGCGGGGATACGGCGGAAGTTATCGGCACCGTGACGCAGGCGCGCGAGGATCCCCGCGGGCTGTGGATTCACGCGCAATTCTCGAACGCGGCGACGGCTCAGGAGACACGCACGAAGATTCTGGAGGGGCACGTCAAGGGCCTTTCCGTGGGCTTCCTTGGCTTGGAATACGAATGGGCTGAAGTGAACGGCAAGAAGGTGAAGGTCTGGACCAAGTGTATGCTTGCCGACGCGACCGTGACCACGCGGCCGGCAAACCCGAAGGCCGTTATCACGGCGGCGAAAACGTACACGATGCTGCAGGAGACAGAAGCAGAGTCAACGGAGCGCAGGCAACGGGACCACGCAGAGCGGGCGCGCAAGCTCGCGCGCTGGTGTCCAGACGAGGAGCAAACGATCATGGCAAACAAGACGTTGGGCGGGGTGTGGTATGCGAAGACTGACGATGCGCGCGCCGCGCGTTTCGCGAAGTACGTCTTACACGACGGCCCGGCCGGCGGCGTGCTGCAGACCAAGCGCAATACCGGCGTGCGGATGCCTCACGAAGCGCTGGAGAGTGTTCTCGGCAAGATACTGCCGATGATGGCATCCACGGATGCGGGCGCGTCCCTTACGCCGGCATCCATCTTTGGCGAGGCGCCCCAGCCGCTGGAAGCCGCGCGCATCATGCCACGCTGTTCTGTCATCCCGCTGGACGGCGGCGTGATTGCTTTTCCGCGCCCCGTGCAAGCGGAGAAAGGCGCGGAAGGCACGCCCACGGAGTTTGCGGAATACGGCCTTATGGGTTGCGAGTGGACGGCGGAAGGCGCGGCGGCGCCGGGCCAGGACTTGGTTATCGAACAGCCGGAGATCGCCACACACCGCTTAAGCGCGTGCTCGGAAGCATCGCAGATACTGCTGAAGCGGGCAACGAACCTTCCGGCGCTCATTGCCAGGCTGTTCAAGCCGTCATTCACGGTGAAGATCGACCGCGCGATTGTGAACGGCAACGGCATCGGCCGGCCGCTGGGCATCTTGCAGACGGCTGACGTGCAATCCGTGGCGCGCGAAGTGGCGGGGGAAGTCTCCTACGAAGACTTGGTTGAAGTAGAGGACGCGCTGCCGGCTTGGATGCAGGCGAGCGGCATGTGGGTTGTGGCAAAGAGCGTGCGCAAGGCGCTCCTGACAACCTTTGACGCCGTGGGCAAGCCGCTGATTCAGCCCAGCCCGGTTGACGGCACGCCGACGCTGTTGGGGCATCGCTTGGTTATCACCGACTTGACGACGTTGGGCGACACGGGCGACGTGCTCTTCGGCGACTTCAGCCAGTACGTCGTGGTTGTGGAGACCGACTTTGGCCTCTTCGTGTCTGAGCATCGCAAGGCAGAACTGGGCGTCGTGGTCTTCGTTGCGGATATGTGGGTTGGCGGCCGGGTGCTGCAGCCGCGCGCGTTCGTCAAGCTGTCCGCATAGCTCACGCCGCCACGGAAAGAGGGGCGCCAAGTCTCCGGGCGCCCCTCTTTGTTGTACCTTCACCTCGGTATGCGTTAGGTGTGCATCACCGGACTTGCAGTAAACCTCACGCGGCCGGGCGAAGCGGCTTGTAACGGGCAGCGCGCAGCGGACGCGGCGTGGCCCAGAGACGGTCTTCGCGGGCATCGCCGCTGAGTTGGGCGGCGCGAACTTGCAGG
>JAPLOD010000354.1 GCA_026692735.1 Planctomycetota bacterium | reverse complement strand
AGTTGTCTTCCGCCCGCAGTTCCGTTACAACCCCCGGACCGATGAGCGAGACAGCTTCCAGTCAGCAGCCCGCCGCCAGCACACTGGCTGCCCCTGATTCTCCGGACGATGCCGCCTTGGTGCGGCGCACGCGCCTGGCCGTGGCCGCGCTGGCTCTGTGCTGCGTCTGTTGGGGCTTCTCGTTCCCCGGCATGAAGATCGCCATGGCCGCTTTCGAGCGGCATTTGCCGCGGAACGCGCTCTCCGCGGCCGCCGGCAACTCGCTGGCAGGCGAAGTCGCGGCGAATGCGACGTTCATCGGCTGGCGCTTCGCGGTGGCCGCCGTCCTCTACTGGCTGGTCACGCGCTCCCACCAGCGCCGCTACTCCAAGGCCGACGTCCACGGCGGCATCCTCGTGGGGCTGACGTTCGCAAGCGGCATTGTGGTGCAGATCGGCGGCCTGCGCTACACGCTGCCGTCGGTCAGCGGCTTCCTCACCGCGCTCGTCGTCGTCTTCGCGCCGCTGGCGCAGGCGTTCCTGCTGCGCAGGCGCGTCGGCACGCTGACGTGGCTGGCGATCGGCGTGGCCATACTCGGTATCGTGATCCTCTCGCTGCCCAAGCCCGGCGCCATCCAGGAGCTCCCGCCTGCGCCCTCGGTGATCCCTGTCGTCGGCGAAGCGCTGACCGTGTTCGGGGCAGTGCTGTTCACCGTCCAGATTCTGGCGGTGGACCATTACGGCCAGCAGGCTCATCCCGCGCGGCTGACGCTGATCATGTTCGCCACCACGGCGATTCTCGCCACGCTCCTGGGCGCGATCCTGGACGGAGCCACGATCTACAACAGCCGGTTTGTTACCGCCGTCTTGAGCGACCACACGTTCCAGTGGTCCTCAGCGGTCATCGTGGTCCTGAGCTCCGTCGTGGCGCTCCATCTTATGAACGTGTACCAGCCGTTCATCGCTCCCGCCAAGGCCTGCGTCGTGTACTGTCTGGAGCCCGTGTTCGCGCTGCTCTTCTCCATCCTGTTTCGTACCGAGAACCTCACCTTCCTCACGACACTGGGCGGCGCGGTGATCATCGCCGCGGTGCTCCTGATCGCTCGCGTGAAGACTGCCGCGTGATACGCACGGCGGCGGCATCCGCCGTACCGCCGGCGTCTCGCCGGCAGCCTGCGTTTGGTTTCGCTCGCACCGCGCATTGTCCAGGCTAGGATACGCGCATGGGTGTGTATGATCGCGAGTACATGGTGGGCACAGACGAGTCCATGCATGCCGGGGGGCGCCGCTACACGGCGCTGGTAATCCTGGTCATCGTCAATGTCCTCGTCTGGATTGCCTGGCAGTTCGTGCGCTCAGACCCCGCCACGTTCCTCTTCATGCACGACAATTTCACCGTCAGCCGCACCGGTGTGCTGCGCGACCTGCGCATCTATACGCTGCTGACGTCGTGCATCTCGCATGAGGCCCTGGGGCACATCTTCTTCAACATGCTCTTCTTCTGGGTTCTGGGCGACGAGGTGGAGCGCATCTACGGGTTCCGGAATTTCCTCTGGCTGTACGCCTGCTGCGGCATTGCGGCGTCGCTGGCGTTCGTCGGCGTGGAGGCGGTCCAGGCGCAGGACAGCCCGATGCTCGGCGCGTCGGGCGCCATCATGGGGATTGCGGTGGTCGCGGCCATCTTCAACCCCAGCAGGCCGATCTCGATCTGGGGGCTGGTCACGGTGCCGCTGCGCGTGCTGGTCATCGTCTATATTGTCTTCGACATCCTCGGCGCGCTCGACAACCGCAGCATCGTCGCGCACAGCG
>JAPLOD010000353.1 GCA_026692735.1 Planctomycetota bacterium | reverse complement strand
TCCCGACGACTGCTTCCCGACGCGCGTGGACGAGGCGCGCTATCGCCGCCGGCTTGAGCAGGCCGTGGCCGCGAACATGAACATGCTGCGCGTGTGGGGCGGCGGCATCTTCGAGACGGACACGTTCTACGAGCTGTGCAGCGAGATGGGCATCATGGTGTGGCAAGACTTCCTGTTCGCCTGCGCGGCGTATCCGGAAGAGGAACCGATACGTTCGCTGGTCGAGGCCGAGGCGCGGCACAACATCGTGCGCCTGGCGAAACACCCCAGCCTGGTGATCTGGAACGGCTGCAATGAGAACATCTGGGGCTACTTCGACTGGAACTGGAAGCCCAAGCTGGAGAACCGCACCTGGGGCCTGGGATACTACCTCGACCTGCTGCCCAAGCTGGTGCGCGAACTCGACCCGACGCGCTCGTTCTGGCCCGGCAGTCCCTTCTCCGGCAGTATGGACGTTCATCCGCTCGACGACAGGCACGGCAACAAGCACATCTGGGACGTCTGGTTCGGGAAGGACTACGCCGCCTACAGAAACCACCGGCCTCGTTTCTGCAGCGAGTTCGGCTTCCAGGGGCCGCCCACCCATGCCACGCTGAAGCACTCAATGCCGGCGCGCGAGCTGCGGCCCGATTCCAAGTCCATGCTCCACCATCAGAAGATGAACGGCGGCAACGAGCGCATCCACGAACGGCTGGCCGAGCACTTCGACGTCCCGCGGGACTTCAGCGCATGGCACTATGTCATGCAGCTCAACCAGGCGCGCGCGCTGCAGACCGGGGTCGAGTGGTTCCGTTCGCGCCAGCCGGTCTGCATGGGCACGCTCTACTGGCAGATCAACGATTGCTGGCCAGTGGTAAGCTGGGCGGCGGTGGACGGTGAGGGCCGCCTCAAGCCGCTCTGGTACGCGACGCGGCGGTTCTTTGCCGACAGGCTGCTGACAATCCAGCCATTGCAGCCGCCGCACAAGTTGGGCGAGCATCTGATGCTGCACGCGATAAACGACAACGACGGCCCGTGGCGCGGCGAGGCGCGCATAGATTTGTTGCGGTTTGACGGACACGCGGAAGGGCTTTCACGCGGACACGCCGATTTTGATGTGCGGCCGAGAAGCGTGGGGACCGCAGTCTTGTACGGCGTTCCTTTCGGCTCACCCAGGGATCCCGCCAATGAGTTTCTCGTGGCCACGCTGGGGGAACAGCGCGCATGGTGGTTCTTCGCCATTGATAAGAACCTGGCCTATCCGGAGCCGCGGTATGACGCCGAGGTCAGCCAGGTGGGCGCGCAGTGGCGCGTGAAAGTGACGGCACACACGCTGCTGCGCGACCTGGCGCTCTTCCCGGACAGACTCGACCCGACGGCGGTGGTGAACGAGCAGCTCATCACGCTTCTGCCGGGCGAATCGTTCACCTTTGAGTTCGCATCAGCGAAGAGGCTGAGCAGGAAGGAGCTCACCGCACCGCCGGTCCTGCAGTGCGCCAACAGGTTCGGGAAACGTGCCACGTAAGGCGTGGTGCGCGGTCAGTGCTTGTCCTTCGGCTTCCCGTCGCTCTGCTGCTTCGGCGGTATCCTGATGACGCCTGATGGTCGTGCGGGGAAGGTCGCCGGCGCAGGCTGCGGCTGCGCTGGTGGGCCGGGCGGGGCCGGCACCTTCGCGGGCTCAGAGCTGGCCGGCAGAACCGTGCTGCTCGGCGGGCGCGGCGCTGCGCCGGTCTGCGGCCGTGCCGGAAGAGCCGAGCTGCTGGGCGGCTTGGGCGCGGCTTGGGCCTCTCCTTCGCTCAGGCGGGTGAGCGCTTCGACCACGGCCTGGCACACCTCGTCGTCATCGTCCTCCATGAGCTTGCGGAGTTCCACGATCGCGCGCTTCTCACCCCATTCGCCCAGCGCCTTGGCGGCTGCGACGCGGGTGTCGGGGTCCTTGTGACGCAGACTGTGGATTATCGGGTCAATGCCGCGGCGATCGCGCACCTTGAGGATCCAGCCGATGGCGCCGGTGCGCACGCGCGAGTCTTCGTCATTGAGGATCTCTATAAGGTGCGGGACCGTGTCTCTGTCTCCCAGACGCCCCAGGCCCGCCATGGCGGCGGAACGGACATGCGATTTGAGGCTCTTGACGGCGCGCATGAGCGGCTCTATCGCGCGCTTCTCATTGGACTCGCTCAAGCGGACGAAGTCGTCGTCCGTGCCCTTGACCCAATCCTGCCACTTCGTCTCGTTCATCCGCGCCAGGGACTTGGCGGCGGAAACTCGCAGGTCGGGATCGTCCCCGCCCAAGGCGTTGATCAGCGCGGGAATGGCCTGCTTGTCCCCCAGATGGCCCAATGACCTGGCCGCGGCGTCACGGACCTCCGCGGCCCCATCTTCCATGGCACGCATCAGCGGTTTCACAGCCCGCGAATCGCTGAATTCGCCCAAGGCCATGGCCGCACTCCGGCGCACGTACACATCCTTGTCCTCAAGAGATGGCAACAGGAGCTCAACAGCGCGCGGGTCGCCGAGTCGCGCCAATGCGTTGATGGCCTTGACGTGTTTAGCACGGTTCCCGCCACGGAGGCTACGCTTATGCCACCAGAGCTGAAGCAGGCGTAACATCGCCGATACCTCCGTGCCCCAACACACACAGATGCCTTAACTACGTAAACAATAGCACACTGGTTAGGTTGTCCGCAAAAGAATTACCTAATCCTGGGGATTTTTGGTGTTGATTTGGTACAATACGCTTCCTTGGGTGTCCTGTGACACTTACACTGTTTATCATGTCATCTAACAAATTTTGCCTTGTGCGCGCCACGGTCGTGAGGTCCCAGAGAGCGGCGCGTGCCCTGGTCACGCCCGCAATGTGGCATGAAAATGGGCCAGCAGGGCCTGCTGGAACTTCGCGTGAGCGGCGTTGACCTCGTCGTCGGTAAGCGTCCGGTCAGCGGCGCGGTAGACGAGCGAGAACGCCACTGATTTCTTCCCCGGGCCGATCTGCTTCCCGCGGAACACGGACATGAAGCGCGGCGGTTCGTTGCGGTCGCGTAGCGGCTCGCCCTCCGTCCATTTGCGCGCGAACGCCCGGATCTCCCCCCACGTGACGGCTTCGTCAACCACCATGGCGATGTCGCGCACGATCTCGGGGTACGCAGGAGGATCGGCATACCGCCGCGGCCCGCTGGGCAGGAGCGCAAGCTTGCTCATGTCCAGCTCGCACATTGCCGCGGGCTTGCGCAGATCGAACGCGTTCTGGAGTTCCGCGCTGACCAGGCCAAGCCACCCCACCACGTCCTCGGCCCGTTCGTTGCCGGGCATCACTCGCACGCGCAGCACGTGGCAGGCCTGGCCGCCGTGCAGGAACGGCGGCGGGCCACCACTCGGCGCGGACAGCTTCAGATGGGCGTCCTCCAACTCGAGCGCCTCGCCGAGGCGCAGCACTGCGTCCGCAAGGGCCTGGAAGCCACGGTCATCGAGCAAGCCGAGCACGTGGCGTTCTTCCGGCTGAGCGCTCTGCCCCGGCAGGAACACGTTGCCCAGCTCAAACAGCCGCGCTTCGCCCGTGCGCTGGTCCTGGTTGTAGCGCCGCACGTTCAGCAGGGACGCCAGCAGGCTGTTGCGCAACGCCCCCCGGTCTTCGCGCAACACGCTGCCGCGATCCAGCAGCAGCGGCGTCCTGGCGGTCCACACCGCCGGCGCCGGCCACCGCGGGTCAATGAGGCTGTCGCTGACGACTTCATAATAGCCCAGCGCGGTGAAGAGCGAC
>JAPLOD010000352.1 GCA_026692735.1 Planctomycetota bacterium | reverse complement strand
CGCTGCAGTCCGCGCGGCGCGCACGTTGTATCCCAAGGCCAGCCGGAAGAAACTCCGGCAGGTGGCGCAGATCATTGACGACCGCACGCACTTGGCTTTCACGATCCGCACCTGCGCGATCATTCTTTTTGGCCTCGAAACGTTGGACCGCCGCAAGAAGACGATCGCTCTGGGGCTTGGCAGGTACGCGTTGCGGGACGTCATCCTGGCGAGCGGCTACAGGCTGGACCAGTTGGACAAGATCATCGGTTGACGGTCCACACTCCGCCTTCGCCGCGGACCCTTTGCCGGGAGAGCCAACCGTGTCTGCCATCTGTCTGCTCGATTCCTATTGCCGGAAATCGAAGCCTCATTCGTTTACTTCATGGGAACCACAAAGAAGGAGTCCAATGCTACTTCATCGGAAGCGTCCCGCGCTCGTACTATCCCGAATCCTCATCTGCATCCTCGCCGGCTGCACTGTATGGTCCTGCGGCGCCGGGACACCACAGACAGACACCCAACGGCTGACAGCCCTTGCTGACGACATCGTGCCGGCTCGGGAACCAGTGCGCCCGCCCTACGAACTTGCTCGTTATGACCTCAGCCTGAAGGAGTGCGGCAGTCTGGAAGCGCTGACGGCCCAAGCCATCAAGCGGCAGAAGGAACTCGAGACCCATTGGAGCGCGTTGCGCAGTGTGGAAGTTGGGGCGAACGCGCCGCTGCGGGCTCAGCAGGCGTTGCTTGCCTATGCGTTCGGTGAGAAGACGCTCGATGAGATTCGGGCCGCAGTGAGCGCGGCGGGGAGCCAGGAACGCCTGCGCCTGGCGCGCCTGTTGCTTGCTGAATGTCGCTTCGACGAGGCGGTCGAGGAACTCATCGCCTTGGTGCGGGAGGGCACGAGCGACGGTGATTTCGCTCTGGCCGTGCTGGCGCGGCACCACGTGGAGCGTGAGGAACTCGAGAAGCGTGCATCGCTGGTGCCGCTGCGCCACGACCTGAAGACGTTCATGGCGGAATGCGAGAAGACCCCGCGCTACGACGGATGGCTGCCTGTTCTTCGCCAGAGTGTCTTGCCGAGGCTCCCCCCGAAGGAGCCCCTCGAGATTGCCGCGACCGAGGTAGTCATTCCATCCGACCCCGACGACTGGGAACCGAACAGTGATCTCGTGTTGATTCGAGATTTCCAGAACCCTCGCTCTGAACTGTGCAACGCCTCGCTCCACTCAGGCTCCCTGTCAACCGCGTACCTGCAGACGGCCACGAATGACTTGTTCCTTTACCGAGAAGGCAAAGCAGCCGTCTTCGCGCGCCGCGGGCTGGTGGCGTTCAAGCTGCATACGCGGTACCACGGCCCCATCACGTTCCGCCTCTACAGCTTCCCGTCGCGCGACGAATGGAACCGCGTTAGCGCCGCGGTGCTCGCCACGCTCAAGCCTGAAAGGCAATGGAGCGAGACGTTCACGCCGCTGTCCTCGAACAACGTGGCGGGTGTCAAGACAGAGACCGTCCAGGTCAAGGAACTCGCGCCAGGCCACTATCTCCTCACGGCCGAAGCTCGGTACGCGCCCGTGCTGGCGGGGCACCCGTTTGTGGTGAGCGGCGCATCGCTGTACCTGCGCGTGGCCAGCAACCAGATTGTCGTTGCGGCTGTAAGCCGCGATGAAGGCAAGCCGCTGGCCAACACGCCCGTCAAAGTGCAGGTTCACAGCGCGATGCCCGGCGTAGCGCCTGAGACAGCGGAAGAACGGGCGGACGCTCCTGCCTTCCTGTACGGGCTTCGAGGTCAACCGCTGCCCGCGCAGCAGAACGCCACCCCTGAACAGCGCGCGGTTGCTGAGAAGGCGCACGCCGCCGGCATGGCCCGGTATCGCGCCGCGCCGGATACGGACATGGTAATGCAGGGGATGAGCGACGAGAACGGCCTGTGCACATTCAACGTTGACCTGAAGAATACGGTACATGTCCACCATGTCACTGCGCAGTTGGGCACCGGCGATCCTGTCTGCGCGACAGCCTCGTACCTGCACCCGCGAGAACCGGAGGACCATATCAAGGCCGTCGCGTGGTTCGCCCAGCCCATCTACCGCCCAGGGAACACTGCGCAATTCAAGGGCGTCGTGCGCCGTTTCAACGGTCTGCGCGTGGCACCGCATGATCCGCGATGGAAGACAGCCGTGCATGTTCAGGTGAAGAACACCAAAGCCATTCTATGGGAGGGCCGCTGCGACACGACCAGCGCGGGCGGTTTTAGCGGCGAGTTCACCATCCCTTCGACAGCCGCGCTGGGCGGCTATGACCTGTTCGTTGAAGGAACGTCCGCGAGTCCTCAAGGGGCGTTGCGCGTCGAGGAGTTCCGCATTCCCACCTTTCGTGTCCTGGTGACACCGGGAAGGTACATCTGCCACCCCGGCCAGGATATCGCCG
>JAPLOD010000351.1 GCA_026692735.1 Planctomycetota bacterium | reverse complement strand
GGCCGAGAGCGCGAAGAAGGGCGTTCTCGTGCCTCTCGCCGACGTTCTCGTCCAGCAGGGCGTCATTACCGCCAAGATACGCGAGAACATCGAGAAGAAGCTCGAAGCCCACCAGGCCGGCGGGCTGACGAAGCTCGGCCCTTACAAGCTCATCAAGAAGCTGGGCGAAGGCGGCATGGGGGTCGTGTACCTTGCCGAAGACACTAGCCTAAGCCGTATGGTGGCCGTCAAGGTTCTGCCGAAAAGGTTCTCCGGCGAGAAGGAGTTCCTCTCGCGTTTCCGCCGTGAAGCTCAAGCCACGGGCAAGCTCAGCCACCCCAACATCGTCAGCGCCTACGCGGTCGGCGAAGAGCTCGGCTTCAATTATTACGCGATGGAGTATTGCGAAGGCGAGCCGCTCGACAGCCTGCTCGAACGGGAGAATGTCCTCCCGTGGGACAGAGCGATCCCAATCGTGATCCAGGTCGCGCGGGGTTTGCAGCACGCGCACCAGCACGGCGTCATCCACCGCGACATCAAGCCCGGCAACATCTTCATAACAAAGGACGGCGTCGCCAAGATTCTCGACCTGGGCCTGTCGAAGAACCTCATGGACTCGGAGCGGTCGTTCAGCACGGCGACTGGCGCGGCACTGGGCACGCCGCACTACATCTCGCCCGAACAGGCCCAAGGCGACAAGAAGAAGATTGACGGGCGCACCGACATCTATTCGCTGGGAACAGCCTTGTACCGCATGGTGACGGGGCAGGTGCCGTTCCAGGCCGACACGCCGATGGCGGTGATGGTGAAGCACATCAACGAGCAGTTGCCCAACCCGCAGGACATCAACGAAGACATCCCGGACGGCGTGGTTCACATCATCCAGCGCATGATGGCCAAGGACCCGGCGGATCGCTACGCCGACTGCGGCGAACTCATCGCCGACCTTGAGCTGATCCTGGAAGGTAAGATGCCATCCAGCAAGGCGGTGATCTCTGACAAGTCGTCTGTCGCGGGGCGGATGAAACCGCGCCGTATTCCCCTCTCCCCCGCGCGGGAGAGGGGCGGGGGTAAGGGGGTGGGGCCGACGGCGCAAATACGACTGCGCACTGGCGGCCGCCTATCTCGTGTTGAGTTGGTTCCGTCTGGAAACCATGATGCAACTCTGACGATGAAGCCCAAGCGGAAGCCGCTCTACATCGCGTCCGGCATCGCGGCAGTGGGCCTGCTCGTCCTCGTCCTGGTGCTGGTTTTGGGCGGCAAGTCCAAGAGCGGGAACGTGAAACCAGAAGGCGACGGCAAGGGCGAGGCGGCGAAGACGGAGACAGGAACCAAGCCGACGCAACCTGGAGCCACGGTGGCCAGCCCTGAAACCATAAACCGCAAACCTGAAACTACGAAGCCTCAGCCAAAGCCCGCGGTGCTAACACCGGCGCAGCCACCAACCACCGATATAGCGGCATACGCCAAGCAGCATGGCCTCGAACCGGGCATCTCCCTCGACCTCGGCGGCGTAAAGATGGAGTTCGTCCTCGTGCCGGCGGCTGAGTTCATGATGGGTTCCGAAGACGGTTTCCCGGAGGAGAAACCCGTCCACAAAGTGAACATCAGTAAGCCGTTTTACATGGGGAAGTACCATGTCACCGTCGCGCAGTTCCGGGCGTTTGCGGACGCCATGAAGTTCCAGACCGAAGCGGAGAAAGCTGGCAACAAAGGCTACACTTGGGACAATGGCTGGAAGGAACTGGGCGGCGTCAACTGGATGAAGCCGAACTTCCCGCAAGAGGATAACCATCCGGTATGCCTGGTCACCTGGAATGA
>JAPLOD010000350.1 GCA_026692735.1 Planctomycetota bacterium | reverse complement strand
TGAGTTGCGATGAGGCCTCGGTCGCCAAGGTGCGAGCCTTCATGGGGGCCGGCCAGGAGGCGAAGCAGCTCCTGGGGGATGGCTGCAGCCGTGAGGAGCTGCGGCAGCGGGCCTCGGCCGCGGGGCGGCGCAAGCTCTGGGACGGTTGGTGCGGGCATCTCAGCCCGGCCAGCAGCCGCGGGGGACGCCGCGGCGGGGGCGCGGCCTGGGGCATGAGACTGGCCGGCTCCTGAGGTGGCGCATTCCTCGATTGTCGGTTGGTGGATGATCAGGCTGAGCCTAAGAGTCTTCATGCCGGATTCTCCGGCACCCTGAAAGGATGAAGATGGCTTGTCCGCGAACGGTGCGGCACGATGAGGCCGTTTATCATTGGTGCCGCGAGCCCGTTTAAGAGTCTGGCCCGGACATCGAATCGTACCCGAAATTGTCGCCCGACTGAGTTCGCAGCGTCAGGGCGAGTCAGTCGGAGCACGCAGAGCAGAATGCTTTCTTCGGCGATGTCCTCCTGCCGCTCTGAATGGAGGAGGGCTGATCATGGAGGCCTTACATCGCTGTTGTGCCGGGCTGGATGTACATAAGCAGACGATCCATGTGTGCATCCGGCGCTTGGCCGACGGCGGCAAAGTCACCGCCGAGACGCGCGTCTTCAGCAGCATGACCCCACACATTTTGGCTTTGGCCGACTGGTTGGCTGCGGAGGGCGTCACGCACGTGGCCATGGAGTCCACGGGCGTGTATTGGAAACCGATCTGGAATCTGCTCGAGGGCCGTTTTGACTTGCTGTTGTGCAATGCCCGCGAGATCAAACAGGTGCCCGGACGCAAGACGGATGTCAAAGACTGTCAGTGGCTCGCTCAACTGTTGCAGTACGGACTGCTCAAAGCCAGCTTCGTGCCGCCCCGTCCGCTACGAGAGCTGCGTGATCTAACCCGGCAGCGGGTGCAACTGGTGAATGAGCGCACCGCCGTGGCCAACCGCGTCCAGAAAGTGCTGGAGGATGCCAACATCAAGTTGTCGAGCGTCGCTTCCGACATCCTGGGCCGCTCCGGACGAGCCATGATCCGTGCGCTGATTGCGGGCGAACAGGACCCCCAGCGACTGGCGGACCTGGCCCAGCGGCGGCTGCGCGAGAAGATGCCACAACTGATCGAGGCCCTGCAGGGCCACGTGGACGAGCATCATCGCTTCATGCTGCGCCTGCATTTTGAGCACTTGGGCCATCTGGAGCAGATGGTCGCTCAGTTGGAGGAGCGCATTGATCAGGTGCTCCAGTCGCCTACGCTCACCGCGAGCCAACAGGGAGCGGATGCCCTCCCTTTTCCTGAGGCAGTGGCCCTTCTCGTCACGATCCCGGGCGTGGATCAATGCAGCGCCAAGGCCATCCTCGCCGAGACCGGGACGGATATGGGGCGCTTTCCCGACGCCGCGCACCTCGCCTCCTGGACCGGCATCTGTTCGGGCAACCATGAGAGCGCAGGCAAGCGTCGCAGTGGGCGCATCGCACATGGTAATCGCTGGTTGCGTCGCGCCTTGACCCAAGCCGCCTGGGCGGCTTCGCATACCAAGCACACGTATCTGAGTGCCTATTTCCGCCGCTTGGCCGGTCGCCGCGGCAAAAAGCGAGCCCTCATTGCCCTGGCCCACAGTCTCCTGGTGACCATCTACTACATGCTCAGGGACGGTCAGTCCTACCAAGACCTGGGAGCGGACTACCTGGATCGTCTGCACCCAGAGCGCCTGGCTAAGGGACTGGTGCGTCGGCTCCAGAAACTCGGCTATGCCGTCGAACTAACGGCCGCCGCAGAGGCAGCCTGAACCAAATCTTCAGAGCAGAGGATGAACAGCAGGATGTCGAGGATGAGAAGGGTGATTGTCTTGAGGGCCGTTGCCTTATCCTCGCCATCCTTGTCTTTCATCCTCTGCATCCTGCTCTGAAAATAGGGAATCGCACTCATGTAGGATTCCCGTAGGGGTCTCAGAAGAGCCTCCACGCAGTCGGATCCGGTCCGCCAGCATTTTCATTATTTCAGGGTGCCGGAGAATCCGGCATGGCGACTCTTAAGCTCAGCGCCATCAGTCGCCAAGTTTGCGGCCTAACCACAATGCCTGAAAGCATGCGCCGTCCACAATCTGCGTGACCCACGCGGCGCCGTTGTATTCCGCGTACTTCAAGTCGTAGTGCGTAACATCGTAGTAGCTGATGGCGGGATGGCCGGACGGCGTGAACGCCAGCGAAGTATAATCGCCCACGTTCCCGTTGGTGTCCACCGCCTGTGTCCGCCAGACACGCGTCACCGTCGCGCTTTGCGACCGCGCCAGATAGATCGGAAGAGCACACGTCTAG
>JAPLOD010000349.1 GCA_026692735.1 Planctomycetota bacterium | reverse complement strand
GATGATCAGCGCACGCTGTGCGCCGTGCAGGAGTGGGCATACCGCATGGTGGACATGAAGCAGGCGCCTGCGCACCTAAAGCGCGGCCGCGGCCGCGACCGCGAGGTTGCGGCGGCGATTTGCACGCCGGTGGAGCACCTGTTCAATCTCGCGCTTTGCTTCGGCGACGCGCCCGACTGCGCCGCCGCCAAGGCGGCCGTGGCGGAGGCCGCCAAGGGCTTCGAGTGCGACACGGAGGAGCAGCGCCGCGCGACGCAGGCAGGGCAAAATGCGGTGCGCCCAGCGCAAGGAGGCCAGCCGGGACTCGGCCAGCGGCTGGCTGCCACGAGGCTCGGGACCTGTAGCCGAAAGCCCTGAATCCAGGTCCCGGCCAAATGGGCACTGTCGAGACATGGGCCAATGCTCGCCCGCACGTCCCTTTATTTCAAGTCAGGACCCGGAGCGTCTGTGGTGGTGCCTTGATGCGCCCGGGCGGCGCTGATGGCGTCTGCCATTGACACGAATTTGCTCCTGGGTAGTCTAGAGCCTGTCCCCAAAGTGGCCTTTTTCGAAGCGGCGCGCCGCCGTGGCCATGACTGGGGCGCAAGCGAGTTGGTCTTGGCATTTTACGCCGCCCGGAGTGAGAGCCTCTCCGTTTTTGAAGACACCTCTTCTGTCTGGTTGAGCTCCAGGGAGGTGCTGTGGCTGGATTAGGCCGCCAACCGTAAGGCGGTGGGCTTTTTCTTGATCTTCCGCAGCCTCGCCAACATCCACAGGTTGTGCGTCAACACGCCCCAGGCCAAGGCCAGTTCCCGGCGTTCAAATCTCTTGGCCCGCATCGGCCGGCCCAGGAATCCATGCTTGAGAATGCCGATGCGCGCTTCGGTCTGCGCCCGGCGGCGCTGCAGCCGCGAAAACTTCCGTCCCTTCATCCGCCGACGCAACTCAGCGGGCTTCCGCGGGCAGAGCCCGTCGAAGGTGCCCCCTTCATCGAGCGTCCGACTATTATCGGTTGTGGCAAAGCCTCGATCCGTGACCACTGCGCCCACATGCCGCCCCGTGGCTTTCCACACCCGCAGCAAGCTGCCGAAGAGCAGTTGGCTGTCAGCGGGGGCCACTTCCCGGAAGAACTCGTAGTCCAGAATGACCCCTTGCCGGTTTTCCCCCAGCAACACCGTGTTGCCGAACTCCACCTCCGCGCCCGCCTTCCCCCGCACGATGACTCGCACGTCGGTGTCATACAGACTGAGAATCTTGTCGGCGTTGGCCACCGAGCGCGCCCCGATGATCCGCTCATGCGCCTGTTTGATGGCTTTGGGCAATAGCGCCAACACCCCATCGATGCGGCGCAGAATCTGGTCCGTCTGCCCCTGCGTTAAGTCGGTTTGCTCCCACTGTTGGTCCAGCAGGTCCCGATGTCGCTGCGCGTGAGCGCGCACCACTTTGGTCAGCCTCTTCATCTGGCGCAGCACCCGCTTGCGGCCTTTCTTCCGTCCCGCCCGCCGTGCTTGCTGCGTCATGGCCAGGCTCAGCCGGTTCATCTGCCGCAGGAACTCTTCCGGGGCTTGCATGCGCCCGCGTAGGCCGGCCTTCCGAATCAACAGGGTCGCCTTCATCAGCGTCCGCACGCCGTCGCGCAATAACACCCAATCGGTGGGGAAGTGGATGTTCGCCTTGAGGCAGGTGCTATCCAGAAAATACTCCTCCAGGTCCAAGGCCTCGGCCAGACCCAGCTCCCTGGGTTGGTCCACCGCGGCTTTGAGCAGGCCGTCGATGACGGGGCGCATCTGGGCGGCGGGCAGCCAGTGGGCAAAACGTTGAACCTCGCTCTTGGAAGGTACGCGCACCTGGTCCAGCGCATCGACCAGGCAGAACCATTGATAGAGCGGGTTGCCGGCCAACTGGCAGCTGAACCCGCGATAGTCTTCCTGCAGGAGCGTGCGCAACACCGTGCAGCGCAGGGCACGACGGCAACGGAGTTGGAACTTCTGTTGTTCGAACGCCGTCGGCTCTCTGAAGCCTGCGCGCTTCCAGCGGTTCAAAGCGTGTTGGACAAAGTCCCGCTCCACTGGGCTCTGGCGCAACAGGGCATCGATCTGCTCCAGGCGCTGGCGTAAGGTCAGGTAGTCGACGTTCCCGACGATGGTGGGCAGGCAGGGCCGAAGCTCCTGGGGGAGCGGAATAATCTGGCGAACCATGAAGCTAGTTTATAGGCTAGCTTACAAGATGACAAGAAAACTCGTGATGCAATCCAAGAAAATGAAAACATCCTACCCGTTGCGCGTGCAGGCGATCCGTTCGCACGGACAAAACCCCCGGCTCTATGTCAGCTTCCCGCTGGCCTTGGCGGCCGCCATCGGCCTGGAGGCGGGCGAAGAAGTAGAATGGGAGTTACTCCACCGCGGCGAACTGCATCTCCGGCGTCCCAGCCCACCGCCTCCGTCCGCCAAAGTCAAAGCGCGCAGGTAGGCGCTGGACACCATTATAATCACACGATTTTGCGCAAAAGCGCAAAATCCAATTGGCTTCCCGAGAACGGAACCTTCACCGCCGCCGATACCATCAATTACCGTCGCCCTTGGGGACAGGCTCTAAATAGGGCAAGTCATTGCCAAAAACCAAGGGTATTGCCGAATTGGTTGACGACTGAATGTGGCGCACAATCGGGCTACTGAAGCAGTTTATTCCGTCTAGATACATGTTTATGCGGCCAGCAGCCTCATCAAACGTCATTACGAACTGACTCCATTTATTCCATTTGACCGAATCAATACTCGTATATTGTGTCCAGTCACTGCCGCCATTCCCGTTCCAGAAGACAAGTTTGTCGTCAATGAACCTCACAATCCATTGATACGTTCCAGACCCGCCCGAACCCTTACATATAAGGTCTTGTGTAAGGGAT
>JAPLOD010000348.1 GCA_026692735.1 Planctomycetota bacterium | reverse complement strand
CCTGCGAGAAGTCGAGGGCGTCAAGGTCTATGTTGACCTTGGCCTGCTTCTGAACCTTGGGCTTCGCCGGCGCCTCATCGGGCTTCCTGGGACGCGCGCCCTTCTTCGCCGTCTCCACGATCTCGGCGACGTGCCCGTCAGTCAGCGTGTCAATGCCTTCGATCGTCGGCTCGGCCGGCGCTTCCACCACCCGCGCCCGCCGCGACCCGGGCAGCGAGGGCAGGAACGTCTGCTGCGGCGCTTGCATCGCGGCGTCCGGATCGCCCGGCACAACCTGCGGCAGGCCCGCCTCCAGCGCTTCCATGGACGGCGGCACGCCCGCGTCCGCCGCCGGCACCGCCTCCGCGACGGGTGAGGCGCCGAGGGCTGCCGCTGCATCGGCAGCGGGAATGGCCTCCATCTCCGCGGCCCCGCCGCCGGCGCCATAGGAGCGCTGGATGAGCTCACTGATCTTCGGCCAGACGGACTTGAACGACTTGACCTTCAGGCGCGCCTTCTCCTCGATCTGGGAGATGGCCCTGCGGTTGAGGGGGTTGCCCATGACGACGCAGAGCAGGCCGCCAAGTCGCTCGAACGGACACAGCTTCTCCGCCTCGCACAGCTCCTGCGGCACCAGTTCCGACACCTCGGGCGGCACCGCCAGGTCGTCGCACTTGACATCGGTGACTTGGACCTGCTTGAGCAACGCCGCGGAGATGGCCTGCGCGGAGCAGACGCCCATGCGCTGCAGAATCTGGCCCAAAAGGCCGCCCTGCTGCTCCTGGGTCTTCAGCGCCTGCGCGATCTGCTCGGCTTTGACATCGCCGTTCTCCAGCAGCAACTGTCCAATCTGCTTGGACCGCATCGAGAAGCGTGTGGATCGGCGGGTTGGGTCGGCCATGGGTTACTCCAACAAACGTCCCATTATTGCATGACCTTGATCAGGGTGAGCAGATTGCCGCCGCGCGGGTTCGGACGGTGCTCCACCGTGTCCATCGAACTCACCACCGCGGCAAACCGGCTGTCGCCCTGGATCGTGCCGCTGGGGCCGAAGTCGAAGGGCTTGCCGTAATCGGCGATCTTGATGGTGAGCGCCGAGCTGCTGGCCACAATCAGCATGTGGAAGATGCTGTTCGCGTCGTTGTCGTACGCCCGCTCGATGACATTCTTGCACGCCGCGGTGACGGCCTTCGAGATGACGTCCGCGGAGTTGCCGTTGAAGCCCAAGCTCTCGGCGCACTTGGCGGCCAGCACGGCCGCTCCCGACGCCACCTGCAGGTTGCACGGCAGACTGATGGAGATGGGACGCGCTTTCTTCGACGCGAAGAACCGTACCCGCCCGGTCGCCTCCACCGCCAGGACCGCGCTGCAGCGCGGACACTTGAACTTCCCCGCGGCCGGCACTTCCAGCGTCACACGGCACCGCGCGCACGCTGACTGCACCGGGAACACCGCTGGCACAGCGACAGGCATGGGGGCCGGCGCCGCAACGGGCATGGGCATAGACATCGGTGGCGCGGCCGGCGCCGGCGCCGGTGAGGTCTTGACGCTGACGGAAGGCGGCGGCGCGAGCTTCCCGGCAAATGAACGCAGGGCCGTGGCCTCATCCGTGACGATGTTGAACAGGGCGTTGAAGCCGAGCATCTCCATCACCAGCATCACCTTGCTGGGAACGCGGCAGAAGGCAATGTGGCCGCCGATGCTCTCGAAGGTGTCCGAGTACTTCAACAGCGTGCCGAGACCGGTGGAGTTGATGTACTTGACGCTGGTGCAGTCCAGGATCAGGTTCTTGACGCCGCGCTCAACCAGCTTATCCATCACCTGCTGGAACTGCTGGATCGTGGACGCATCAATGGACCCGTCCACCTCGGCGAGCGTCGCCGTCGTGCCGTCCGGTGACTTTATCACCTTAACCCTGAATTCAATGCTTGCCATGGCAACCTTACCTCGAACCCACTCCACCTGCCCCGCGCGTCCAGACGGCACCGGTCACTTGAGGGCGACCGGCAGCCACGGACTAACCCTTACGGACGTACCTCGTCAAGCTGATCTTGTTCCCCGCGTAGTTGTACTCCAGCTTGTCCACGCACTTGAGCATCAACATGATGCCCAGGCCGCCATGCCCGCCCGACTGGTTCCGTTCACGCGCCGCCTCCACGGGGTTGCCGCTCACGCCCCGGCTGAGGTATATCTCCGTATCGAACCCGTCGCCTTCGTCCTGCACCGTCAGCGTGGCCTTCTCCCGATCAAGCAGATACTGTACGTCAATGTAGCGGGATTCGTCCAACTTGTTGCCGTGGCGCGCCGAGTTGTCCACCGCCTCCCGGAACGCAACCGCGAACGCCGCCGACGCCTCGTCGCTCAGGCCGCTGGACTGCAGCACATGGGCAATCAGGTCATTACACTGCTCAATCGTCTCTTCCTTCGTCTGGAGTCGGAAATGCATCACATGCTCGAAGTAGTTCCGTTCCTCCGCGCACCGTGCCAGTTCCGATTCCGCCAATCTCACCAGATCGGTGAGCTCGAACGGTTCACTGATATGCTCGTCCGGCATCGCCGCCAGGTTGACCGCCTTCTGTATGTCAACGCCCTCGGAACAGATCGCGATCACCGACGTCATGCTCATCTCGCGATTCTTCTTCACCAGTTCGCAGATCTTCGGCGCGTCGGCCAGCCCCACGTCCAGGACAATCAGATCCGGCCGGTTCTTGGCGAGGTATTCCAGCCCCGCCGGCTCGCCTTCGATGATCGTGACCTCGCTCCGCGCGCTGGCCAGGCGACTCGCCATGACTCCCGTGAAGAAGTTCTTCTTGGGCACCACCAGCATGATCTGGAAGAGCCCGGAGCCTTCGATGGACTTGCGCAGGCTCTCGTCCAACGCCATCTGCACCAGGCGCGCCGCCGGCAAGCCCAGCGTGCTGCCTGCCTGTGTCGTCGTCGCCACCGGCTGCCCCTGCTTCACCTGCACCGTCATGAACTGGGGCAAGTCAATCGTGTTGCCGCGCTGCAACTCCTTCTTCATAACGTCTATAGCGCGGTCGAGCACTGCGCGTGTCTGCGGCTCGGGCGCGTTCAGCTCCCGCGCGACCCGTTGAGCCAATTCGGCTGTCGAGACCGTTTTCATGTAAGGGCTTCTTCCCCCTTCCCGGGCCACTTCCCCGCCGTGTTCCACATCGCACGGCTATACTTGCTGCATCCTGCGTCTAGCGCTCCTTAGCCGCCATCTTCTTCAGCAGGTCCTCCTGCGTAATCACCTTCTTCTCGATCAGCAATTCCGTCAAAGCCTGCAGCACGGCCTGCGGCGACGCCCGCGTCCCTTGCTTGACTGCCTTGTGGTTCCCCGAAGCGGTGCCAGCGTTCCGCTCCGCGTCCTGCAACTCCGGACACGGCCTGTTGTGGAAGTAATATCCTATCGCCTTCAGAACGTGGCCTTCCGCCGCCACGGCTGCTTCCACGCGCAACCCCGTCATGAAGTGCAGTTCATCAACCCCGGTCAGATCCATGGGGTCCACCACCGCGACGACAAGCTTGTCGCCGGCGCGCCGGATCGGAAGGATCTGGTGTTTCTCCAGAAACTCCGCGTCCGCCAACGATGAGACGTTGGGCTGCACCACCAAGTCCTTCAGCTTCAGCAAAGGCAGCTTCAACTGATCTGCCAGGAACGCCGCCAACTGCTCCTCAGTGACATACCGCAACCTGACGAGGATCGTCCCCAGCTTCCCTCGGCCGGCGCTTTCCTTCTGGATGTCCAGCGCGTTCTTGAGCTGGGCCGCGGACAACACCTTGTTGTTCACCAACAACTCGGCAAGTCTGGAGTCTACTTCCATGGCTGTCCGCTTCCCCTCGCAACTCCGGGATAAAGGCAACAACTTCCCGCCAGACCGAAATTTTCGCTAAACCAGCCTCTTTTTCAAGCCAGTAATCCGGCAAGCTATCGAATGTTAAAATGCATGTCAAGGCTTTTTGGGGGGTCCCTGGCGCCACACCATGTGTCCTCGGGTGCTTTTGGGCAACCCTGCGCCGCCCTTGCCCGACAGGAAACGCCCGCACCAACCGCCTGAAAACCTGTTCGCGGGAGCACCCGCGCGTACCGCCATCACTCTGGTGCCGCAGTATTGGCCGCAGGCCTTCAACCTGCGCCACGGGCGAAACGCTGTGCCAGGACGCGGAACAGGGCTCCGCGTTCCTCAAAGTTCCGGAACATGTCGAAGCTCGCGCAGGCGGGCGACAGCAGCACCACTTCCCCCGGAAGCGTGCCGCTGGCCGCAATCCGCGTGGCGTGCTCCAGGTCCCGCGCGTGCAGGATCGCCGGCCCCCGCTGCAGCGCCTGGGCCGCTCGCATCACGGCTTCCTGGATTTTCGGCGCGGTGACGCCCATCAGGACCAGGCGCCGGACTTTCGCGGCGATCATCGCGCCCAGCGCATGGAAGGGGCAACCCTTGTCGGACCCGCCGGCGATCAGGGTGATGGCGCCGGAGCGCTTGCTG
>JAPLOD010000347.1 GCA_026692735.1 Planctomycetota bacterium | reverse complement strand
ATCGTGACACGCTGGACATCGCCCCTCCGTGCGGGCTAAACGGCCCACGGCAAAACTGACATATACGTATCGGCACAAAGCGCTCGCACCCCGCAGTGATTTATCGGCTTGGGATAGCCTGGCCCCAATGCAGGCGAGCGTGGCAGTCCGCCCTGCGAGAGAGGCACTGCGGCGCCGCAATCCCCTGCTGAACGGTTGCGGCCAGGAACCGTTCACGATGCGGCTGCCCCGAACATGCTCGGCACACAGCAAAACGGGACGACCGTGCGGCCGTCCCGTTCGACGAGCATCCGGTTGCGCCTATTTCTTGGGCTTGGGGCTGGGGGTGGGACTCGGGGCGCTCTTGGGAGGCGAGCCGCCCTTTGGACTCCCGCCGCCCTTGCCGCCCTTGGGACCGTCCGCGACGTTGGTGGTGATAAGCTCGGCCTTGCCGGCCAGAGCCCGCTCGAGGGCGGGCTTCGTCATCCACGTCTTCCGTGCGTCCAGAACGAGCACGTGATGGAAGAGGCGACCCCTGATGACCTTGGTGGGCTCCTTCTCGTAAAGGAGGACATCGCTTCCGAGGTCCTGCAGCGAACGATTGGGGACGTACACGAAGTTGGTCAGGTCGGGGTTGTCAATGTCCTGAGGAGACTTGACCGTGCCCCGTTTGAACGGCGACTCGAACATCTGCAGGCTCTTGACGTAGTTGGGGTGCAGGTCGGAAAGCAGCGAGGGGAAGCGGTTGAAGTTGGCCGCGTACAGGTGCAACGCCAGCATGAGGTGCCTGAACTTTTCGTCCACTTCCTTCGACACGGCCTCCTGCTGTCTCTCGATGATCGCCGGCCATGCCACCGCGCTCACAATCCCGACCATCGGCAGGTTGCCCATGGGCGAGGAGCATTCGACCACCATGGTCTCGGAGTCGCCAAGCGGCGAAGCGGCCCACGCCATGGGGAAGACGTGCTCGCGGATTGTGTTCGCACTCGGCAACTGGTTCACTACCTCGGAGCTGATCACATTGGCCTTCGTCAGGCGGGTCAACTCATCCGCATAAATGCCCATCAGCCTGGGAAGATCCAGGTAGCTGACGCTGGTGCGCGCCTCACGGAAGGACTTGCAGAAATCCCTGAACTTCCGTTCTTCGGCCAGCGACGCGCGGCTGAATTTGGCCTGTGCCTGCCTGGTTGCCGTCTTGACGGCATTCAGGCTGTCCGACAAGAGTAGGAATCGCCCCTGCTTGCCGCCCTCCAGGTCCAGGTCCACGCGGGCGTACGCCGTGAAGAACGGCAGCTTGTTGTTCGCGGGCAGCGGATCGAGGTTACGGAACAGGCCCGGAGGTCCGCCCGTACTGGTCTCCTGCGGCGCCGCGCCCTTTTGGTAGAATATCTGCTGCGTGCCCCCGGAAGTGGTCATGACATACTCATGGCCCGTGTTCTTCTCGATGCTCGCCAGCAAGGTCCGCACCTCGTTCTCGGCCAGAGCATTGTCGCGGTCCAGTTCGAGCGTGAGGACCGGCTGGAACACCTCCACGTAATCCGCCAGACTGTCCATTTTCAGATTCGGCTGCGGCATGTAGGAGGCAAAGAGCCCCAGTTCGCCCTTGAACAACGCCAGCTTGGCCGGCAAGTCCGCATCCTGCTGCACGCCCAGCGCAACCTTGAGGCGTTCGACGAACGGCGTGACCTTGGTGCTCTCGATGGTTTCCGTCCGCCAGCGCGCCACCATGTCCGACACGTTCTTGTAGGTGTCCGCGAGACTGCCCTGCTGCGCCGTGAAGAACGGCGCATCGTTGGGGGCAAACCGCGCCGTCACGCCGTCGCAGGGCCCGGTGCCGCGCATTAACAGGTTCTTCTCAAGACGCACCAGAATCTTCTCTCTGATAGGGGCGTTGTCTCCCTCGCCCAGGTGCATCCCGAGCGCCAGGTGCGGCCGCTTGGCCTCCAACGCGGTCTTCTGCGGGTCGAGGATGTCCCTCAGCGCCGGGTAGGCCGAGGTGACGTGCGCCAGCAGCGGGCGCGCATCCGCCTGCACATAGACCAACGCGTCGCCGCGCTCGCCCCGCCCGACTTCCTTGTACACATCCTGATAGCCGTTGAAGAGCGCCAGCGTGCCGGCACCGTTCTTCACGGCGTACCGCTCAACAGCGTCCTCGACAATGCGCTTGCCCTGGCCGTAGACGAACAGGTTCTCGACGAACGCCCACGCTTCGGTGACGCCAAGGTCGGCGTTTTCCAGCCGCACCACGTCGTAGCCGCCGATCCGCTCCTCATAATCCTTGAAGCGCAGATCCATGCCCTGACCGCCGCGGTGTTTCTCGAGTATGGATTCCAGCTCGTGCTGCCACTTCTCGCTGTCGTCGCCCACGGGGGCGCCCGCCAGCAGGAGGAACCGCGGCAGCATACCGCTCTGCAGCAGGCTGGTCAGGTCGCCCTCGACCGCCAGGGCCACTGAGCCCTGCAGCAGCGGCGCGATCCTGGCCAGCAGATCCACTTCATTGTTGCGGCGCCGCAGCTCGGTTTCGCTCCGCGTGCCGTCGCCTTTCACATACGCATCGCGCATCTTGCCCAGCGCCCCAATGAGCGGCGTGGATACGTCCGGCTCCGCCAGCAACGCCCGGAAGGCGGTGTGGTCGAACGCGGCGCGCGCCTTGCGCAGGTCCGGGGTAGCGATGTACAGGAACGCGGCGTCGGAGACCAGGCGTTCAGGCTTGATCTGCTGGCGCGCCGCTTTCGGCGACTCCTCGGCCTTGGGTTCCTCGGCCTTGGGCTCCTCGGCGGCACGGGTGACCAGACCCAGAACAGCCACCAGGGCCACACCGTACAGAACCAGCGCACGTTTCATGTTCTGCATAAGCGAAGGACACCTCCACTGGGTGCACAAGACACAGAGCCCCATTCCCGGTCCGCACGGGCGGAGCCCCACTCAGCGCACGGAAGCTGCTTCCTTCCCGTCCACTCTTGAGGCAGTGTTATGCCACAACCGCAGCGCCTTTGCCAGTGCTATCCCGAACGACCCGCCACCTCGGGTCTCCTGCGCCGTGGTAACTACAATTGCTTATCGGTCGTTTTGGGCTATCGTAACACCCCGATTTCCAGGTACCATACACATGAAGGAGCACAAGCATCCATGACTGATGAACCCGAAGAACCTAAAGACGCAATCCCCGCTTTCCGTGTCAGCGACAAGAAGGTTGACGAAAGCTGGAAGGAGGAAGTGCGACGCGAGCGCGAGGCGGCCGCCAAGGCTGCGGGCGACGCGGCCGCGCGCACGGAAGCGCCCCCGGCCGCGCCCGGTGCGGGGAAACGAGAGGCCGCGCCGCAGGCGCCTGCCACTTCCGGTGCCGCACCGGAAAAGCCGGCGCAGATGGGGCCTGAGCAGCAGCAGTCAAAGGTTTTCATGACCTTCTTGGCGGGCCTCGCCCAGCAGGCGCTGATGCAGCTCGGCGACATCCAGAATCCCTTCAGCGGCCAGCAGGAAGTTGATCTGCAGGGCGCCCGGTACACGGTCGAATTGCTGAACACGCTTCGTGCGAAGACCAAGGGCAACCTCA
>JAPLOD010000346.1 GCA_026692735.1 Planctomycetota bacterium | reverse complement strand
TGCCCGTGGTGGCGTCAAGGGCCGCAATTCTGTTCCGCGCTTCTCCGCCGATGTTCGTGAAGTCGCCCCCCACGTACACCGTGCTCCCGGAAACGGCCAGGGAGTAGACATCGGCGTTCGCACTGGGATCCCAGGTGGTCGCCGTTCCCGCGGTGGCGTCAACCGCCGCGATTCTATTCCGCCCCTGCCCGTCGATGTTTGTGAAGAAGCCCCCCACGTACACTGTGTTCCCGGAAACGGCTAAGGCGAAGACCGCACTGTCCGCGTTTGGGTCCCAGGACGTGGCGTTGCCCGTGGTGGCGTCAATGGCCGCAACCCTGTTCCGCACCTGCCCGCCGACGCTTGTGAATTCGCCCCCCGCGTACACCGTGCTCCCTGAAGCGACCAAGGCGTAGACCGCATCGTTCGCGCTGGGGTTCCAAGACGTAAGGCTGCCATCGCTGGCGTCAAGGGCCGCAATGTGGTTCCGCGGCTGTCCGCCGATGCTCTCGAACCAACCCCCCGCGTACACCGTGCCCCCGGAAACGGCCAAGGCGTAGACCGAATAGCTCGCGCTTGGGGTAAAAGACGTAATAAGGCTACCATTGGCGGTGTCAAAGGCCGCAATTCTGCTCCGCGACTCCACGCCGATTTTTGTGAAGTCGCCCCCGATGTACAACGCGCTCTCGGAAACGGCCAAGGTGAAGACCGCACTGTCCGCGCCGGGGTTCCAAGTCGTAATAAGGCTGCCATCGGCGGCGTTAAGGGCCGCAATATGGCTCCGCGCCTGCGTGTTGATGGTCCCAAACCAGCCCCCCACGTACAATGTGTCCCCGGAAACGACCAGGGCTTGGACCGGAGAGTCCGCAATTGGGATCCCGGGCGTGGCGTTGCCCCCGGTGGTGTCAAGGGCCGCAAGGTAGGACTGCAGCGGCTGCCCGCCGATGCTCAGGAACCAGCCCCCGGCGTACACCGTGCTCCCGAAGACGGCCAGGGCTTTTACCTCATCGTCCGCGTTTGGGCTCCAAGGCGTGGCGTTGCCCGTGGTGGCGTCAAGGGCCGCGATTCTGCTCCGCGGCTGCCCGCCGACGCTCGTGAAGGCGCCGCCCACGTACACCGTGTTCCCTGACACGGCCAAGGCGTTGACACGGTCGTTCGCGCTGGGGTTCCAGGCCGCGTCAACACTCCAGTTCGACAGGATGTGAGCCAGGTTCTGTCGCACCACGCCCCCGACGCTCGTGAAATCGCCCCCGATGTACCAGCCGCCAAAACCATCCGAAACAACCGCGTAGACGCTTCCGCCAACCTTCGGAAATGCGGAAGCGGTCCCGCCTTCCCCGTTGATGAGCACGCCGCCGCCCGTGTACGGGCCTACGGACGTGAAGTCGCCTCCGATGTAGATCGTGTTGCCGTCCTCCGAAGGCGCGATTGAGAAGACTGCTCCGTTCGTTACCACCATGTTCTCTACCGGCACACTGCTCGCCGCCCACGCCGGCGCGGCCAGCGCCAGCAGCATCGCAAACACGCCCCACGCCCAGCGGGAGCGCCGGGCGACGAGTGCTGAGTGACGGGTGACGGGTGACGAGCGCTGAGTGCGTGTGTTCTGTGTGCTGACCATCGGCCACCTCCATGTGCGATACGAACGTTTGCGACTCCACTTGACCCGACTATATACGCCGTTCCTGCGCCCTGCCACGGACAATCATGGGAGGAGACTGGGAAAGAGGGCCTCGGTCATGCACATGTGCAGAAGCGACGCCTCGCTCGTCTCAGGATTCTTTTACCAGAGCCGGACTTGCCCTTCCGCGCCTGCCCCGTTAGATTCGGCGCTCGTACAGGCTCCTCCGCGAACGCCGCATCGCTTATATCATGGAGGATAGTACAGTGGCCACGGGCGATATGCGGACTGCCGCGGAAACCAGCGACCAGACCCAGCCCGCCTACGCCTTCCAGGATCTCACCAGCGATCCACTCCTCGCCCAAGCGCCGCGCACCGTGTTCCACCGTGTGGAGCGTCCGGCGCTCGGCGGCATCCCGCTCCTGGCAAAGATCGGGCGGGGCGGCATGGCCACCGTGTACTACGGGCAGGACGGCTCCGCGTAGGCCACCTCGACCTCGATGCACTTCCTGAACTCCAGGGACTCGTAGTTCCCGAGGTTCCTCTTGATCCCGACCGCCGTCGAAATGCGCGCCGTCCTGACCGCCGTGGTTTCCATGTTCCGCCCCTTCCCCAGATGCCGGGGGCCGACCCCGCCGGAGGGAAGGGCTGGCATGGCGGGGCCGGCCGCCCGGTTGGTTCTCTCGTTTCTGATTGCCCTTCTCTCCAGTCCTGATTATAGGGGGAGCCGGCGGGGGCCGAAGAAATACTGGTAGACTGGATGCAGTTGGCCGCCGAACCCCTTCAACTTCAACCGGCCGAGGAAGAGGCAACGCCGGCGTTCGGGTGCCCGGATGGCTTGGCGCAGGGAGGCGGAGAGTAGGCAACGGTTGCGCGCCTTCATCAGGCCCAGGCGCTTGCCGGGCGAATCGAATTGTCCCCGCTGGATCTTCTCCAGTCGCGCAGCGCGATTGATGGCCAACCCCAAGCGATCCCGGTCACGGATGGGGAACGTCGGCCCGGCATCCAGGGCGATGCGGATGTCCAGGCGGTGCGGATTGTCTTTGCCTGACTGCCATTCCAGGAGTTGCTCAGCGGCCCGCAGGGCCAGCATGGGCGAGCGGTACACGGCCAGGTAGCCATCGCCAGTGTTCTTGAGAAGGAGCAGCGACTCGTGCGCGCCCGAGCGCATCGCCGTCTTCATCTTCCCCATGGCCTCGGCCACATGCCGCAGATCCTGCTCCGTGGAATCGCAGAGGTCCACGATGCAGATCCCATGGCTCTCGCGTATCTGCGTCTCCCCGGTGTGGCCTTCGCCCCTGTCCCACTTTCCCTCGGCGTCCACCGGCGCAACCCAGAGCATGAGCTCCCCCATGACGATGCAGGTGCGCCGGGTAATCGCGATCCTTTCGCCCCTCTTGAGCCCACGGTCTCCAAGCGCGGTGCCATTCGCGCTATCGGTATCGCGCAAACACAGCGTGCCTTCGTGGAGCTCCAGGACGCAATGTCGCCGCGATGCCATGGGATCCGAGACGACGATGGCACAATCGGGGTGCCGCCCCATGGCCAAGGGCAGTTGCGCCGCATGGATGGCAATGGACCAATCCTGTCCTGAGTCCAGGATGGCCACGGGCGATGTTCCAGGCTTCTTGGCGACCTCGCTCATAGGTCTCTTCCCGCATGAGGCGTGCTCGGACGACTGGAAGTATAGCTGCATTGTCTGCGGGCGGCGGCGCCACGTCAAGTTTTGGGGCGAGCGCACGGACAGACCCCCGGGGGCCATGGGGGGCCGTCTGTCTTTCGCTGGATGGGAACCCGCCGGAAGGGACGTTGCCGGGGGATGCCCGGCCGTCGGCGGCTAGACTGGAAGACGACAAGGGCCGGTGATCATCCCGGCCCTCGCGCTGTCCTCAGTATTTCTGTCGTTCACTTCGCATACTGCTTCCTCAACTTCTCCAACTCCGCCATGGCCTTGTCAATCGCCGAGACCAGGTACTGTGCGGCGACCGGATCGAGCGCCGGAACTGCCGGGGCGGCAACCTTGGGCGGTCGGCCTCGCTTCTTTGGGGCTGGGGGCCGCGATGGTCGCCTTCGCCGGCCGTCCGGGCTTCCTCCTGGCCTTCTTCGTGGCCATCATCTTCGCCAAGGCGTCGACGCTGCCCCTGTAGCCGGCCTGCTGGGCGGCGACGTATGCAGCCTTCCACTGCTGGCCCGCCGCCCTGGCCGCTGCTGCGGCCTCCATGAACTTGGCCTTGACCGCGGGCTTGTAGCGCTTGCGTGCTCTTGGCATCAATGGTTCCCTCCTTGGGGAAAGCACGGATGGTGCCAGAGGGGGAGGGCAAAGTCAAGGAGCCGGGGGAGGCCAACGAACCTGCCGAGATGCGTCAAGAACGAGGGAATGGAGCTCGGGACGCGGAACCCGCAGGCGACGCGCTTGTCCTGCGGGCATGGTTGGCGCGTCCTGCGCCATCCTGCTTATCGCCATCTGGGCATGGGGAGCGGGCGAGCCGAGGCGGGGGAAGGCGAGAAGCGGGTCAGGGGATCCTGGACGAACCACACTCAACCACCACGCGGAAGCCGGTGTACTGGTCCCGGTAACCAGGATACTCCATGCCGCGCCAAGCCCAGTATCGCCACCCCCCGCCACGAGACACGCGGCGCGCGCCGACGGCTGGCCCTTGCGGGTCCGTTACAAGTTGATCCGGGCAGACCCCTTCATACCAATCTGCGCACCACTCCGCGGGGGCGCTGTTCAAGCCCGAAAGCCCCCAGACATTCGCCTTCTTCCCAGCCACGGGATCGGGTTTCTGGGTGCCCGCGCGGCAGGCATATTCCCACTCCGCTTCCGTCGGCAGGCGCACCGTCCTACCAACCTTCCGCGATGTTTTCTGACAGAACTCCTGGGCCGTGTCCCAGGAAACCATGTTTACGGCCACCTGCCACCTCTTACTTGGATTGTAGCCCATAATTAGCTCGAAGTCTGCTTGGCTGATCTTCTCCTTCGCCATGTAGAATGGCCTGCTGATGGTGACCTGATGCTGGGCTTCGTTGCCGGCGTGATCCGGTTCATCGGCCGGGCTGCCCATGGTGAACTGACCGGGGGGAATAAGCACCAACTCCAGCTTGCTGTCACGGCCGAGCGCAAGTGTTTCCGTGGGCGCAAGCCCCACGCGCTTGGCATAGTCCGCCACACTTTCTTTGCCGTCCCACACGGGCCGGGCTTTCCCCGGAGCGGCTGGTGGTTCAGCCCGCAGTGGTCTTGGTCCCCCGACCACCTCGATATTGGCCCAGAAGGCATGGACCCACGCATTGGGTGTCCAAATGTGTTCGACGGCCACTTCGCCTGTCTTCCCAGCCCACTTTGACAGATCCAGTTCAAGGTCGGTCCAACCCAGCTTGCCGATGGGGCACTCGTGGAATAGCGTCCCATCAAAGTAGGCCTTCAGGGCGCAGCCTCGCAGGGACCGGACCTCAATCTTGAGTCGAGGGTTATCACGCGGGATCTCACATTTCCGGCTGAACCTGGCCGGTGTGGCTGGCGAAGCCGGATGCGTCGTTACAACAGACTCACGTCCGTCGAGCAGTGCGGAAGCTTTGTTGGGCCGGCCCGTACCATCGTTCTCAAGCGACCAGGCTTTGTACCAGTCGGGGTCTGGGCGCGAAGCGATCTGCGCGAGAGGGATGAGGTCCGATTGCCTTCCGGTCCAGGTACTGATCTGCACGTCGTACCACCACAGAAACTCAGCCCAGCACAGGTCGCCGGCGCCGCCGCCAGTCTGCAGAAGGTCAACCTTAACCTCCTGCCCGGCAAAGGGACGAAAATCGAGTACAAACGTGCGCCAGCCGGCGGATGTTACACTACGGTCTGTTTCCCACACCCGCTTCCCATTCACGCACACACACAGGTAACAGTCCCAATCGGACCTCACCGTCATCGCCAGCACCGGGTTCTCACGGGGAACAAGTGTGGTTCTGGTCAGTCTGCAACACCCCTTTTCCCAGGGGTCCACAACCCACGTTCTGACCGCTCCAGCGCGCATAGGGAGCAATGAACCCGGCGGAGCTATGCAGGTACTTCTACTCACGCCCAACCAATCCCATTGGCGCTCCCACCCCCGCATGAACTCCAGACGTCTTAGTATGCCATCCACTGCCAACTGCTCCTTAGCGCGTGCTTCCTGCTCCGTCTTGCTCATCTCCACCGGCCTCGGCCAAACGGGCACGGGCGGAGGAGGATTGTCGTGCTTCTTCCAGAACTCCTCCGTCGGCAGGGCAAACCACCACTTTCTGTCCGCCGCAACTGAGGTCAGAGTCTTCATGTTCCGAACAATCTCCAGCCCCTTCGTGATGGTCTTGGGTGTGAGGTTGATTTTCTCAAGGTTCATCCCCTCCAGCGGCGCCAGGTCGCGCAGATCCTCGCACTCTGACAGGCCAAGGCCCGTCAGAGGCATGCCCTTCAGCGCGGTCAGGTTGCTCACATGCGTGCCCGATACGTCCAGGAACTCTAATTTCATCTCGGCCAGGGGCGAAATGTCGCGCACTTCCGCGCAGAACCACAGATCCAGGCTCGTTAGCGGCAGTCCCTTGAGCGGCGCAAGGTCGCTGACGGGCGTGAACCCGGCGTCCAGCGAAGTTAACTTCATCCCCGCCAAGGGGCTGAGATCCCTTACTTGCGCGCACCGCCAGAGACTCAGTGATGAGAGCAAAATACTCTTCAGGGGCGTGAGATCGGTAATGGCCGTTTCGCCGAGGTCCAGGGAGATCAGCTTCATTCCGGAGAGCGGCGTGAAGTCCTGGATCTGCACACAGCCGCGAAGGTTCAGTGTAGTGAGAGGCAGGCCACAGATAGGGGAAAGGTCCTTGATGTTCCCGCACTGTTCCAGGTCCAGCGAGACCAGCGGCATGCCGCGCAGGGGCGTCAGATCGGCAACCGGCGTCCCCCTAAGGCTGAGCGAACTGATGGGCATGTTGAGCAAAGGCCACAGATGCCTGACTTCGCCGCAGCCGTCCAGCCTAAGCTCAAACCGCCCCTCCTTCCTTGTCAGTCTGCCTTGCCTCCCTGACCACGCGTTCTCGATTCGCTTGCGGTTCGCGGCAAGCTCTTCTTCGGGTGCGGTCGGCGGTTGGGACGGCGCGGACAGGGCAGCCCTGAAGCCGAAATCGCAATGGCATTCCCCTGGGTCTACGGCCGTGCGATGTGCGGAACGACAGCGGCTTGGACCAGCTATGAAACTCCCGCCACGCAACACTCGTCGTCCGTGGCCGGCGGCTCCCGCAGGATCGACCTCGGGCGAGTACTGATAGTATCTCTCCGTGAACAAGTCCTGGCACCACTGAAAGACGTTCCCGGACATGTCAAACGCGCCGCACCAACTTGCGTTCTCGTACGTCCCAACGGGCGCCGTGTAGGCGAAGCCATCGTTGTCTCCACTCTCCCCCCATTGCATATTGAAGCCTGCCTTCTTCAGGGTCACATCCGCGTGGTTGGCCTTTGTCCCACTCCACTTATCGCCCCACGGATACCTGGCGGCGTTCTGCCCGCGAGCGGCGTACTCCCACTGCGCCTCCGTCGGCAGATGCACGTCGCGCCCCGTCACCTTGCGCATCCACGTCACGAATACTTGGGCGTCATTCCAAGTTACCATCACCACCGGTTGGTCTGGCGTCTGCTCAAATCCCGGGTTCTTCCAGTTGACGCCTTCGACGTACTGCCATTTCCCATCCTTTGCCGTGAACCCCTTGTTGCCGGCTCGTTCGCAGTCAGTCTGGTAATTCACTGATTCCACAAAGCCACGGAACTGAGCCAATGTGACCGCGTATTTTGCCATGTAGAACGGCTTGCTGATCTTCACTTTGTGGGGGGGCTTCTCAGCGGCCTCGCCTTCTTCTTCCCCCATCATGAACTCACCCGCGGGGACGAGGACGAAGTCCATCTTGACCCCGCCGCCGAGGTCGAGCGACAGTTCGTTTGGGAGCACGGCTTCAGGATTGGCAACCGTGGCTTCGAGGGGAGCCGTCTTGATGCCAGGTTCCGCTTTCGCCGCTTCGGCTTTGCTGATCCCTGGCGGTTTTGGATCGCCGGAGTTGGACTTGCCGCCCCTGCTCAGCGCCACAACGAGGATCAGCACGCCCAGCACCGCCGCGCCAATAGCGATTTGCCTGCCCAAGGGTATGTCCCTGCGGGCTTGCCCCGCAGTGCCCTCAGTAGCGCCATCCTCTGGGGCGCGTCTTGACCCGGACGGTCGCTCGGAAGGCTCGCCCTCCCGCGTGGCCACCGGCGGAATAGGGCCGTCCGGCCGACCAGAGCCCGGCGCTGCCGCTTCTTCTGACCTACTAACCCCTGTTCCTCCAGGGGGAGAAGCGGTTCTTGTCCGTGCGACGTGCGCCACGGCCACGGACGACTTGCCAACGTCAATCGGCTGACTGGACGGCGCCTTACCGTCTCTCACCAGTTCCAGGTCGTCAAGCAGTTCGTTGCAGTTCGCGTAGCGGTCGGCGGGTTCCTTGGCCATCATGCGCTGGATGACGTGTACAACACCGTCTGGGATGTCCCCATTGATGTCCCGCGGATTCGGTAACTGCTCGTTGATCTGCTTGTACATGATGGCCATAGGGGTGGAACCTTGGAATGGCGTCTGGCCCGTCACGAGGTGGTAGAACGTCGCGCCCAGCGAGTAGATGTCCGCACGTCCGTCAATGCTCTTTTCGCCCTTGGCCTGCTCCGGCGAAATGTAGTGCGGCGTGCCCACCGCCACGCCGGTCTGCGTGTAGAACGACTGCTGATCCCCGCTGATGCTCTTCGACAGGCCCAGGTCGAGGATTTTCGCCACAAAGCCTTCAACCAACGGGTCAATGGCTCCGGCCCGCGCGCCGGGAGCGACGCCGGCTCCACGCAGCGGCTTGCAGATCATGATGTTGCTCGGCTTGATGTCGCGGTGGACGATGGCGTGTTCGTGCGCGTGCTTGAGTCCTCGCGCCACTTGCAGTATGACCTCAATGGCCCGGTTCCACGGCAAAGAGCCATTGCGCTTGAGAATCTTGTCGAGCGGCTCGCCGTCGCAATACTCCATTGCCAGGTAGTGGTGGCCCTGATCCTCGCCGCAAACATACGCCGAGACGATGTTGACGTGATTGAGCGAGCCAGCAGCCCTGGCCTCGCGCCGGAAGCGCGTGACGAACTCCGCGTCGCCGGCGTGCTTCTTGGCCAGGACTTTGACCGCGACTTGCCGTCCGACATGCGTGTCGTCCGCGAGATACACGGCGCCCATGCCGCCTTCGCCGAGCTTCTTCAGCAGCTTGTACTGCCCAAGCTGCTTGATCCCGCCGCTCTGCTGCGCCTGGAGCTTCTTCTCGATGTTCTCCCGTATCTTGGCGGTAATGACGCCCTGCTGGACGAGAACGTCAGCAAGGGGCAGGAGGACGCCCTTCTTGGCGCTCTCGGCCTGGACGGCCTTGGCGGCCTCAAGATCGTCAAACGTGACGACGCCCGCCTGCTGGGCGGCGCGGGCGAAGGCTTCATCAGATATGCCGGCCATGCGGAATCCCCGTCACGCGGCGATGATAGGCCAATAACCCGAAGTGCAGCGGGATTAGACCGCGGCACCGCGCAAGGGTCAAGACGATTCCTCGCGATGATGACCGTGCTGACAGCGACGAAATCACTGTTATCCTGTTGTCGTTAAAGGCTTTGCCGCCACGCTGGACACCACGAAGTACCCCAGACAGCGGCGAACGGTCGGCCAGCCGAGCTTTCCATGGGGTTCCGGGGCGATTTTCGCGTTCGGACCGAAAACCGGCCCAGGACACCACCAGTACCGAGATCGTTGTTCTGGTGCCGCAAGGTGCCCTGTTTGTCGGGGGTATCGGGTCGCCCAACGGGAACCTACCCCGACACTTCCCCTTCGCCGTGATCTTATTGCGGTTCCCCGTTTGCTTCACTGCGACTTGTACTTGCGCCGCGACTGGGTTCCATACGCCGGTATGTGTGACGCGTTCCGTTTGCCCTGGACGGCTGCCAAGGTGACCCCGAACCCGCCCGCGTGATGCGGAAGGGGCAGCGCCTTGGCACGGCGGAGCGCTACTTGGCGTTGCGCATCTCGTTCCAGAACAGCCAATCCTTGCCGGGCTGCCGCCAATAGAGCTTGCCGTCGGAGTCCTTCTTGTCGGGGATGCGGACCTCGATGTTGCGCTGTCTACTGAAGACGACGGTGCCGCGCCCAGGGCCCTCCTCGTAGCGCTCCGTCACGACGAAGCTGAAGTTTGAGCCGCTGTGGTGCCTCTCCTCAAATCGGCCGAGGCCCACGCGTTTCCAGTGGTTGGCCTGTCCAGGGGTAATGTCATTCACCTCAAACTCGGCGGGCTGCGCGGGGTACGTGATTGCGGCGAGCAGCGCTTCGGCCTCCTTGGCAACGGCGTTTCCGTGGCCGCGCTCTGTCGCGCGCTTGAGCGCAGCGACTGGGTCGCCGGGCTCGTTGAAGACGGCGAGTCGGCAGATTCGAAGCCAGGATTCCCGCTCCATCGCGCGAACGGCTCCAAGCCTTGGCTCAGCCATCATCCTCCGCCAATCGTGGAAGCCCAAGAGCGCAGCCTGCTCAAGGTGCTTGAGCACCTGCGCGCACGCCTCCTTCGCGCGAGCATCCCTCGCTTTTGCCGTGTCCTTGTCCGTGTCTTTCTTCAAAGCCTGTTCCATCTCCGCGTCCACAAGGGCGGCCGCACGCAAGGCATTGAGCCATGCGACGGAGTAGGGCGCCTGTTTGGCTGCGGGATCTCGCCGCGCTGTTTCCGCGAGATAAGCGATGGCGGCCTCATAGTTCAGCGCAGCACTGTTGACGCGGCGCAGTTCCTCGTCCTTTACGCCGTCAAGGATCGCCACCATGCTGGCCAACAATGATTGCGTCAGATCCCCCGCCATGAGATGGGCACGCGCGCGCAGGACGACAAAGCGCACATCAGTTCGCAGTGGATCAAGCATGGTGTCGGCGTCAAGTGTTTCGCATTCATCAAAGCCGCTTTGAAGGGCTTTGTCTAGATTGGCGATTGCTTGGGATACATCGTCCAGTTGAGACGCCCTGCCTTCCGCGGTGTCAGGCCGGCGCTTGGCGCGCTCCGCCAGGCCGCAAGCCAGATTGTAGCAGTCGCGCGGATCCTGGGGGCTTACCTCCTGCGCCGCCAGGTGGTCAGCGCGCGAGCCATCGAGGTCGCCCTTTCGGGCACGCAGAATCCCTCGTTGTGCAAGGGCATCCCAATCCTTGGGATTCAGCTTCAGCGCCTCCGTGTAGCTTGCGATTGCGGCATCAAGATCACCTTTCGCGGCGTGCAGTTCGCCAAGCTCTTCCCAAAGCTGCCCGTCGCCAGGGGCAAGCTGCATCGCTCGGCGAAGGTCCGCAATCGCCATGTCGCGGTCGCCCTTCGCAACGTGCAGTTCGCTGAGTTCATGCCAAAACTGCCCGTTGCCAGGATCAAGCTGAACGGCGCGCTGCAGATCCTCAATGGCGGCGTCGAGGGTGCCCGTGTCACGGTACTTCTTGGCGCGGCTCGCGAAATGTTCCGCGTTGGCAGGCTCACGCAGAATACCGCGCGTACACTCAGCGACCGACGGCGTTGTAAGCTGCGTGCTGGCCTTAATCGGCACCGCGTGCAGACAGAGGGTGAGGTAAGTCTCCTCCCGCTCTCGGGCGCGCCTGGCGTTCGTGTTCAGGGGCATAGGCCGGGCCTTCACGGCCGCGAGTTCCTCCTCGAACTCCCTGGCTGCGGCAGCCCGGTGCGCAGTGCACCTGTCCTCCGGCTCCGTTTCGTCTTCGGAAAGGAGCCAGTAACAACGCGCCAGCGTCAACGAGGACACCTCCGCCCCATTCTTGCGCGCCCTCTCCAGGAACTCCACGGCCCAGTCGTTGACGCCGCGGAATGCGTACCATTCGCCGAAGGTCTTGAGGGCATCGGCATCGTTCACGTTCCTTTGCAGCAATGCGCGCGCGTTGGGCAGCTTCGCGTCGAAGTCGCGATAGCGGGCCGGCCGGGTGAAGTCACGGAGTTGCACCGTCGAATCCCACCCTCCCGACAGGATCCTCATCCCGTCAGCCGAGAAGGCAACGCTTTCTACTTCAAAGGTGTGCCCGCTGAACGTCCGCAGTTCCTTTCCCGTGGCTGCGTCCCATAGCTTCAGGGGACCCGAACTCGATGACAGGATCTGTCTGCCGTCAGGCGAGAAGACAATGCAGCGGACCCGGACAGTATCCCCTCTGAACGTGCACAGTTCACGCCCTGTGGCCACGTCCCACAGCTTCAAGGTTCCATCCCTTGCTCCCGACAGCGCGTGCCTGCCATCAGGAGAGAACGCAACGCTCCAAACGTCGCCCGTTAGCGCGGCCAACGTGCGCGGCTCACCGCCCGTGCCCAAGTCCCAAAGCCTCAACGTTTTGCCATCGCTCACTGACAGGATCTGCCTGCCATCAAGCGAGAAGGCAGCCCTCTCGACGTCATCGGCTAGTCCGGAGAATGTGCGGATTTCTCGCCCCGTCGCCAAGTCACAGAGCCTCAGCGTCTTGTCGCTGCTCTGCGAGAGCGCCTGCCTCGCGTCGGGCGAGAACGCGATGAGAATGCCATCGAAGTCGAACTTTCGTGTTTGCCGCCCCGTGGCCAGATCAGACAGCACCAAGCAGCGTGAGTCGCGCGACAGCACCTGTTTCCCGTCGGAAGAAAAGGAAACGCCAGCACCACCGTGACCGTGATCCGACTTGACCGCGCGCAGTTCCATCCCCGTGGCCGCGTCCCACACTTTTAGCGTGTCGTCGTCATCGCCCGATAGCGCCAGCTTGCCGTCAGGCGAAAAGGCAACGCTCGTTACCTCCTTGGTATGCCCTCTTAAGGTGCGCAGCTCACGGACCGGTACGTCGTCAACCAACAACCCCTTAGTTCCCCCAAGCTCAGTGGCATCCAGGATCTTGCCGCTGTGGCCACCAAGCGTGCGCCGCTCACGGCCGACGGCTACGTCCCAGAGCCTCAGCATCCCGTCGCCATGTCCCGACAGTGCCCGCTTCCCGTCAGGAGAGAAGGCAAGGGCGCCGCCGGCATAGCGAAACGTGCGCAGTTCACGCCCAGTACCCACGTCCCACAGCTTGATCTCCGCGCTTCCCGAAAGCGCCCGCTGCCCGTCAGGCGAGAAGACAACGCTCGACACCCAGCCTGTGTGACCTCTGAACGTGCACAGATCCTGTCCCGTGGCAACATCCCAGAGCTTCAGGGTATTATCCTCGCTTCCCGACAGTGCCCGCTTTCCGTCAGGCGAGAAGGCAACGCTTCGGACGAGAGCATCGTGCGCGGTGAATCTGCGCAGTTCCTGCCCTGTGGCCACGTCGCGCAGCGCCAAGTGCCCTGTTTCGTATCCTGACAACATCAACCTCCAGTCAGACGAAACGGTACCACACTTGCCGTAGGCTTCGACTTCTCGCAGCCTATGCCCTGTGGCCACGTCCCAGACTTTACAGGAAGGCGTACTCCCGAAGACACCAGAACCCGCATTCGTCCATGACCAGACTTGCTTCCCATCAGGCGAAAAGGCAACACTGTGGATTACCTCGTTGCATCCGCTGAATGTGCACGGCTCCCGCCCCGTCGCCACGTCCCACAGCTTCAAGGTAATGTCGGGAGCCTTCGACCCCGCGCTGTGCGCACCCGACAGGACAAACTTGCCATCCGGGGAAAACGCCACGCTATTAACAGGCCCCGCGTGGCCGCTAAACGTGCGCAGCTCTCGTCCTGTGGCCACGTCCCACAGCTTCACAGTCCTGTCATAACTGCCCGACAGCGCCTGCTTACCGTCAGGCGAGAACGCCACGGCGCGCACGGTAGAGGTATGGCCGCTGAATATGCCTATCGGCGCTGCGCAGGTGTCGTACAATTCGAACAAGCCGGCCTCAACCGGGAATGTCGGTTCGCCCAGACGCGCGAGTGTCTCACGCGCCTCGTTGTAGCGATCCACGCTTTCCTTTGGCCGGCCGGCAATGGCCAACGCATCCCCCTGTGACGTTAGGCTCTCGGCAAGCCGGACTTCGGCCTCACGCTGGCTCCTCTTTGCAGTCTGCTCTTGTTCCGTTGCCCTCTTTTCGTTCTCTCTGGACGTCTTCAGCGCATCTGCCAACTGTGCGTTGTACCACAGCCCGCCCCCAACCAGCGCGGCGAGCGCTACCACGCTGACGCACATTAGCGCCGCCGTGGCGGGGCGGCGTCTGGCCCATTTCGCGGTGCGCTCCCACGGCCCGAAGGGGCGCGCTACGATCGTCTCGTGGTTCAGGAAACGGCGGAGGTCTTCGGCAAGTTCCTCCGCGCTGGCGTAGCGCTTGGCCGGGTCCTTCTGGAGGCACTTCAGGCAAATGGTTTCGATGTCGCGCGGGATGCCGGGCTGCAAGCGGCGCGGGGCGAGCGGTTCATCGTGCTTGACCTGGTCGAGCGTTGCGAGGTGCGTCGCGCCCTTGAACGGCGGGCGGCCCGTGAGCATCTCGTAGAGGATCGCCCCCAGCGAATACACGTCCGACTTCGGGCCGATGAGCCGCACGTTGCCTTCGGCTTGTTCGGGCGACATGTAACTCGGCGTGCCCATCACCTGGCCGGTCACAGTCACGCCGTCGGCGCTCTCGATGCGCTTGGCCAGGCCGAAATCGGTGAGCTTCGGCTCTTCGAGCCGAATGACAGGTGGTCCGTCATCCGTGGCATCGTGCTCGCGAGGGCGAGGCAACTGACCACGGACAACTGACGACTGACCGGCGGTCAACAACACATTGGCGGGCTTGAGGTCGCGGTGGATGATGCCCTGCTGGTGCGCGGCGTAGACGGCCCTCGCGAGCTTCTCGCAGATTTCGGCGCACCAGCGCGCAGGCTGCGGCGTAGCGTCGAGGCGCTGGCTTAAGCTGCCGCATTCGAGGAATTCGAGCGAGAAGAATGGCGCGCCGTTGTACTCGCCGATTTCGTAAATCTGGACAATGTTTGGATGGACGATGCGCGCGATGGCTTCGGCTTCCACGCGGAAGCGGCTAAGGAGCTGCGGGTCCGCCTGTGGGCCGGCGAGGATCATCTTCAGCGCAACGACTCGGTTGAGGCTGACCTGCCGCGCCTTGTAGACCACGCCCATCCCGCCGCGGCCGAGTTCTTCGAGGACTTCGTAACCGGGGATGGCGGGGAACGGGCTGCTGGGAAGTCCAGCATTGGCACGCGGGCGGTTGGCGGCGCTGAGGGTGGAGGCGAGGGCGGCATCGTCGGGCAACGCTCCCACGCCACGTTCGCCTGCGGTCACCTCCGGGCGTGCGCCAGCTCGGCCTGATCCTTCCCTCACGGGGGAGAAAACGGGCAGCGGCGGTTGCGGCGTCTGCAGCGTGTCATCGGTGGCAGGCACGCGGAACTCTTTGCCACACTTGGGACACTTGACGAACTCTCCCGGTGCCGCACCGGCCTTGAGCGGCGTGCCGCATGTGGGGCAAGCATAGGCGGAGCCTTCCACCATGGATAGTCAGACCTCGGCCGCCGGCGCTGGTATCACCCAGATAGTACGCCGGAGTGTAACCGGACCGCCGCCTTGCACAAGACCGCTGAGCCCGGCGACAGGCGAAACGAGTTGGGAGCCGGCGGGCCTGGATGTCCGGAGAAAGATCAGCGCGAACAACGGCTGGAACCGCCAGATGCCCACGATGTCTCTGGCAGCGTTAGGCATACAATCCGCCTGACATCCCGCCAACGTAAACCGCAGCCGTCCTCGCTGCTCCTTTCGTCGTTGGCGGGCGAGAGCGCCACGGGTTGGGCCAGACGCGCCCTGGCGCGCCCACGGCGCGAACTCTCCCCTTGGTGGTGGAACACCTACAGCGGCACACGGGCGAGATACCCACTTGGCCGAGGCACGGTTGCTGAAAACGCCGCTACGGAGTCCGGGACGACGGCACGACCACCACCCGGAAGCCGTAACCGGCAACACCGCGACCAGGGAGGTCCCCGCTCCGACGCGCCGAACGACAATCAACAGGTACATTATCCCAGCAGCCGCCGCGAAGCACGCGACCTGCAGCGTTGGCCGGTCCCTGCGGATCAACCACTGGCGACTCGCTGCTGTACTTGCCGAAGTGGTCTTGGCACCACTGCGCCGCGTTGCCTGCCATGTCGTAGGCGCCGCACCAACTGGCGTTCTTGTACGCGCCGCCCGGCGACGTAAACGGGTAGCCGTCGTCCTGCTTGATCTCGCCATGCAGCATGTCGAAGCCCGCCCGCCGTAGCGAGGCGTCTGCGACGTTTGCCATGGTGCCATTCCACTTATCGCCCCACGGGTACTTCGCGCCTTGCGGGCCACGAGCGGCGTATTCCCACTCGGCTTCTGTCGGCAAGCGCACGGTGTAGCGCATTTTGCCAAATTGCGAGTTGCCGGGACGCAATTCAGCGAAATGCGCTACGTTGCTGGCCCACTTGCAGAACTCCTGCGTATCGTTCCACGTCACGACCACAGCGGGATGGGTGTCATTTTGCTTGAAGCCGGGGTCCCGCCAGTTAACGCCAAATCCCTCCTGCCACGTGCCAGCCTTGACCGTCCAGCCCGCGCCGCCTTTCTCCGCGTCGGTCTGGTACTGCGCAGTGTCGGCAAACGCCCGGAACTGCGCGACGGTCACGTGATACCTCCCGATGTAGTACGACCTGCTGATTCTTACCTTGTGGACGGGCATCTCCTTCTCATCGCCGTCGTTTGAACCCATGTCGAACTCACCGGCCTTTACAAGTACCATCTCCAACTACACGCCGCCGAGGTCCAGCGTCAGCGTCGGCGCGGGGCCAAGGATTTTCTCGATGGCGTCATACCGCTCCCTTACGGTCGCGGCTCGGGCTTTCGCCGTCTGCGTCTTGCCGTGGTCGCGCTCGAAGGCTTGATACGCGGTCTGCGCGCTTTTCATGTCCTTCGCGGTGAAGAGCTTCTCCGCCCGCTCCCAAGACTTCAGCGCCACCGCCTCGATTTCGTCCATCTCAATCGCCGTGATGCGGTCCAGATAGCTTTCAGGGCTCGAGGTCTGCGGCTTGGTGAAGCATTCCTTTGCCTTGGCAGCGTTTCCTGCGGCCAGGTACATAATACCGCGCCGACGTAGGTCCGCGCCGACATTGCCCGTCCTGGGCGCGTACTGGTCCACGTCCTCCAGCGACAGCATCGCGCTGCTGAACGTCATCTGCGCGCCGCCCATGTCCAGCGTCACCACGTCCGGCTTCGGGTCGTTCACTACCTTCCCTATGAACGCCGCGCCGCCCTTCTTCAGTGAAACCTGCTGCCCCACCTGCTTCTGCAGCGCCACAATCGCCGACCGCCGTAGTTCCACCACAGCTTCCACGTCGGCCTTCTCTTGCTTGAGCAGTTCCGCCGCATCCGCCAGCGCCGGGTCTTTTGCCTTGCGTTCGAGCAGCGAGATGGTGTCGCTGAAGTTGTTCTGCGCCAACAGCGGCATGGTTTCTTTCAGCACAGTGAAGAAGAGTTGCTGCGCTTTCGTGCCGCGGGCGTCGGCTTGTACCGCAGGCGTCTCTCCTGCCTTCGTGTCGGGCTGGGCCACCTTAATGTCCGGCTGCGCGGGCGGTGGCTCGACCTTCGTGACTGGCGTCTCGGTCTTCTTCTTCGCCGCGTCCTGCGCCGCCAGCCGCGCCTCTTCCAGCTTGCGTCGCTCCTCAGCCAGCTTCCGCTTCTCCTCCTCAAGCTTGGCTTCCTCAGCTTTGCGCTTGTCGTCGGCCAGCTTGCACCGCTCCTCTTCCAAGCGCGCCGCCTCACCCTTCAGCCGCGCTTCGTCGGCCTTGCGCGTCTCGTCCGCCAGCCGGGCCGCTTCGCCGGCCTTCTTCTTCTCGGCGGCGGCCCGCGCTTCCTGCTCGG
>JAPLOD010000345.1 GCA_026692735.1 Planctomycetota bacterium | reverse complement strand
TTCGCGTCGAACGACCCGCTCGTCGTGGGCAACATGGCTATGCTGCGAGGCGTGGAATCGCAGGACCTGGTGTTGGATACGGGCTGGCTCGCGCGCGGCATTTGGAGCTACTTCGGGTCGTTCTACGGGCACGCCTGGCTGTGGCTGGGCGACCGCGAGAAGGCGATCCGCACGTACTACGCGTTCGCCAACCACGCGTCGCCGCTCCTGGTCTGGCGTGAAGAGCAGAAGCCCGTGGGCAAGGGCGTGGAGATCGTGGGCGACATGCCGCACAACTGGGCCAGCGCGGAGTTCATCCGCCTGACGCGCCACCTGCTGCTGCTGGAACGCGGCGATGAACTGCACGTGTGTGAGGGGCTGCCCGCGGCATGGGTGCGCCCGGGCATGAAGACTCTGGTGCGCGGCGCGCCCACCGACTTCGGGCCTGTATCGTTGTCGCTTGAAGTGAACGCCGACGGCTCGAAGGCGCATCTCAGCTTCGAGTCCGGCAAGACCAATCCCCCGAGGAAGATCGTGCTGCATCTGGCGGGATGGTCGGGGCGCGACGGCACAATGGAACTGCCCGCGGGGGAGAAGGTGGAACGGGAGATCCCGCTGGCCGCGCGGAGATGACAGTACGGCGTACAACTGAAAGGCATCATCATGCAAGTCTGCACTGTGGTTCTGCTGCTGGGTGCGTTGACACTCCTTGCCGCTGCGGGTGAGGACCAGGCCGTGCGCGAACTGAAGCCGCCTTTCGCGTGGCAGCTTTCGCCGCCGCTGATCGCGCCCGCCAACCGGCCCGACGATCCGTGCGTGTCGGTGAAGGATCCCACGGTTGTCTTCCATGAGGGCAAGTGGCACGTCTTCGCGACAATCCGCAGCCAAGTGAAGACGCACCAGATCGAGTACCTCAGCACCGATACATGGGAGAACGCTGGACTTGCTGAACGGCACATCCTGGCGTGTCACGAAGGCTACTTCTGCGCGCCGCAGGTCTTCTTCTTCACGCCGCACAAGAAGTGGTATCTCATCTACCAGGGTGCGAACGAGAAGCGCGGGATGCCATACGGGCCGTACTATTCGACAAGCGAAACCATCGGCGATCCGAAGTCCTGGACCGCGCCGCAACCGTTCTACGCGGCCAAGCCCAAGACGGTGGACAAGGGCTGGCTGGATTTCTGGGTCATCTGCGACGCCACCGCCGCGCACCTCTTCTTCACGTCCTGCGACGGCCGGATGTGGCGCGCTCAGACGGCGCTCGCGGATTTCCCGAAAGGCTGGTCCGACCCGCAGGTGTGCCTGCAAGGCGACATCTTCGAGGCCAGCCACACGTACAGGCTGCTCGGGCAGCAGAAGTACCTGACGGTCATCGAAGCGAATCCGGGCGGCAAGCGGTACTACAAAGCATTCGTCGCTGACAGACTCGACGGCGCGTGGACGCCTCTGGCGGACATGCAGGCCAGGCCCTTTGCCGGCGCGGCGAACGTCAAGGCCGCCGGCGAGCTGTGGGCGGACAACATCAGCCACGGCGAACTGCTCCGCGCGAGCAACGATCAGACGCTCACCGTTGACCCCGCCAACCTGCAGTTCCTCATCCAGGGCGTGCTGGAGAAGGACAAGGCCGGCAAAAAGTACGGCGAGATTCCCTGGCGCCTGGGGCTGCTGACCCCGGGAAAGTGAGACGACAGACGCAGTACCCAGCAGCCAGCAGCCAACAGCCAATAGCCAGCAGCCAAGAGCCAATAGCCAACAGCCAAGAGCCAACAGCCTACTTCGAATACTGCGCCCGCGCGCCATGAGCCGGCCGCTGCCGGTGCGGGTTGCGGCCGGTACGCAACTGCTCGGCCGTCTTGCGGTGGCGGCCGCAATACTGCGCGCACGATTCGAAGCTGAACTCCTTCTGGAGCTGCGCCGCGGTGAGGCCGTCGGCAAGCGGCTCGATGAGGAACGCGGCCTGGTCGGCGTACGAGCGCACTGAGACCTTGTCGCCGTACTTCGCCTGGATCTCATCGGGGACGCGGTAGTTGAAGTCGGCATGGGCGACAACGAAATCGAGACTGACATCCCGCCATACGGCTTCGGCGAACTCATCCGTCCGCGCGATGGCTTCGCCACAGGGGTTGACGATCTGCGAACAGGTGCTGCGTACGGACGACACGACGAAGTACTCGTGGAGGCAGGCGTAGGCGCGCAGCGGGAAGCCGCCGTTGTACGCGGAGGGCCAGCAGACCAGGCGCGCGCCCTTCTCTGCAAGGAGACGCCAGTCCTCACGGAAGTTGATGTCGAAGCAGATCTGGATGCCGATGCGGCCGATATCGAGGTCGAAGACGGGCACGTCCTGCCCAGGCGTGATCCCCTCTTCCAGCAGCGTGTAATCGGGCGTGGTCGTGACGGGCCAGACCTTGTCATAGATGCCGGCGATGCCGCCGCCGCGGTCGAGCACCACGGCGGAATTCCAGAACTTGCCGGCGCGGCGGGTCAGGAGCGGACAGACGATGTAGCAGTGGTGGTCGCGGGCGCGCCTGCCGGCGGCGTCGGTGGTGGGGCCGGGCACAGGCTCGCAGATGCTCTCCAGGTTGGCGTGCGGCAGGCTGACGGTGGGGAACGCTTCGGGCAGGCATACCAGGTCGGGCTTGTGGATGAGGACGCGGTCGAGCAGGCCGAGCACGTGCTCCCGGTTCTGCTCCACGGTCGGAGCGAAGCGGCGGTTCATACACACCGTCGCAATGCGCGCGCGCGAACCCATTGGATCTCCTCCAGACCTAATCCTTCAGCCGTTCCGTCCTCCGCGCACCCACGGCCCGCGCTTTGGTATCCGGCATCTGGTATCCGGCATCTGGTATCCGGCATCCGGCATCCGGCATCCTGCATCCTGCATCCTGCATCCTGTATCCATCACTTCACCCGATGACCCGATGGCCAGATCGCCCGATTTCTGGGCTCACTTCTTGGCGCCGGCCTTCTCCTTGTACTTGGCGAGCGTCTTCGCCAACGCGTCCTTCAGTTCCTGGTTGCCGGCAGCTTTCTCAACCGCAAGCGTCTGCGTCTCGATCGCCTTGTCGGTCTGCCCCTTCTCGAAGTACGCCCGGGCGAGCGTGTCGAGGATGGGGGCGTTCTCGTGCTTCGTCAACTCATCAGCGCGCACAGCCGCTTTCAGGGCGAGGTCCAGATCCCGCTTCTCAATGCCCTGGCCGTCCAGGATCGTCCAGGCCATATCGTTCAGCGCCCCGACATTATCCTTGAACTCCTTGTCGGCGAGCTCGGCGGCGATGGCGTACGCCGCGGCGTACTCGCGCTTCTTCATCAGGAGGATCTTGAACTTCATGAATTTCATATTGGGCGCGGCTTTCGGGTCGAGGGCGACGAACTCCTCCCCCAGGGCCAGAATCTTGTCCACGTCCCCGGCTTTATCGGCCTCGGCAAAGCGGCGCATGATCCCCTCGCGCTTGGCCTCCAGTTCCGCCTGTTTCTTCGGGTCGAATGTGCCCGCCACCAACTCATCCAGTATCCTGTCCAGGTCCGTCATGGGGTGCCCGATCCAAGCGATCTTCCCCTCTTTATCAACAATGAAGGCGCACGGGATGCTGTTGCGGCCGGCGGCTGCCAGCCAGGTCTCGGCAGTCTTGCCGTCCGCGTCCATGGCGACGCGGTAGTTCATCTTGTCGCCCATCTCCTTGACGAAGGGCTCGACCTTGGACGTATCCTGTTCCGAGACGTTCATGCCGATAATCACGACGCCCTTGTCCTTGAGTCTCGTGTTCAGCTCCGAGACGTGGGGAATGGACGCTTTGCACGGGCCGCACCACGTCGCCCAGCACTCGATGACGTAGATCTTGCCCTTCTCGAAGTTCTCGACGGCCTCTCCGTTGAGCCACTTGCTGATGGACAGCTTGGGGGCCTGATCGCCGGCTTTGAGTGTTGCGCCCTCTCCCGCGTAGCCCTGGAACGTGGTGGCGAGCAGCATGGCGACGAGGGGTCCGAGCAAGGCCCGAAGGCCGCGGATCACCGGCATGGTATGCCTCCTCAGTGGGGTCTGGCGTAACAAACGGTATCCCGCCCTTGCGATTGCCACCCAGGGCTTTTCAATTCTCGTCTTCTTTCATAGGTGAAATGCCGATTCTTAACCTCAAGGAGGTTGAGAATCATGAGCGCACATGCTTCAGCGGCGGCAGTTCCGTCCTTGTACGAACTCTTCATGGGCTTGGCCGATCC
>JAPLOD010000344.1 GCA_026692735.1 Planctomycetota bacterium | reverse complement strand
GCGCCGAAGCCGCTGCTCAACAGACCAGCGCCCACGCCCGTGCCCTTGCCGCTGGCATCCACGCCGGCACCAGCGCTCGCCCCGGCATTCGCCCCGGAGAACGCGTCGCCGCCGCTCTTGCCACTCTGCTGACTGCCAATGTTCAGGTTATCGCCCATGGTACAAAGCTCCTCTCAAAAGGTTCCCAGAAACATCCTCAACCCCACACAGAAGACCATCAATCGCGCGCGATGGTTTCATCACTAACGAACCGCGTGCCAGATCACCTCGCCGGCGAATGACTTTTCCATTTCGACGCAAAACTCATTCTGCCAACGCCTTGTGACGTCGCTCGCCGTACGACCATGCAGCCCGCCAGTCTTGGGACCAAGGTTTTTCCAGCCAAACAGGAATGTCTACTGGAGGAATCGCGCCGCGTTGGCCACCGCCGGAGTCACTGCCCTCAGCAACGACGAAGGGGAGCAACGCTTTAAGGAAAACCACTGGGAAACTGGAAGCCGACTGGAGAGCCGGCTCTCATTTCAGGTTCGGATCCTTGATCAGGTCATCGAGGTTCGGGTAGATGCTCTTGAGCGCGTCCAACGTCCCGCTGGCCTTGTTCTTATCGTAGTCCTCGTAGAACTTCCTCCACTGCACCACCAGCGTCCTGGACAGGTTGATCGCGTTATCCGCCAGGCGGGAGAACAGTATGTACTGCCCCAGGCTCTTGCCGTGATCCGTGTACTCAGTCTTCAGATCCTGGTCGCAAGCCATCAGGTCCTCGACGTCCTTCCGCAGGGGCACTTTCTTGGCGCGCTCCGGCGGGCTGTCGCACTTGTGCCGGAAGACCTCGTAGGCCCCCGCCACGCTGGCCAGTTTCATCACGCCCTTCTGTTCCGCGTCGCACGTGGCTGTCATCTCCGCCACACGCCGCTCGGCAGCCGCCAGATCGTCTCTGTCAACCGCGGCCTTGAGCGCCCGCTCAAAGTTCAGGAAGGCAATGTGCCCTTGAGTCCGGCGCAGTGTCTGAGACGACAGTTCGGCGATTTTCACGTCCTTGCACTCGGACGCGTACCCTTCGCCTTTCTTGCGCATCTCATCCAGAATACCCATCTCCTCTTTCAGGTCGTGCTCCGGCCTCTTCTCGTACTTCTGGACAAACTCGTCCGCTGCAATCTTGAGCTGCTTTACCCCTTCCTCTAACGCCACTCTCCTCGGGTCCGGTCTGGAAACAAACCACACGACAACGCATGCCCCCACCAAGAACAGGCAGAAGACAAGCGTCTTGAACTTCAGCCAGAACATGCTCGGCGGCTTCGGGCCCCCGCTTGTCGTGACCACCACCTTGGGCGCATCGCTCCGGGCCTTGCTGCCCGTTTCCGCTTCGGCCTTCTCCTCGCGGATGGCCTTCACCAGTTGCCGCGCGACCTGCGGGCCGTACATCGTCCCCTCGAACTCCTCAGGCTCCCGCGCAGCAGGCGCGCCTCGCCCCGCCGCACGCGCCTGAGCCTGCGCTGCGGCGACTTCGGCGCCGACATTGCCGATAATGGACGGCTCGAATAGATCGCCCCCCTCTTCCTCCTGCGCCGCTGGCTGGGGCGCTGCTTTGGCGGCCGGGCGCGCGACCGG
>JAPLOD010000343.1 GCA_026692735.1 Planctomycetota bacterium | reverse complement strand
GTGCATGTGCATGGTCAGGGCCAATGTGTATTTGTGGAACAGTCAATATTGTATTATCTCTATCTTTGGAACTGGTTTTTGTCTGTTGATAATTCTTTCGCGGCCAAGCTCAGCCCCGAGCCCGTGGCTGGGCTGGCCGCGGATGTCCGGCAGGCGTTTCCGCTGCTGCGCTTTGCCGCGTGGTCCACCGCACAGGTCAATCCCTGGATGCACCACCTCATCGGACAGCCGGTGGCCGTGCTGGATGTGGAGAAGGATGCGCTCGACAGCGTCGCCGACCGCTTGGAGGCGGCGAACTGGAAGCCGGCGCTTAACCCGGGCGGAGTGGCCGCTCGGCGTTTCTCGCCCCGTCCGCGGTCCGTTGTGCTGCGCCCGCTGCACTCCGCCGCGCCCAAAGCCACCGAAGGCTTGGCCTCGCCCGAGCAGGTGCTGGTGGAACTCCGCTTGGAGGCCCAAGAACTGGGCCTGCTGGTGTTGCCTGAATTCAAGGCGATGGCGACGCGGATGGCAATGGGGAGCCGCCTCACCGTGGCCACGCTGCTTCGCTATGCCCAGAAGCGCGGGTTGCGGGCCTCCGACATATTCGAGAATCAATTAACGGCAGTTTTGTCATATTTTGCCAGTGATTGATTGAGAGGCTCCAAATGATTGATCCACAATGCTTTACACGCTCGTGGATTGATGCCAAGCGGGAAGAGATGGGGGGCGGCGACCCTACCCTGATCGAGAAGACCATCCATGCGTTTGCGCTGCTGTGCCATCTGGCACGGCGGGATGTCCCGCTGGTCTTCAAGGGCGGAACCAGCTTGATGCTGCGCCTGCCCCGGCCCCGGCGGCTGTCCATTGACGTGGACATTCTGTGTCCGTTGCCGAACGGGGAGCTCGATCCAATACTGGCCGAGGTGGGCAGAACGGCCCCGTTCCTGCGCCATGAGGAAGACCCCCGCGACCCGAACCGACTGCCGGCCCGGCGGCACTTCAAGTTCTTCTACACACCGTGTGATGCGAACAATCCCGCGCCCCATGTCCTGCTCGACGTGGTGAGAGAACAGCAGGTGTATCCGCACACCGGAAAGGTGTCCGTCCAGTCGCCGCTCTTCCTGGTCGAGGAGGAAGTGCGTGTGGAAGTGCCCACTATGGAGGGCCTTCTGGGTGACAAGCTGGCGGCCTTCGCGCCCAACACCGTCGGGGTGCCGTGCCGCGAGGAATCGGCGATGCAGGTGATGAAGCACTTGTTTGACGTGGGAGCGCTGTTTGACGCCGCGACCGATTTCACTGGCGTTGCGCAGGCATACGACGCGATCTTCCGGGTGGAGAACGGGTATCGCAGCAACCGCTTTACACGGGAGGCAGCGCTGACCGACACGATGGAGACCGCGCGACGGCTTTGCCACGTCGGGCTTAAAGGGGCGGTCCCGCACGAACATCAACGGCTGTTGGAGGTGGGCCGCCGGGCAGTCGCCAGCCATCTGATCGGCGGCACACTCACGAGGGACGAGGCGAAGGTGGCGGCTGCCAAGGCCGCGTTCCTGGCGGCAGCGCTGCGTGATGGGACGCCTCAAGCGTTTGCACCCGGATTTCGATACGAGCCCCTGCAAACAGCCCGCCTGGCGACCGCGACGGTTGCCGACCCCGTCTTGCAGCGTCTCAGGGGCGGCAATCCCGAAGCATTTCACTACTGGGCGATGGTGGGCGGCACGAGGTAAGCAGCGGGGTGATTCGTGGAAATCAGTTGCTTCGAGTTTGAGCAGAACCGTTCCGAGCGGGCACTACAGACTGCTTTGTTGGCGCCGGCGCTTGCGGACCAGACGACACGGGCGCGCCTTCTGACCGGCCTGCAGATCACAGACGGCTCGCCGATCACAGGCGAGGAATCGGGCGCCGCCACGGTCATGCACTTCGTCTGGGTCCTGCGCGACAGCTTCCACGCGGAACGGGAGGCGTGCGTCAAGACACGGCATTGGTCGGTCCTGCGCGAACGGTGGGTCCACATTCTCACACCGGCGCTGACCGACTGCAGCGCCGCAACGGGACATGAACCCTACGTTCGCTGGGCCACCGAAGCAGGCTGGTGGCGACATCCGGCTGGAGAGTACAACGGCGACGAGGAATACATCGTCCACCCCTGCCACCGCACCATCGGCTGGACACGCGACGGGATCGGAAGACGCATCCGGAAGTTCGGTCTGCAGGACGACGGCAGTAGAACCAGCGCGCTCGTGGCTGCGCGCAAGGTGATGAACACCGAGTGCGACTGCTTCATTCAGACGCCCCAGCGCCTCATCGTCATCGAGTGCACGGACAAAACGGAGTTCAGCCATGAGCAACGCAGTCGGCAGCAACGCCTCTTCGGCTGTTTGCAGCGCCTCCTGCCTCGCCGAGAACCGCCGATCTACGTCGAGCTGTCAAAGCGGCGGCCCGAGGCAGGGAACGTGCCATGGCTGTCGTGGAGGGATGTCGAGGGCACACCTAAAGGGGGAGAGCTTAGCTCTCGGCGCGAGTCTCCGTGAATCCTCTCAAGCTCCTCATTGACGACTACATCCGCAAGCACCGGCGCGTCGCAGAACGGCAGCAACAATGGTTCTCCATCCAACCAGACCTTCGCACGGCTGTCGAGGTCGCAGTTCTCGCCACGAGCCCAAGCGGCAAACGTCTGCACCACCAGCGCCGTATCCCAGGGCGCGTCCTGCAGGAGAGTTGCGCCCGCTTGCTGGAGAGACTGCCCGAACTGGAGCGTGCGCCTTCCTTCGAGGAGCTTCATCAGCTTGTTGGTTCGATCATCCGGCCTATCTGGGGCATCGGCGAGCTTGCGATCTATGACACGGCACTTCGTATAGGCGCCTTTCTCCGGTTAGAGCCCAGCAAGGTCTTCCTTCACGCCGGCACTCGTGCCGGTGTACGTGCTCTCGGACTTGATGTGTCGAGAGAGTTCGTTGAAGTCACAGAGCTTCCCGTTGAGTTTCACTCTCTGACGCCACGCGAGGTCGAGGATGCTCTGTGCATCTACAAGGACCGTTTTCACAGCGCGGTGCCGGCTCAACAAGATGCGCTCGCCGACGCAGCGCGAGGCGCTCTTGCCGACAGCCACCTTCCGGGTACGACCTTGCGCCCAGCCACTCCAGAGGCAGGTAAATAGCTGCGTAGTGTGAAGCCGGCAGAATGAGCCCGGGGCTCCAGTACGACACTCCGGTGGCGACTCAACATCTACTGCCTGTCCCCCGCGGCCCCCAACCCCAAGAAGCATGGCATACTGGATGCCGCGGCAGCGTCTTGGGCGAGACTGGTTTCGGAAACCAATAGGCGAGGTAACCGTCGTGGCGAAGGTGGTTGGAAGCGCCCAGCCCCGGTCGCGGTCCGCGTGCCGACGAAGCGGGAGATAACGTCCATCGCCGATGTCCTCAAACGTGCTCGCAAGTACGCCAGGGCGGAACTCGTAAGCCGCCTGCTGGAACGCGGAGAACACCTGGTTGACGAGGACATGGCGTAGGCGTCATGTGGACGTTTCTGCTCGAACCGTAAGCTGTGGTGATCCGGCGAAACGGATGCAGGCTCTGCTGGCGAGCAACCTGCCAGGGATAGCCGGTGCGGTGATGAACGGTGGGAGGAGTGTGGCCACGGCCCGCTCCTCCCATTGCTCCATTCAGCACCGCGCATGCCCGCTTGTCGCTGTTGCGCAAAATCGAAATGTCGCGCGCGAAAGTTGCCATTCCGCCCGTTCATGTGGTATTGTTAAGTTGTCCGAGACAAGTAACGCAACAACCCAACCGACAACTCAGAGCTTTCAGCGGCGCGTGCCGCCGACGCCAGCAACGGGGAACTCAGGAGAAAGGAGGCGGAAGATGCCTTGGCGGGACGATCCCCTGCGGGTCTGGCTGTCAGGCCCAGCCCCTTGGCATCTGCCGCGCATTGGGTCAAAGACCCAGAGAGGAGAGCGAACATGGCTTACATGGTGGAGATGCACTACAACCGCCCATTCGAGCCGGGCTTCCGGAGCTTCGATTGCCACGGCGATGTGTGGTACAAGGCGCTCGATCTGATGAAGCGGCACGGCTGGAAGCCGCGAGGGACACAACAGCCGCCGATGGGAACGCCACAGGGCATGGTTGACGGACGATGGTTCGCCTGGGATCCCAAGACGGAGCACAACGGCAACTACGAGCCCGAGGACTACGCTTTCGGTTCAACCGTCGTGGGGCCGGAGGACGCCCAGGAGATGGCCCAAGCGCTCGAAAAGGCGCTGGGGGTCAGCCCCGCCAAGAACGTGACGGTGGAGAAGCAGAAGCAGCCGTTGCTGCTCTCCGACACAATGACCGACGAAGAGTTCATTGCTGCCAACCGCCCCTTCGGCACTGCCGTCCTGACTGACATGCACGATTTCATCCGGCAAGGTCCGTTCCGCGTGAACTGGGACGATTGATGCGCCCGGTCTGAGAACCGCGGCGAGATTCCACCCAGCCACGTCCATCCAGACAGACAACAGAGGAGGTAACCAAGCGTGTTCATACTACCTACGACGCCGATCAAGCAGCGGAAACCCGGCTCGGGAAACCCATTCCCGAAGTCGGCGCAGACAGCGGCGGAACGACAGGCGAAGTTGCACGCCTACATGGAACGGTGGCGGAAGGCCAGCCCGGACGAGAAACGCAAGATGGCGGAAGAACGGTTCCAGGCGCTCGGCCAAGCGATGCACGACGGCCTGTCCTGGGAACAGGAGCAGGAAGACCAGAAGGCGGGGGTCCTGCCGTCCAGCGTCCTCAAGCCCCTACGGGAAGACTGAGCGCGCAGGCTGACAGCATGACCGTCACGCTCCAGCGCCGCCGGCTTGGGAGCCCCGATCTTCGGTTCGTTCGAGACGCTTTGGCTTGATAGTCCCCCATACATCCTTCAACCCCGCCAACTCCAGGGCCAGCTTGATCTCCTTCCGGCCATCGTCCTGCCGGTTGCCCGCATCCTCGGCCAGCGCCGCCTTGCTCGGCAGCAACTTCACGACGAAATCAGTGTAGAAGGCGGCCGTGTGCATCGGCCTGCGATAGTGCTTGAGCAAGCCCCACGCGCCGGCGGACGGTGCATCCTTGGCCTTCACGCCCTTCACCGTCAGGTGCTGATACACCCACTCAACATCACGCCGCAGGTTCACCGGGCCACCCGTTTCGCCGGTGAACTCCTCCAGCTCCGCCTCCGCCTCCGCCTCGTCCGCTTCCTCCGCTACCGCAGGCTCTGCCGCCAAGTCCGCTTCCGCTTGACGCCACGCCTCACGAGGCACCACGCCCTCATGTTTCAACCGCTCACGCAGTGCGACGAATTCCCCCCAGCGGCCGTCCGTTTCCAGCCGTGCCCGCAGTTCCCGCTTCTGCCGTGATGTCATTCGCATCCTCCTGGTAGTGGTGTGAACCTCAACCCCGAACACAGCGCGCGGAAACGGCTCGTGTAAGGGCGGGACTTAACCCTAGCTCTACTGTAACCGTTTCATGTCGCAGCCAAGGCGACGAGAGGGAGGGTAACCTCGAGTGTGCTGGTGCCAAGCGTAGATGCGATCCTCTTCGGTGCGGCGCAAGACGCTGCTGACTTGGCTGGCGATCTCGGCGGCA
>JAPLOD010000342.1 GCA_026692735.1 Planctomycetota bacterium | reverse complement strand
GCCGGGGAACATCGGCGAAGCGTCCGCAGTGGGCGTGACCATCGTGATGCTGGGCGTGATCTTCGGCAAGCCGTTCGCGGAAAGCTCATTCGGCCCCAACCTCGTCTTCAGCAAGGAAACGCTCTCCATCATGCTGCCGGCGTACGCGGCGATCGCATCCATCCTGCCGGTGTGGGTGCTGATGTGCCCGCGCGATTACCTCAGTTCGTACATGAAGATCGGCGTCATCGCGGTGCTGGCGGTGGGCATCTTCGTCGCGCATCCCGACCTGAAGATGCCGGCGACGACACCGTTCATGAGCGGCGGCGGGCCGGTGATCAACGCTCCGATCTGGCCATTCCTGTGCATCGTCATCATGTGCGGCGCCATCTCGGGGTTCCATTCGCTGGTGGCGTCCGGCACAACGCCGAAGATGGTCTACAGAGAATCGGACATCAAGCTGCTGGGCTACGGCGCGATGGTTCTGGAAGGCGTTGTGGCCGTGACGGCGCTGGTGGCCGCGTGCTCCTTGGAGCCCGGCGATTACTTTGCCATCAACTGCGAGAAGGCCAGGTACGCACAGACGGCACCCAAGGTCCTGGCCGAGAACAACTGGAACATTGCGCCGGTCGAACTGCGCGCGCTCGAAAGAGGCGTCAAAGAGGACCTGGAAGGCCGGCCGGGCGGCGCGGTGACGCTGGCTGTGGGCATGGCCAAGGTGTTCTCCAACCTGCCGGGCATGGATACGCTGATGTCCTACTGGTACCACTTCGTGATCATGTTCGAGGCGCTGTTCATCCTGACATTGCTGGAGACGGGAACGCGTGTGGCGCGCTTTGTGTTCCAGGAGACGCTGGCCGGGTTCGACACTGCGCCGACGACTGAGGCCGAAGCGAGGGCCTCCGACCCTTCGGCGGCGGCCAAGAGCCCGATCAAGCGCAAGGTGAACTGGCCGCTGAACGTGGGGATGAGCCTGCTGGTATGTTTCCTGTGGGGTTACATGCTCTACCGCGGCGACCTGGAGACCCTGTGGCGGATGCTGGGCATCGTCAACCAACTCCTGGCGACGACGGCGTTGGCGGTGGCAACCACGTATCTGCTGCTGCACGCGCCCAAGCGCGTGTATGCGCTCCTGACGGCCGTCCCATTCGTGTTCCTGGTGGTGACGGTCTTCGCAGCGGGCGTGATAAGCCTGCAACAGTGGTGGGGAGAGATCGGCAAGCTGCAGGCGAAGATGGCGACGCTCGAAGGGGCGGAACTGACGGCCGCCGACAGGCAGCTCTTCATGTGGCGCCTGGTGTGCGTGCTGGCCGTGATCATGCTGGCGCTGGTGGCTGTCGTCGTGGTGGACGCCGTGCGGCGCTGGTATCAGATCCTCTCATCCGCCGTGCCCGCGTCGCAGATTGAGGCAGCGGGCAAGTAACGGCACGAAGCGAGACGACGCCGGCGCCGAGGGCGCCGGAGCGGCTGGCATCGCGTGGAAATCTCACGCAACGGCTTGACCTGTCGTTTAGTTATAGGTAAACTTATGGATGGGCTGGCAGACCGGCGCATGGTATGCAAGGGTACGTGGGGTGTAGTGGAATACGCGATGCGTTCCAACGGTTCGCTGCCAGCGAAGGAGTTCTATGATTCATGCATGCCGAAGGACCAGGCGAGGGCGCTTGCGCTCTTCCAACGAATGGCCGATGCCGGGAGGATCGTTGACGACAGGAAGTTCAAGCACATAAAGGATCAGATTTGGGAGTTCAAGTACCAGCAGCTCCGCTTTCCGTGCTTCCAGCATGGTCGTTGTTGGCTCCTGACTCACGGATTCCGGAAGAAGAGTCCCAAATGGCCCAAAGGGCATCTGGAACGTGCGCTGGTGATAATGAGAGAACACCTTGCGTCGGTTGAGGGAGGCGCGACATGAGAGAGACCGAACTGCAGTGTTTCACAAAGAAGACGCAAGGAATGCGCCTCTTTCAGCAGGAGCGGGCGATTCTCCAGGTGACCGAGCTCATCTGCCAACTCATGCAGGAACAAGGCGTGAGCCGCAGCCAACTGGCCAAGCGGTTGGGCAAAACGAACGGCTACGTGACCCAGTTGCTCGATGGTGAGACCAATATGACGCTTCGCACAGTGTCGGATGTCTTCCTGTGCCTGGGGCATGCCGTGAGCGTTGAAGGCGCACCAATCAAGGCGTCCGTCACACAGAGGGGAGGGGTGGCGCGGAATGTGAGTCTGGCCAACGCCCATCCTCCGGATGGCGGAATGCTCCGATTGCCCGTTTCGCAGGCCAAATCCGCAACGAAGACGGGGCTTTGATACCGCGGGGACATGCGCCCTGCTACTTCGTCATGCCTCGGACGTCGAGCAGGCGGTCGAGTTCCTCTTTCGGCAGCAGGTTCTTCTCAGTAGCCAGTTGACGCACGGTCTTGCCGGTGCGGTAGGCTTCCTGCGCAAGCTTGGCCGCCGCGTCGTAGCCGATGGCGGGCGTGAGGGCGGTGCAGAGCATCAGGCTCTTCTCCAGCAGCTCCCCGCAGCGCGCGCGGTTGGCCTCCAGCCCGGCCAGGCATTTCTCGGCGAAGGCACGGCAACCGGTGGAGAGAATGTGCATGGCGAGGAGAAGATTGTAGGCGATCAGCGGCTTGAAAACGTTCAGCTCAAAGTGGCCCTGCATGCCGCCGACGGTGATGGCGGCGTCGCAGCCGATAACCTGCGCGGAAACCATCGTCAGCATGCGGAGGGAACTCGGGGTCGGCGTTGAGCCCCGTGCCCACGGCCGTGCCGCCCAGCGCCAGCTCGCCGAGGTGCTGGCGGAGGCGTTCGGCGCGCGCCACCGCGTGTTCGAGTTGGGAGGCGTAGCCACTGAACTCCTGCCCCAGCCGCAGCGGCACGGCGTCCATGAGGTGCGTGCGGCCGATCTTCACGACGTCATCGAACGCCTGGGCTTTCCGGCAGAGCGCTTGATGAAGCACGCGCAGGGCGGGAAGAAGGTCGGTTTCAAGCGCTTCAAGGGCCGCGACGTGCAGCGCAGTGGGGATGATATCATTGGAGGACTGGCCCTTGTTGACATGGTCGTTGGGATGAACGGGGTTCTTGCCGCCGCGTGAGCCGGCCAGCAGTTCGTTGGCGCGGCCCGCCAGCACCTCGTTCACGTTCATGTTGGTGGAGGTCGCCGAGCCGGTCTGGAAGATATCAACCGGGAACTGGGAGAGCCAGCGCTCGCGAAGCGTTTCGTCGGCGCTGCTCAAGGCGCCGGCGATCTCGTCGGCGGCCTGCATGATGGCTCGGGCGCGCTTTTCATCGAGCAGGCCCATGTCGAGATTCACCTGGGCCGCGGCGCGCTTGATGAGCACCAGCGCGCGTATGAAGCGCGAGGGCATGCGCAGGCCGCTGATGGGGAAGTTGGCAATCGCGCGCTGTGTCTGGGCGCCCCAGTAAGCATCTGCCGGCACCTGCACCGGTCCGAGCGAATCCGTCTCCGTACGAGTGGTCATGTTCCCTCCTCCACGGAGGTATAGCGCATCGCCATGCTGCAGCAAAGCACCGTAGGACATTTTGCCAAATTGTCCGTCCGGCGTCCGAACCAACGGCCGCAATTTGGCAAAATGCGCTACAGGCTTCGCGTTTTGCATTTGTAACCTGTAACTTGTAACCTGTAACTGAGCGGCAGCAGAGAGGCGGTTTCCATGTTTGAGCAGGTACGTGAGGAGCTGGGGCGGCAGCTTGCCGAGATCCGGACGGCCGGGTTGTACAAGAACGAGCGGCTGATAGCGTCTCCGCAGGGCGCGCACATCCGGCTGCAGGACGGCCGCACGCTGCTGAACCTGTGCGCCAACAACTACCTGGGGCTCTCGGGCAGTCCCGAGCTGGCCGCTGCGGCGCAGGCCGCTCTGGCCACATGGGGTTACGGTCTGTCATCGGTGCGCTTCATCTGCGGCACGCAGACGCTGCACAAGGAACTGGAGCGGCGCCTGGCGGAGTTTCTCGGCGTGGACGACGCCATCCTCTATTCGTCCTGCTTTGACGCCAACGGCGGGCTGTTCGAGACGCTCCTGGGCGAACAGGACGCGGTCGTCAGCGACGAGCTCAACCACGCGAGCATCATTGACGGCGTCCGGCTCTGCAAAGCGCAGCGCTTCCGCTACAAGAACGCCGATATGGCCGAGCTCGAAGCGCGGCTGAAAGAGGCGGCGGGCGCGCGGTTCCGCATGATCGCGACCGACGGCGTGTTCTCGATGGACGGCACCATCGCCAACCTGAAGGGCATCTGCGATCTGGCGGAGAAGCACCGGGCGATGGTGATGGTGGACGATTCGCACGCGGTGGGTTTCATGGGAGCCAACGGGCGCGGCACGCACGAATACCGCGGCGTGATGGGGCGCGTGGACATCCTGACCGGGACATTCGGCAAGGCGCTCGGCGGGGCGTCGGGCGGATACACCGCGGGGCGAAAAGAGATCATCGAGTACCTGCGGCAGCGCTCGCGCCCGTACCTTTTCTCGAACACGCTGGCGCCGATGATTGCGGCGGCGTCATTGAAGGCCCTGGAGATCGTGGCCACCCGGCCCGAGCTGCGCGAGCAACTGGCGCGGAACACGCGCCGCTTCCGGGAGGGGATGACAGGCAACGGTTTCCAGATCAAGCCCGGCGAGCACCCCATCGTCCCCGTGATGCTGGGCGACGCGCACCTGGCCGCGGAGATGGCGGAGCGGTCGCTGGCGGAAGGCATCTACGTCATCGGGTTCTCGTATCCCGTGGTGCCCAAGGGCGCGGCGCGCGTGCGGATCCAGATGTCCGCCGCGCTGACGGACGCCGACATTGACTTTGCGCTGGAGAAGTTCGCCAAGGTAAAGCCGCGCCAGTAGGGTGGAGTTACGTATGGTGTCACCGGAATTCCACTCCGTCCGCACGCGAGCGCACGGCCGCCCTGCGCTTCGTGCAAAACGAAAACTCACGCGCGGCAAATGTCACTTATGTCCTCTCTCAGGTTGCTGAGCCGGTACATCTGTCCCTTCTTTGCCATTACCCTCTCTTTGGCTGCCCCTTTTCGTGTCCTTTTGGTCTTCGGGCGTCTTGGCTTCCGCTTGACGAGAGGTTGCCCGTTTCTCTTCGCCCTCGACGGGCTTCCTTGGAATGACAGCGTCATAGGCGACAAACACCCATATGTCATCTAGAGGCACCGGACCCCAGTCGAAGCCGTTCTCACGCAGGGTATTGCGAACCCGCCTGCCCAACGTGTGGTGATGCTTACCCCATCCATCATACCCTTCCTTCAGGGCTATGGTCTTGAGTCTCTCTAGATCGCCCTCATCTAGCTTCGTCCGCAGACACGCCACCGCCTTTGCATAGCTCTCATCGGACACTGCCCAACGTGCCAACAATCCGGCAAGGAAGTCTCTAAACTCCTTCGCTTCGAGTTCCGAAGCGAATATCGCGCTCGAAAACGAAACGAAACCTACGAGAGCCAATAGTATTCGCATGATTACTCCCTGAGCTGATTGGCTGACCTGAAGATGCCCTTCTTGCGCTCCTCCCCACAGCTCATGTAGTAGCAGAGATTCAGACGCGTCGCCCGATCAGGAACTCCGGGGAGCGTCCGCTGGATCAGAATCTGCGCTCCGCCCGATAAGATTACCGCCGTATCATCAATCCGCATCAGAAGGTAATCGCAGCACGCAGCGATAACGAAGTTGTACTTCTGCTTGGGATCTTTGAATAACGGGGACGTGCACGAAACCTTTTGATTCGTGGACTCGCACACATTTCGCCCCCTTGATGCCACAGCGTCAATCACCTAATCCCGTTGCGGTTTGCCGTCAAGATAGTTTCGTGCACGTCCCCGAATCTCCTGGACGACAAGAGCGGGCCGCAGCTTGATTGTCTGCAGGTCCGAGTGCGGAAAGTTGACCAGGGCAATGTCACCACGTCTAAGGTTCATTATATACATCCATTGCCGGATCATCCCAATCTTCAGCAAAGCTCGCCAACTGCGAGCGGACGTCCCTGGCAATTTCCTTAGTCCAGCCCAAGTCGTGGATGGTCAATGCGCGGCGTTTCGTTTGCACCGTGACTGGCGTCGCGGCCCCTTTTCTGCGCTGTACAGGCTTGCGCCGGTGGCGAACTTGGCCGGCCGCGGGCTTTTCTATTGCCGCCTGGACGCGGGCTTCGAGTGCATAGGATTTCATGGTTCTCTCCGTCAAGCTGGACTTTCCCTGCCAGCATAACCTGCAGGGATCATCCCCGGCCGCTTCTTCATTGTAATCTCGGCCGCTAAGTCGCAAAGGGAATAACGGGGACGTGCGCGGAATAACGGGGACGTGCACGAAACTTGTCCGCCTCCTCGACAGCCGCGCGGGAAATGAGAGGAGCGAGACGCTGGTCCGGGGCGGTCTAGCGAGGCTGTGCCAGGGCGACTTCGATCGTGCGCCGGCCCGGCAACGGCCGGGGCGCTCGCCCCCTGCGCAAGCCGACACCCAAGCCGCCCTGCAGGACGCTCAGTCCCCCGTTGTCTTCCTGGAACGACGGCGCGGGGGGTTCGGGCGCGCCGGCATCCGTCGGAATGAGCATTGTCAGGAAGCGCACGCTCGTCGCATCCGGCGAAGCCGGCGCGATCTCCGCACGCCATGCGCCCGGCGCGTGCGGGCCTGGCAGTTCCTCGCAGAGCGGGTAGTTCTTGCCGTCCACCCAGAATTCCCTGCCGGGGCCGCCGATCTTCTCAATGCGCGCCGAGAGCGGCAGCATGACATGCACGGTCAGCCTGCCGTTGCCGTGCCGCGCGACGATGCGCTGGCCGTCAACGGTCGGCTCTTCCATGGTGTGCAGCAGGTAACGCGGCAGGAGGCCGGGCCGCGTCAGCTCCACTTCGTCAAGGACGACGAGCGACACGCAGCTCTTGTGCGGCCAATCCAACACGAAGACGACGTGCCTGAGGAAACGCTTGAGCTTCGAGGGGCGGTAACAATCCGAGGCGTCGCCGCAGACGTAGCTCCAGCCGCTGCCTTCGCGGTAGTCGAGAATCCGGCCGTCCCTGAAGGCGTCGCCGGCGAGGTGTTCGACATTGCGCGGCGCGAAGTCAGGCTCATTGATGAAGCGCTGGCCGCCGTCGTTGGCGTAGATGCGGCCCCGGCTGTCGAACTCCTCTTCCGGATCGTGAACGACGATGGTGTTGTGGGCGATGGTGCGGATGTAGTAGTTGTACCACTGCGGCGACTCGTAGGTATCGTAGCCGCCGGAATCAATGGCCAGGTCGCCCTTGTGGTAGACCGTGAGCTGGTTCTGATCGCGGTGGCAGTGGTTGTGCAGATACACGGGCGTGCATTTGAGCGCGGCGACGGTGCCGCCGGCGAAATCGCCGCGGGCGATCGCAACGCCCATGGCCGGAAAGAGCTTCGTGCGCGGAAGCGTGTCCGGACTGGTGACTTCGTTGAAGTCGCGGTCTTCGAAGAGGAACTGGTCCGGTTCGCCATTCTGGATACGGAAGCGCTTCACCCACCAGTTGGCCAGAGTGTCCCGGTAGCGTGCTGCGATCGCCGCCAGCCCCCGGTAATACGCCATGTTCTCGAAGACCTTCCACCCGCAGAAGTAGTCGCCGTAGCGGATGAAGGTCTCGTCTGCGCGAAGGGCGTACGTCCACCACTTCACGCAGTTGCGGAACCAGGAATGCTCGCTGAACCAGTCCCAGCCGAAGGCTGTTTCGGCGAGCTGGAAGTAGTGTGGCAATTCGTGCATGTAGGTGCTGGTGTACGAGTAGCTCTGCGAGAAGCTGTCGCCTTCAAGGAAATGCCGGTAGCAGGCGAGCATCCCGCGCGTGTGCTGGACCGCGTCCGCCAGGAGCGGCTCGGCGCCGAAGATCTCGCCGCTCATGCCGATCGCGGCCATGAGGATCGGAGGGAAGGAGTTGACATCGTGGCCGGCGGCATTATTGCCCGGCCAGACTTCACCGTTGGAGTAGAGCAGATGGCTGTATGCCAGCGCGCGGTGGCCGATGAACTCCCGCTGCAACGGCGGCAAGGCATCGTGGCACCAGTCATAGGCGCACGCCATGGCTCGGATGCGCGCGGAACCGACGGCATACGATCCGTCAACGTTGAGGGCCAGGAGCGCGTCAACGGCCTTGGCGCATGCGGCCGCATGAGCTTTGTCGCCGGTGAGGAGATAGAGGAATCCCAGACGCCAGGCCACGGGCGCGGGTTCGCCGCCCGACCCCGGACTCCGGGTCTCCGTCTCGGCCAGGCGCAGGAGCGATTCCATCTCGGCGCGGTGAGTGGTCTGGGCCAGCCGGCGCAGGCGCGGCAGGTCCTCCGGGCTTACCAGGACACGCGGATGGCCGCTTCGCATTTTCAGTTCCATCGGACTGCTGCCCCGGGATCCTTCAGTGCAGTACCTCGACCGTTCCGAGCCGCGGGCGGGCGAGCGGCCGCAGTGACAGCTCCCTGACGGTCGCGGCTCGGAAAGGGAAGCTACTTCGGCGCCTTCAGCGCCTCGCGCCACTGGGCGGCGTCGGGGCCGATGGCCTGGCCGGTGAGCGCCGACAACGCTCCGGCAATCTCCTCTTTGAGCTCCTTGTCCGTGGCGTTAGCGAGCGCCTCAACCAGCGGTCCGCAGGCGCTCCTGTCGCCGATCTGGCCGAGCGGCCCTCCAACACCTGCGAGGGCACTGAATCGGCAAGACGAAAGGTGACAGAGTATGTGGCGCCGACCTTGGTCCAATGAGGGAGGTGGGCGCCGTGCCGCTTCTCTATGGGTAGCTCGTGGGGATAGGCGTATGTTGCTCCCACAGAGGAAGGAGGAGAAGCATCAGCAGAAAAAGAAGAAGACATGGGCGAGACGCCCATGCTACTCACGCGGGCTTTGCCATAGGCGCGCGCGGCTGCGCGGCGCACGCCGGGCGCCGCGTTGCGCAACAAAGCCGCGATCTTCTCGGGGGCTTTGACGGCGGGCAGCTTGGACAGCGCATCGGCGGCGGTAAGCGCGATGTCGGCGTCCGGATCCTGCAGGCCGGCGACGAGTGCAGCCTCGGCGCGCCCGTCGGCCAGGACGCCGAGGTCGAAAGCGGCCTGCATGCGTTCGGCTCGATCCGCGGAGGAGAGCTTTTTGGCGGCGACTTCGTACGGCTGCGGCTTGCGCGGCGCGTGCACATCGGGGTTGAGCTGGCTCTCGGCATCCTCAACCATCTGGTTGTAGGCCTTCGTGGCGTCCATCAGCCTGCTGACGGCCTGCCCCGCTATGGCCGTCTCGCCGCCGCCGTACAATGAAAGCAGCGACTTCTGCGTGCGCAACTGGCCCAGCTTGCGCGCCGCAGCCGCGGCGACTGGCGGCGGCTCGCCTTTCACGGAGAGCTCGATCAGGTACACCATCACGTCGGGTCCGACGCTATCCGGCATGGCCTCGAGCGCCGCCAGGCGCACTTCCACGGCGGGATCATCGTGAATGGTGCGGCTGAGGATCAGCGCCAGGCCCTGCGCGTTCAGTTTGCCGAGCGCGTTGACGGCCGCGCAGCGCGTCGCGACGGGACGCTCCGGCTTGAGCAGCTCTTTGATCGGATCCTGGGAGTCTTGATCGCCGGCGTCGGCCAACGCCGTGGCGGCGGCGGCCG
>JAPLOD010000341.1 GCA_026692735.1 Planctomycetota bacterium | reverse complement strand
GGCTTGGTTCGGACACAACCGCCGCCTGAAGATCTGCTACGAAAAGTCTGGGAAACATTTCCAAGCCTTTCACGATTTGGCTGCCGGCCTGATCTGCGCACGACGATTGGCGTCGTGCGGGTTTTGAAACAGTCTCTAAGCCCCTCGCAGCCGGGGGATTTGTCAAGGGCTGGTTTGAGATTCGTGAGGCCACTGCCATTCCAGACGCCGGCAAGTGTGTCGTGCGCGCCGTCTTCGACACTACAATCTTTCGCGGCGTGGAAGGAATTTGGATCGGGACCATAACCAGCAACGAGGTCGCAATCACCATGAAGCCTGCGGCTGGGAAGGATGTGGACGCCGTCACGCTTATGAAGGTCGCAGCAGCCAACGGCCGCGTCTCTATGGCCACGGCCCTGCGCGACCGGGAGGTCTCGAGTGCTATCGTGACCCTCACCAAATCAGAACGTTTCCGCCCTGTGGCGCAATTCTACTACGGTATGGCGCATTTCCGAATACTGGACGGACCCGGTGGCGGGGGCGTAACCGTGGAGGGTATGGCTGAGGCCGGGGGTTCCTTCGACGAGTGCGCGCAGCGTACTGACAACCAGTACCTTAAGAGCCTGGCGCGATATTACAGCGTGCGCACACGCGCCTTTGACCCGGACACGCTGCCTTACGAGCAAGCCGAGAAGATGGTGGCGGAGATACTGAAGGAGCATGCGGGCACGTATGCGGCGTGGAAGGCGCCGGAAGTGCTGGAGAAACTGAAGGCGGCGCAGAAGAAGAAGTAGTCAGTGGTCACTTGTCACTTGTCACTTGTCCGCGGTCAACTGCCTCTGAGAAGGGGACTTTGTATGGCGCGGGAACCATCGGGTCTACGGGTTTTCATGGCGGGGCCGGGGGGGTCGCGCGGCGCTGGTGCGGCGACTGGCGCGCGAGACAGGTGCCGCGTTGCTGCCGGAACTCCGCCGCTGCCTCAGCGAAGGCCAGCCGCGCAAAGTGGCCCAAGAGGCATTTTGGCAGATGTTCCGTCTGGGCCAGGCGGCTATGCCGGTCGTGCAAGAGATGCTCGTCTCAGAGGCGTGGCCCGAGCGCAAGGCGGCCGTCTCTCTGCTCAGGCGCTGGGGCAAGCTCACGCCCCGGCAGCAGGCGCGTGCCAGGAAGGATCCTCGTCTGGCCGTCCGCCACGCCGCCGACTGGCACCCGGGATACGTCAAGGCGGCGGAGTGGCACCCCAAGTGGAAGAGGAAGCTTCGCAAGGGCCCGGGCGGTTGACTGGCTCTTGGCTCTTGGCTATTAGCTGTTTGCGGTTGGCGCGCCGTGGCGCCAATAGCCAGTAGCAGTAGCCGGGGAGCCCAGCTCGACCTCTACGGACGGCTTTTCTGTTTCTCGCGTACCTGTTCCAGCAACGACGACATCTCTTTGACGATGTTGGCGGTGTATATGTCAACAGCAGCCCGGCGTCGCTTTGGTTTAGGGGCTGAGAAACGACCGCCAGCTACGGGGGGAACTGCCATGAGCGAACGCACCCAGAAGAACACCTCACGCCGCGAGTTCGTGAAGACCGCCGGCGGCATCGCTGCGGCCTCGGTCCTGGCCGGCGCGAGTCTTCCGCGC
>JAPLOD010000340.1 GCA_026692735.1 Planctomycetota bacterium | reverse complement strand
GCGACGGTCACTTCACGCGTGCGTTCTTCCGTCCCTGCCACATCTCCAGCTTCGTTTCCTCTCCGATCTCCGCCTCCCGCTCCCTGAACCCGGAACCCTGAACCCTGAACCCGTTCTTCCCTGCCCTCCATAACTCCCCCTTCTTTTCCTTTCCGATCCCCGAGGGTGGCCCCGAAAGGCGCTTCAGCGCCTTTCGGGGTGCCGCAGGCACACCCAACCCCGAGCAGTGATCGCAATGACCCAATGACCACTTGGCGCCCTTGGCGTCTTGGCGGTTGCCATTCACTCGCAAATCGGAAATCGGAAATCCGCGCCCGGCCCGGTTTCCCCTGTCGCCCCGTCGGGACGAGCCAAGGTGTATATGTTTCGAGCCAAACTCTTTCTTAACTGTACCCCATTACACGCCTAATGCAAGCCAGTTCCAGAAAAATCGTGTGATCGTGTAATATAGCACCGCAGAATCCTTTGCAGTAGAACTCCCACAGCCGCAACCACGAACCGCAAACACCAGACCTAAACCCTAAACCCTGAACCCTGAACCCGCGAGACCATCTGCCCGACAACTTGCCTTCTCGCGATGGTTCTGGTATCAAGGGTGGCCCGAAACCCGATCAAGGAGAGCTCCGGATGAAGGATTACGTCGCGGGCAAGGTCGTGATCGTGACAGGCGGCACAAGCGGCTTCGGGCTGGAAGCGGCCAGACTCCTGCTCGCACGGAAGGCCAAGGTCGCCATCACAGGCCGGCGCAAGGACAAACTCCAGGCCGCCGCCAAGGAACTCAACAGCCAGGACCTGCTGCCCGTGCAGGCCGATGCCGTGAGGACAGCGGATTGGAAGCGGTTGTGCACAGAGGTGGCCAGCAGGTTCGGGCGCATTGACGTGCTGGTCAACAACCACGGCGCCGCCGTGAAGATCGCTGAGACGGAGAACATGGACGACGCCAGCATTGACGAGGCGCTCAACATCAACATCGCGTCGGTTATCAAAGGCTGCCGCGAGGTCATCCCCTACATGAAGAAGCAGCGCAGCGGCCTCATCATCAACGTCTCCAGCGCCTGCGCCTACCATTCCTGGCCAAACTGGGGCGCCTACACCGCGGCCAAGGCCGGCCTGGTCGCCTTCACACGCTGCCTCCACCTGGAAATGCTCCCCTGGGGCGGCAAAGCCACCAACTTCATCCCCGGCGCCGCACGGACGAACTTCTGCAAGGCCGCCAAGGTTGACGATTCCTGGCTGGAAGGCTTCCCGTCAGCGCAGGACTTCGCCCGCTCCATCGTCCAGTGCATTGACGTGCCGGATAACTGCTTCATTGAGGAGCTCAGCATCTGGGGCACCAAGCAGGTGATTAGCCCCTTCTAGCATGAGACTGCAACTCGTTTCATGACAATGCGTGGGTGGCCCCGAAAGGCGCTTCAGCGCTTTTCGGGGTGCCGCAGGCACAACCAACTGCCGGCTATCGGGGCCACCCGCCGCTCTAAGAGCCTGTGGCGGGCAACTGCAACTCATTGCCATCGAACACCTTGTCTGCATTCAGTTCGTTTGAATACTTGACATGCCCAATTCGCCATGTATGATTGAGTGTTCAGCATCTGGAACGCTCTGATGCGGTAATCTTCATCGAAGGAAGTATCCTCGCGCCGTAACCGGCAGTGATGATCGAGAGCTTGGGGGCAATCGGGCAGCCCGCTACTGTGGCGGCGACGGTTGCCCCAAGGTAGGAGAAGGAGGCAGGAAGAACCATGAAGAAAATGGCAGGTTTGACCGCGTTCGCGGTGGTGATGTTCGCTTTGGCAGCCGTCAGTGCTCGCGCTGAAGACGCAGGTGCCAAGGAGATGAAGGGCAGCGCCGGCTGTGCGATGTGCCAGTTCGCCAAGGACACGAAGGCCGAGATGTGTGCTCCCGCCGTCAAGGTCGGGGACACCGTCTACACGCTTAAGGCCTCGGAAAAGGCCGACGAAGCCACCCAGAAGCTCATCAAGAGCTTCGCGGGCGCCAAGAAGTGCGTTGACGTGACGATCAAGGGCGTGGTGAAGGAGAAGATCATCGTCGCGGATGCAGTGGCCCTCGCGGACGTAAAGAAGCCGGAATAGAAGCAGCGGAACCCGGATGTCCAAGCCCGGAGAGCAATCTCCGGGCTCTCTTTTTTTCTGAAGACGAGGGCCTTCGCCGTTGCACGGCGGGGGCCGCGGCCTTATCCTCACCGTGTCCCTTCCATTGGAGGAACCCCACCGTGGCACAGCGCAAACCCAAGACCTCCGCATCCGCCTCCGATACCCAGCCGCCTCTCGATCGCCGCGGCTTCCTCGGCGGAGCGCTCGCGGCCGCGACCGCGGCGTCGCTCCTGCGTTCTTCGTCGAGCCACGCCGAGGAGCAACCCGCCCCGCCGCCCAAGGCGGAAGAAGCCGGGCGCAAGATCAAGCTGGGCGTGGTCGGCTGCGGCGGGCGGGGAGCCTGGATCGCCGGCCTGTTCAAGAAGCATGGCGGCTACGAGATGCACGCGGTGGCCGATTACTTCCAGGCCGTGGCTGACAAGTGCGGCGACGCGCTCGGCGTGGACAAGGCGCGCCGCTTCTCGACTCTGTCGGGCTACAAGCAGCTCATCGAGAGCGGCATCGAAGCCATCGCCATCGAGGACGTGCCCTACTTCTACCCCGAACAGGCCAAGGCCGCCGTGGAAGCCGGCCTCCACGTCTACACGGCCAAGCCCGTGGCCGTGGACGTGCCGGGCGCGCTCCAGATCGAAGCTCTCGCCAAGCAGGCGACGCAGAAAAAGCGCTGCTTCCTCGTGGATTACCAGATGCCTACCGACCCGTCGCATATCGAAGTGGCCACGCGCGTTCGCGACGGCGCGCTCGGCAAGCTCGCCCAGGTTGCGACGCTGGCCTGCTGCGGCGGCTTCTCCGATCCCCCAAAGACGGCAAACCTCGAAAGCCGCCTGCAGGGGCTGATCTGGTGCAACGACACCGCGCTGGGCGGCGGCTACCTCGTGAACTTCGACATCCACGCCATTGACGCCGCGGTCTGGGTGCTCGGCCAGCGGCCAGTCTCGGTCATGAGCGCCTCCCGCCAGTGCCGCGCCAACCCGCACGGCGACAGCCACGACGTCACATCGGCCGTCTTCGAATACGCCGACGGCCTGGTCCACAACCACTTCGGCCAGGCGCTGGCGAACAACAGCGACGGCGTGCTCGACGCGCGCCTCTACGGCACGAAGGCCAACGCGCTGCTCACGTACTGGTTGGGCAAAGCCTACGTGCGCGGCGGCGACAAGCACTTCGCCGGCAAAGTGGAGAACCTTTACGAGGCCGGCGCCGTGCGCAACATCGCCGCCTTCCGCCAGAATATCTGCGAGGACAGGTTCGGAAACGAGATCGCGCAGCGCGCGGTTGACGGCCTGCTGACCGCCATCCTGGCCCGCGAAGCCGGCCTGCGCCGCGGCCGACTCACCATGGAAGATCTGCTTAAGGAGAACAAGCGCTTGGATGTGGACCTGACGGGACTCAAGACGTAGGGCTATTCGGGGGAGTTAAGTATGGTGTCACCGGAATTACAAAGCGGGCACGCACGTCGGGATCAACAGGCCAGATCTACAGTTTACGCTGAACGGTCGGCGATGGTACATCGAATACGGACGGACAGGATCGCCACGTGAATTGGGGCACGCCGGTCGTACTCTCGCTAACGATCCTAACAACGGGCTTGTGCTCCTGAAGACTGTGAACTGAGGGAGGACGACGAGTGAAAGGGCTGCTGGGCAACGCATTCGCACCATTGACGTTCGAGGTCGGCTTCCTTGAAGCCTCGTTCGACAAGGTCCACGAGGCCACGCTAGAGTGGCGCCGAGGACAGTTTTTCGCTACAGTCGAGGCGACCGAAGTCAAAGGGCCACTTTCTGAGTTGCTGCGAGGGTTGGAGCCATTCTGCAAACTCGGTAGACGTGACCTGATCCTTGAGACGCGCTCACACTGGACCGCGCGATTTGACAGCGCAGCAGACGCAACGTCGTGGACTGGGCACTTGGCGTCTGTACTAGGCTGTCGTGGCGTGCTGGTCCGGTGTGCGCCTGACACCAACCTGATGTACGGCGGCGTGAAACTCGACCTACTTGGCCCGGAACGGCGGGAGTGGCTGAACTACGTGCGAAGTATCTGCGCCTCAAAAGACGGTGACCGATGGCGCTTTGATGCTGTTGGCGAGGTGCAACCCTTCGAGCAGATCGAAAAATACAAGACGAGGAAGATTGCGGACCGGTTCACCCCCGACATGCTGGAGCAGTATTGCGCCGCCTTTGGGATAGCCCTATTCGACGGCACCTTCTACGGGCCTCGGGGCGCGTTGATCGTCTGCAGACCGCCAGAAAACGAAGTGGGGATAACGTTGGCCGAACTCCGCCGCCGTGCAGGCTTGGAATGACCCGTTGAACTCCGAGAGGCCCGTCAAACGTGACGAGGAGCGGACGATGTGGATGAGAGAGTTGGTGGAGGCGATAAGGCACCACAGCGGACTGACCGACGACGAGATCATTGCGGCGGGCAAAGCCGAGGGACAGTCGCTGTGCGCGGGGTTCGCGTGTTTGCCGGAAACGGAGAGGTTCTACAACGACAACGAGGCAAGCATTTGGGAACTCCTCGGCGAGGTGGCGGATGAACAGGGCAAGACCCTTCACGACCTCATCGGTTCGTTGCCAGGCAGGTACAAGGACGTGTTGGACTTCAAGGACCGTCTGGCCCGTTTCGCGCTGGCCGAAGCAGGCCGTTGGCTTGAGCAGGAGCGGCTGTGACGTGTTTCTTGCGTTCGTAACGGTGTTCAGTCTGGCCGCGCTCTTCACGGCGGAATGCCACGCGGCCCAGCCATAGAGGGAGATAGCACGCCATGACCAGGATTATTCTTGCGCTACTCTTCGCGGCCAGCGTGGCGTGCGTTGCGGGCGGCCAGGAGGCCAAGCCTCCCTCGGGCGGCAGGGAAGCTGACGCCGGCACCAAGGGCGGGTGGCGCGTGGAGCGATCCAAGGACAAGGATGGCAAGGTCACGGAAGTGACCCGCGACGAGCGCGGCAATATCCTTATCCGGACGCATAACGTCGGCACGCCGCAGGAGGCCATCTGGCTGTACACGTACAGCTCGACCAGCCAGCTCATGTCGGAAGAGGCGCCGGACGGCACGCGAGCGCTCTACGATTACGAGACGCCGGACAGCCAGACGCCGAAGCGCGTCAAGGTGATCAGCCCTGACGGGAAGGAGACGATTGTCACGCCGAAGCCCCCCGTTGTCCCCCCCGAAGACTCCCGCCGGTGAGGGTGAGAAGGGGGCGAAGGACAAGCGGCGGGAGTAGGTGAGGGCGGTTGCGGGCCGGGGCAGCAGCACGGCGATGGTCGGTAAAGCGCGGACAGAGTGGGGGCCGGGAAGATGGGCGAAGGCGGGGGGAATTCGGGGGACACCATACATAACTCTGACCAGGAGCTGTAGTGGTTCAGCGAGTGTGATCAGGGCAGAATGACGCAGTTGCGGAACGGTTTGGCGGTCGGTTGGCGTGAGGGGGCAAACGTGTGGCGGGCGTTCGTAACGGTGGTCAGTCTGGCCGCGCTCTTCACGGCGGAATGCCACGCGCTGGCGGGAGGCGGCGGCGCGGTGTCCACGACGAACATCGCCTACGGCTATGATGGTTTGAACCGGCTGGTCTCTGAGTCCTCTGTGTCCTCTGTGGCTGCGTTGACGTTCGGGAAGACCTACGTCTACGATCTGGTTGGGAACCGTGGGTGGCCCCGAAAGCTGCTTCAGCGCTTTTCGGGGTGCCGCAGGCACACCCAACCGCGACGGGTGGCCGCGATACGCGCGCCAGCGCGTATCGGGGCGCCGCAGGCGTTTCAACGGCGACGGACGGATACCCAATCCAACGCAGGGCTGGGGGCCTGCAGATTGACGCACGCCCCGCCGTGCATGAGAATGTGGACGCTATGACCGACGCGCCGCGCCCAAAGTTTCAGTTCACTATCCGCGACTTGCTGGCCGTGACGGCGCTGGCGTGCGTCGGGCTGTGCCTTCTCACCCCTTTTGCCGTTCGCATACTCAAGCCACAATGGGAAAGAGTAGCCACGCCGGAGGTACAGGCCAAGTGCTGCCTGTTGGTCATTGGCGCAACGTTGTGCGGAGCTCTTGCCGGGCTGTGGCTCGCGTCGAGGACGCGGCGCGCGCGCATCGCCCGCGGTATGCTTGGCCTTGCGGGGTGCGTCATCGGCTGGGCACTGTTGGTGCTCGGCTTGCTCATCTGGGATCACGTCTTCATCTCACATTATGGCGGCGGCTGCTCCGCAGCCGGGGCTTCATGCAAGGCTTTCGTTGAGGCAGAGGATATCTACCACCGCACCGACTATGACGGCGATGGCGTGCTCGAATACGCGCAATCGCTGCGCGAGCTCTACGAAACCAAGCCCGGTGCAGCCGACCTGAACCTCGTTGACAGATCGTTCGCGCTCGCCGAGGGTCCCCCTGGCGTTGCCACGCCGAAGGCCGGCTACGTCTTCAAGGTCCTGAAACGTCAGGGCCGGTTCGCAGAGGGCGGCAGGAAGAGCTACAGGCCGTGGGACCCGAAGACGAAGAAGCTGAGCGCGCATATGACGGATGGTTACGCGCTCGTGGCGTCACCCGGCGCATACGACGCCACGGGCCGCGACACCTTCATCATCAGCAACCAGGGAACGATGTACCAGTGCGACCTCGGCCCGCAGACCGAGAAGATTGTCGGTGAAATGGAAGAGTTCGATCCCGACCCGGCGCAGGGCTGGGAACCGGCGGAGTGACGTCCCCCCCGCCCCGCACTCTGGCATCTGGCATCCAATATCTGTTATCCGGTATCCGGTATCTGGCATCCGGTATGTGGTATCCGGCATCTGGCATCCGGTATGTGGTATCCGGCATCCGATATCCGATATCTGGTATCCGGTATCCGGTATCCGGCATCCGGTATCCGGTATCCGGCATCCGGCATCCGGTATCCGGTATCCGGCATCCGGTATCCGGTATCCGGCATCCGGTATCCGGTATCCGGCATCCGGCATCCGGTATCCGGCATCCGGTATCCGGTATCCGGCATCCGGTATCCGGTATCCGGCATCCGGTATCCGGTATCCGGCATCCGGCATCCGGTATCCGATATCTGGTATCCGGCATCCGGTATCCGGTATCCGGTATCCGGTATCCGGTATCTGGTATCCGGCCCAGCCGTCCCACGTGCCCTTGAGTCCTGCACGACTGGCGGTAGAAGAGGGCCATGCGAAAACACTCTGCACCTGCACAGCGCCGACGGCCGCCGGCCATCGGCATTCTCACAGCGTTGGCGTGCCTGCTGTTCCCGGCCGGTCATTCGGTCATGGCCCAGGAAGCGACGGAGCTCGATGCAGCCGCTCAAGCCGAACTCGAACGCTTCGCCTCGAAAGTCGAGCGCCTCAAGATCATTGAGATACCCGCGGAACCCGAGGAGATGGAGTTGATCCACCTCGACGGCATCACGATCCAGGAACTGCGCACGGTGCACGTTGACGACGACCCGCCGAAGATGGGCGAGCGGCCGGCGCCGTACCCCGAGAACCAGACCGACACCCACCCGCCGGGCCAGGCGCCATACGAAGCGTCGCTGATACCGCCGTTCCGCATGAAGGAGTTCGTCTGCGAATTCAGCTATGGCGGCTGGCACAACCTCAAGATGTTTGAATACGCCGCGACGCACGGCTTCAGCGTCATCGCCCCCTACGTGATGAAGGACCGCGGGCACTTCCCCGAAGGCACGCGCTGGCTGCAGTGGGGCGATTTCGTTGACTGGCGCAAGTATTTCGAGACCCGCCAGATTCCGTGGGGACGCTACGACAAGCTCGCCGAGCGGAACGTGCTGCAGGATCTCCTGGACGCAGGCAAGGTGTGGAAGCCCGGCGCGGAAACTCTGGCCATGCTGGACGTCGAACACGGTTCTCCGTTGTCGCCCGAAGAGCTCCGCAAACAGGACTGGTATCCCAAGGACGCCGCGGCCGAGGAGAAACAGGCCTTCGAGAAGAAGTACTACGACGGCTACGCCCAGACCTACATCGCGCCCATCGAGGCGCTCCACAAGAACGGCTGGCAGAGCGCCGGCATCTACCCGCAGCCGTGGGGTTCGGGCTGGTACGCGCTCCTCGACCTCGCCCACAAGGGCCTCAGCGGCGAACCCGATCCCAATACCTACTGGCCGTGGCTCACCTACGGGCCTGCAATGGTCGCCGCGCAAGACGTGCTCTACCCCGACATCTACGTCTACTACTGGTCCGCGCAGAACGTGGCCTACACGCTCGCGCGCCAGGATTTTGACATGAAGCTGCTCCAGACGCTGCCCGCCAAGAAGCCGTACCGGCCGTGTCTGCAGACTCTGCCCGCCAAAAAGCACAACCGGCCGTATTTCTTTTTGCTCCTGCACGATAACAGCGACACGCCGACGTGCTGGAACGAGCAGCCCATGCCCAACGAAGACGCGCGGGCGATGTTCGCGCTGACGTTCTTCACCGGAAGCACCGGCGTGGTGCTGTGGAACTGGTCGGACACGGGCAACCACCACGCCGCTCCGCCGCTGTGGCTGAAGAAGCCCAACACGCCCAGCGACAGCACGTGGGCCGGCGCCGGCGGCAAACAGGGCGGCATCGGCGCCGATGTGATGCTCAAGGACGGCTTCGACCTGCGGCCCGAAGGCGCCGCCGCGGACGCGCCGCCGACGCATTTCAAGCGGTACGACATTCTGGCCGTCATGGAGGTGGACGAGGCCGGCGGCACGGTGAAGTTCCAGCACATTGACCCGCGCGTGCAGAAGGGCGGTGAGCGCCTCGACCCCAAGAAGCCCGCGTACCTCATGAAGAAGGACGAGCTGCTGCCGCATCTGCGGCCGCTCTCCGAGCCGGTATCCGGGGCCATCGAGGGTCTCGCTCTGGTGAAGCCGCTGGAGTACATCCTGAAGCATGGCGAGGTCAAGATTGACGTGCCGGCGCTGGACCAGTTCGCCAAAACGCTGCCCATCGTCCGCCGCGTGAAACTCGGCCCCATCCACATCCTCGCCACCTACGACCCGTGCGTCGTCCACGACGGCGCCGCCCCGCGCCAGATCGTCCTCAAAGACTTCGACGGCCAGAGGGGCCTGACCCTGAAGCTGCACGCGGACGACCAGCTCCGCATCTACGTGCTGAAACGGCCCTGACAATCTTGGATCCTGGATTCCCCGTCTGCGAACGGCGGCTGCGGCGACAGAGCACGGGTCCGTCACGCGGTCACGCGAAAAAGACCCCGCTTCGACTGGCAATGCGCCGCCCGCTGAGTAGGATACCTCCGTTCGTTGGGCGCGTTCGGGCTTACAGCGGCGCATTGGGCGCCGCGGCGATGGGCGCGCGGGTTACGGATTGGCTGGTCTTGGGCTTCGTACAGCAACGACGGTTTCAAGTTTCTGGTTCTTGGTTTCCGGTCGTCTACGACCGGAACGCACCGGCGACTTCAGCCTTCCTCGCCTGAAGCTTCAAGCATACGACTGGTTTGATTTTCTTCTTTCGGTTGCGGTCCCAGGCGCCCGCGGGTGCCGGCGCGCTCACAACCTGAAACCAGAAACCTGAAACCGGAAACTGGAGAGTCATATGGTCAAGCGTTTCAGTACGTTGGACATCGGCGTCAGCGAAAAGGATCTGGACGCCGAAGTCGAGCAGTGCATGCAGGACGTCGGCGCCGCGGAATCAATGGACACGGCCGCCATCGCCACGGTCGCGGAGTTCTCTCAGGGCGCAATCCTCAAAGGCAAGGTCGTGCGCATCGCCGGCGACGACGTGGTGGTGGACATCGGCTACAAGTCGGAAGGCTTCATCCCGAAGGCCGAGTTCGAGTCGCTCGACCAGGTGGAGCCGGGCGTCGAACTGGAAGTGTACCTCGACCAGATCGAGGACGAGTCCGGCCTCGTGGTGCTCAGCAAGAAGAAGGCCGACCGCATCCGCGGCTGGGAACGCGTGATGCAGGCGTACAAGGTCGGCGACGTCGTCAAAGGCAAAGCCGTGCGCAAGATCAAAGGCGGACTGCTCGTGGACATCGGCGTCCACGTCTTCCTGCCGGCCAGCCAGATTGACGTGCGCCGCGTCGGCGATCCGGGCGACTGGATCGGCAAGGAATTGGAATGCAAGATCATCAAGATTGACGAGGAGCGCCGCAACATCGTGCTCTCCCGCAGGAAACTGCTCGAAGAAGAGCGCGACAAGATGAAGAAGGACCTGCTCGGCTCGATCCAGCGCGGCGAGGTGCGGCGCGGCGTCGTCAAGAACATCACCGACTTCGGCGCGTTCATTGACCTCGGCGGCATTGACGGCCTGCTGCACATCACCGACATGTCCTGGGGCCGCATCCAGCATCCGTCGGAGCTCCTGAAAGTGGACCAGACGGTCGAGGTGAAGGTGCTGGAGTTCGATCTGGCGCGCGAGCGCATCAGCCTGGGCATGAAGCAGCTTACGCCCAACCCCTGGTCGCAGGCGCCGACCAGGTATCCCATCGCCAGCAAGGTCACCGGCGAGGTCGTGAACATCATGCCCTATGGCGCCTTCGTGAAGCTGGAGCCCGGCGTCGAGGGCCTCGTCCACATCTCCGAGATGTCCTGGACGCGCAGCCTCCAGCATCCCAACGAACTGGTGACGCTCGGCCAGCAGGTCGAAGTCGTCGTGCTGGACATCAACCCGGAGAAGCAGGAGATCAGCCTGGGCATGAAACAGGCCGAGGCCAACCCGTGGACGCACGTCGAGGAGAAGTACCCGCCCGGCACGAAGATCAAGGGTAAGGTCCGCAACATGACCACCTACGGCGCCTTCGTGGAACTCGAGGAAGGCATTGACGGCCTGCTCCACGTCTCCGACATGTCCTGGACCAAGAAGATCACGCACCCCAGCGCCATGCTGAAGAAGGGCGACGAAGTGGACGCCGTGGTCTTGAGCGTGGACAAGGAGCGCAAGCGCGTCGCGCTCGGTTTGAAGCAGATGAGCGACGATCCGTGGGCCAAGGATATCCCCGCCCGCTTCCACGCCGGCGATGTCGTCAAGGGCGAAGTCACCAAGCTCACCAGCTTCGGCGCGTTCGTCGAGATTGACAAGGACCTCGAGGGCCTGCTGCATATCTCCGAGATGGCCGACGCCAAGGTCGAGAAGCCCGAAGAGGTCGTGCAGCCCGGACAGAAACTCGAGCTGCGCATCATCAACGTTGACCCCGCCGAGCGCAAGATTGGCTTGAGCCTGAAGGCTATTGCCGGTGGCGCAGCGGCGGCCCCGGTGGAACAGAAGACCGAGACGGCTGCGAAGCCCGCCGAAGCCAAGGTCGAGAAGCCCCCAAAGAAGGAGAAGGCCAAGAAGGAAGACAAGCCGGCCGCCGAAGCCAAGGCTGAGAAGCCCGCCGAAGAAAAGCCGGAAGAGAACAAGCCGGAAGAGAAGAACCCGGAAGAGACGAAGGCGGAATAACGGTCGGTCGTCAGTTGTCAGTTGCTCCAGAACGGGCCGCGCGGGTGGAAACCTGCGCGGCCCGCTGATGGCCGACGGAAAGGATATCCAAAGTTAACTCAGCGACCGGAACTGCGACGAGGGGCGGTTTCAGATGGCATAATGGTTGTTGTGGATATGCAGGCCGGGTTCGTGAAGACCACGCACTGGGCGAGACGAATCAGCGGAGGAACAGTCGAATGGTCCAAGACGACGCCCTGGAAGGAATAATAGACCATTCCTGGTGGTTCCACTACGATATGACCAGGGATGTGCTCTATCTGCGGTTGACCCAACACCTGAACACGGAAACCTCCGCGGAGGAGACGCCCGACGGCTTTCTCCTGTTGCGCACCACACACGATGACGCGCCTGTCGGCATCACCGTGGTGAATTGGTGGAAGCGGTTCGGGAGCGGCAAGCGCCCTGACTCAATCGCCGAACTGGAGAAACAGATTGAGCCTTGGGCGCGGAAGGTTGCGGCGTGACTGGCGAACCAGCGTCAACAGGCTGCGCCTGGCCGCGGCCAGCCACGTGACCGCTGCTCGCGCCTTGTTCCTTCCGCGGGTGCCAGCCGCGAAGGAGCGTTCCATGACGAAACCGAGGCCACCCGCCATTTCGCTGATTGGGTCATTCGAGTTTGTTTCGGATTTCGAGCTTCGAACTTCGGATTTTTTCCCCTCTCCCCTTCTCCCCGTCGTTTGCTCCCCGCGTTTGGCTTTGGTTCCGGCTCGGCCGCGCCAGGTTCATATGCAATCAGTGGCTTGAGGAATTGTGCAAAGCAGGTACACTGTAGCCGATGAACCAACGCCTGAGCGCCCTTGCGGCCTGCGTGGCGCTGCTGTCGAGCGCCTGCGGCCCCGCCCCATTCCGGCACCGGGAGAAGCCCGAGCCGGCCCGGCACGTCACGGTGGGCCCCAAGGAAACCGCGGACCTTTCCGACCGCGAATACCTCATGCGCAAAGCCACCATCGGCTCGCGCGCCGAGCGCATGGAAGCTCTCGACGTCATCGAACGTGCCAACGACCCGACATTCCTGTCATTCCTGCTTGAGCGCCTGCTGAAAGAGGACGACCGTTTCCTGCAAATCCGCATCATGTACGCGCTGGCGGCCACGGGCGACGTGCGCGCCATTCCCGCGCTGCGCAGCTTCGCGCGCTGGGACAGCTCGCGCGTGGGGATCGAGGCGATCGCGGCACTGTATGAACTCGGCGACGACTACTTCGTCCCGCGGCTGATCCTGAAGCTGCGCGCCGACGAGGATAACCCGGAGATGGCCGGCATTGCGTTCCGCGCGCTGCCCTGTTGTTCCCGTGCCGGCGCGTCGTCGATCGGCTTGGTCGTTTGACTCTTCGCCGTTCACCGCAAGTATAGCTGACCCGGTGACAGCTAGATGTCACCCCGGCTGAAAGTTGACGGGAAGAAAGCGCGGATCACCCGTCGGTTT
>JAPLOD010000339.1 GCA_026692735.1 Planctomycetota bacterium | reverse complement strand
TCACCGACTGGGGCGCGCATTTCATAGACATGGCTCACTGGGGCATGGGCGCCGAAGAGAGCGGGCCGCTTGAGGTCGAGGGCAAAGGCACCTTCCCCGATGCGGGCGAACTGTGGAACACGGCGACCGCGTTTACGTTTGAGTGTCTCTACCCCAATGGCGTGAAGATGGTCGCGAAGAGCGGCGGCGGCGGTGTGCGCTTTGAAGGCACCGACGGCTGGGTGGACCTCGAAGGCGGCACCAACCCGCCGGATCTGGCGAAGTCAACCATCGGCCCCAGCGAGGTCCATCTTTATGGAAGCAACGACCAGCACGGGAACTTCATTGAATGCATCAAATCGCGCCGGCGGACCGCTGCACCGGTCGAGATCGCGCACCGTTCCATCACGCCCGCGCACCTCGGCAACATCGCCATGCTGCTGGGCCGCAAGCTGAAATGGGACCCGGTCGCCGAACGCTTTATTGACGACCCCTTCGCGGACCGTTTCCTGTCGCGCGCCAAGCGCGCGCCGTGGCGCGTCTGATTGCGGATTTGGGATTTCGGATTGCGGATTGGGCGCCGGCGGCCCATTCCGTTACAGAGCCTTTACAGGCACAGCTCTGGTCGTGGGTTATTTGGGATGGAGAGGCGGGAATATGAAGAACGGCGCGGGCGGCACAGGCTCTGGGGGGAGTCTGACGCCCATTGCGTTGGCGGTTGCCATCGTCCTCGTCGCTGGGTGCGGTGAGAAGAAGAAAGGGACGCCGGCAACCGCGCCGGTTCCGCGACTTCTGCTGGAGCTCAAAGCAACCGATCCCGACAAGCCGTTGCCCGAGCGGGGCCTCGTACTGACGTTCACAAACAACGGCAAGGAGAGCGTCCGTCTGGACGGAAGACTGCTCAACCCGATTCTCCTGACGGACGTGACTGACAGCAGCGGCCAACTGGTCCCCAACATGCCACCGTCAGTTCCCAGAAGCTTTGTGCAGAGCGATCTTGTCGAGGTCAAACCGCAGAAGAGCTTGGATCTGCGTTTCACCTTGTCGGAGATAATTATGGCGGCATTCGATGGGCCTGTCTACAAAGTCAGGTGCAACTACGATACGCTGGGGGTGGACTACCCGCCTGGTCTGAGTGCGTCGAAGGTGAACGTCTCATCTGACCAGGTCGTTCTCACTCAGACTGCGAAGGCGCAAGTTACTGCCGGCATTCGCAAGCCGGCGGAACGTATCTCCCTGCCTGATGCCGAGGAGCTCGTGCGCGCGTACATCTTTGCACAGAAGGCGACAATGAACCCGGCGGCGCAGTTTCCGCTGAAGGAGATCACGCCTGCCGACGTTTTCGCGAAGCTGAACTGCCAGGTCTTCCAGGTTACCAAAGGCATCGCGATGGGCTGGACGTTTCTTATTCATCGCGGCCAGGCGCACCCGCTGGGCCGGTCGTTCGGCGGTTGGGGCGTGATGTCCATGTGCGTCGCCGACCTCGATAAGGACGGCACACCCGAATTGCTTTACAGTTATTCATATGGCTCCGGTATCCATCGCTCGCATGTGGCGGCGTGCCGCTTCCTGGCCGAAGGCGTGCAGGAAGCGCAAGCGCCCTTCGCTTACCGGAGCGACATGTTCGTGAAGAAAGCCGACGACGGCACCGTCACCGTCGAAGTTGGTGAATTCTCCGATAGGCTGAACGAGTGGACCCCGGATACCACGCTCGGCAAACTTGAAATGGCGGCGAAAGGGAACACACTGTCACTCGATGTGAAACTGTCCGAGAACCTGCCCGAGGCCGTGCGCCAGGCGATCTGGCGGCCAACACGGTAGCCGGAGCCACTCGCTTGGGCGCGGCATCGGTGTTGCAGTGTCTCGGCGCGGCTGCATGCCGGCGGGACCCCGGCGCTACAGGAGCCCCCATGAAGCACGACAAGACGACGTTCGCCCTCTTCTTCGGCAATCGCGGCCTGTTCCCCGCGTCGCTGATCGCCAGTGCCCGCGACGAGATGACCCGCGCGCTCGATACGCAGGGCCACACAACGCTGCTGCTCGATGCCGGCGCCACGCGCCACGGCGGCGTGGAGACGGTCGCCGAGGGGCGCCGCTACGCGCGCTTCCTCGAAGAGCATCGCGGGCGATTTGGCGGCGTGATCGTGTGCCTGCCCAATTTCGGCGATGAGAACGGCGCCGTCGCGGCGCTGCAGGACGCCGGCGTCCCGGTGCTGATCCAGGCCTATCCCGACGAACTCGACAAGATGGCGCCCGCCCTGCGGCGCGACGCGTTCTGCGGCAAGTTCTCCATCATGGATGTCTTCTGCCAGCACGGGATACGGTTCACGGCGTTGCCGCCGCACGTCGCCTCCCCCGCCAGCCCGGGCTTCGCGGCGCAGGTGGATCACTTCGATCGCGTGTGCCGGACCGTGCGCGGCGTGCGACGCATGACCGTCGTGGCCGTCGGCGCGCGGACCACGGCCTTCAAGACGGTGCGGATTGACGAGCTGGCCCTGGCGCAGCATGGCATCAACGTCGAGACGCTGGACCTCTCCGGCGTCTTCGCGCGCGTGCGGAAACTGGCGAGCGGCGATGCGGCGCTGAAGGCCAAGGCGGCGCTCCTGGAGAAGTACGCCTCCTTCCACGGCGTGCCGGCGGCGGCGTTCGATAAGCTCGCCAGGCTCGGCGTGGTCCTTGACCAGATCGTCGAGGAGTTCGGCGCCAGCGCCATGGCCGTGCGCTGCTGGCTGGAAATGCAGCAGGAACTGGGCATCTCGCCGTGCGTGCTGATGAGCGAGCTCAACGAGCGCGGCGTTCCGGCGGCCTGCGAAGTGGACGTGGGCAGCGCGCTGACCATGTACGCGCTGCAGCTTGCCTCGGGCGCCCCCGCGGCCTGCCTCGACTGGAACAACAACTACGGCGACGCGCTCGACAAATGCATCCTCTTCCACTGCGGGCCAGTGCCGCAGGCGATGATGCGCGGCAAGGGCCGCGTCACCGACCACGACATCCTGGCCAACGCCACCGGCCCGGGATGCGGCTACGGCTGCAACACGGGGCGCATCGCGCCGGGCCCGTTCACGTTCAGCAACGTGCTGACCAGCGGCGGGACGCTCAGCTTCTACCTCGGCCAGGGCGCCTTCACCGACGATCCGCTGCCCGCCGACTATTTCGGCTGCGCGGGCGTCGCCGAGATCAACGGGCTCCAGACGGTGCTGCAGAAAATCGGGTACCTCGGCCATCGGCACCACGTCACCGCCACGCCGGGGCACGTGGCCGCGCCGCTCGAGGAAGCCTTGCGCAAGTACCTCGGCTTCGAGCTCACGCTGGTGTAGCCTGAGCAATTCGCCGCAGAGGCGCAGAGAACTTGTCGCGGCCGGGCCGCAACTAAAAAGGGGCAAAGGGTTCAGGGTTCAGGGTTCAGGGTTTCGGGTATCGGAACAGCAACGGGCACGCCTGGTGGAATCCTCGCGCCGGGAGAAGAAAGGAACAGTTAGTAGTACAGTGTGAAAAGGAGAAGGTTGCGCAGGGAGGATACGTGCCCTCGCCGTGGACTCTTCGGTTGGGCATGGTTCAGGAGGATATGGGAGCCTGTTCTGCTGTGCAAGGCGCAGGGCGTGGCTTCTTGCGCCTGCGGCGCCCACCCCGGCGGGGGTGGGCCAGCCACGATTCGCGCCCTCCTGCAGTAAGAGTACTGTCAGCCAGATTATCGCGGCGAGACCAATGCCCACCTGCTATCGGGGTCAAATACTGTCGCGGCGTCGAACCAGTTGTCGCTGCCCGAGCCAAGTCTTCGCCAGTACACTTGGCCGCGGTGGTTCGCAGCGAAGGCACAGCCATTTGGGGTCGCGACGAAGGGAGCGACTAAGACGGCAAACCCTTCGGTCATCCGCATGATACCCTCTTGGCTGGCGGTGAGATAACTGAGCTGCCCACCAGGCGCTCTAGGACCTTGTGCAGTGAGCATTCTGTACTTGCAGCGATCGGCAAGTGGACGGGAAAGCAGTGGCTGGAGTTCGCCGATAGTGGGCGCATACTCCTGGTGTGACGCGTAGTACTGCCGTTGCGCTTCCACGATTGTCAAACACTCATTTAGTGCCAAGGGTGACTGGTGTACATCATGGGGAGTGGAGAGAAGGAACCGCAGGTTGGCCATCAGTACCAGAGCGGATGCAACGCCGAGGTACTTGGCGACGATCCACGACCTTCGCCACCCGGCGGCCCTGATGGCGTTAGCCCGCACCATGGCGGCCAGTGCGACAGTCATGGAGATGCCGAGGGCGATCAAGGAACAGGTGAATATTTCGCTCTCGGCTGGCCTCCACGGAAATCCAGTCTGTCCATAGCGATATGAAAGGATGGGGGTCATCAGGAAAAGGCCAAGCCCGCAGGCCAAGCTCACGCTAACCAGATCAGCAATCGTGAACCGAAAGAGGCGTCGCACGACGTGGCCCCTAATTGCCATGGCTTGACCGTCGCCAGAACACGATCAGATACCATGAGGAGGCCCCAGTGTCCAGCGAGAGCCCAATCCCGACCGGCTTCCCCTGTAGCCAGGACCGCGCTGAACTCCACGGCCAGTCGCAAGCCTTGTTCGGCGCCCACCCCGGCGGGGCTTGTCTTTACCCACATTTCAGACTCCACTCGCGGGCCAAGCGTACGCCTTCGGCGATGAGCATGAGCCGCTGCCAGCCGCGCCAGATTGACTGCCACCCTGGCGTGCCGTCGTGCTTGCGCGCCAGGAAGCCGCCGA
>JAPLOD010000338.1 GCA_026692735.1 Planctomycetota bacterium | reverse complement strand
CCCGCCGAAGCCGCCCAGCCTGAGCCTGCCGAAGCCCCCGTCGCCGAAGCCCCGGTGGAAGCGGTTGCCGCAGCCCCGGCAGACGAGGCCGAGGCGGAAGAAGAGGCGGAAGCCGCGGTGCCGGCCACGGACGAGACAGGGCGCAAGCTTTCCAGGAGAGAGCGCCTGCGCCTCAAGAAGGAACTCAAGGCCAAGCGGCGCGCCGAGCGGGCCGCGGCGGCCGAAGCAACCGCAGCTCCGGTTGACGCGGCACCCGAGGCCGAAGCAGCCCCTGTGGCGCCGGAGGAAGCTGCTCCGGCGGCCGAGCCACCGGAGACGGTCGTTGTTGCCGCTGCCGAACCTACAGCACGCTCGAGTGGCAAACGCAAGATCGTTCTGCCTTCCGGCAGGGGTGCGGCGGTCCCCACGCGGCGTTTCGCGCGCAGAGAGGAAGCCGCAGCCGCCGCGCCGAAGAAGGGCAAGGGCGTGCTCATTGTCATCGCCATCGCGGTCCTTGTTGCCGTGGTGGCGGGCGTCCTGTACTTCATGAAGTACAGCGGTGCCGGTGCAGGGGCGCCGGGCGCGGGGTCGAAGACCGAGGAGAAGAAGAAGGGCGAGGAGGACAAGGCCAAGGCGGGGCCAGAGACGAAGCCGGATGCCAAGCCCGACGCAAAGCCGGACGCCAAACCGGACGCAAAGCCTGAGATCATCCCGGACGCCAAGGCTGACACCAAGGGCGCTGCCGCTCCGGAGGCCGTGAAGAAGGACGAAGCGGCGCCGAAGGCCGAGGAGAAGAAGGCGGAAGAGAAGAAGGAAGACGCGACCAAGGTTCCGGCCGAAGCGCCCAAAGCTCCGGCGGAGTGATGGTGAATACGAGCGGCGTACGAACAGTCAGTGTTCCAGCGGCAGGTCTGTTCCCGACGCATGGGCGTTTCGTTCTGGCGACAAGGAGAGTATCATGATTTCGCGATTGGCGGGCGTTGTGGCTGTCCTGCTGCTGTTGGCGTGCGGAAGCTGGGCCGAGGAACAGAAGGTCGCGCCCCTGAAGGTGCTGTTCATCACGGGGGGCGGCTACCATGACTACAAGAAGCAGGCGCCGCATCTGACCGGCAAGATCGCCGAGCTGGCGAATGTAACGTTTGAGACCAAGTGGGACCTTGCGCCCATGAAGGATCCCAAGCTCGGCGAGGGCTACGATGCCATCGTCTACAACCTCTGCTTCGCGCAGGAAAAGGACCCGACGCTGATCGCCAATGCGCTGAAAGTCACGAAGGAAGGCAAGCCGACCATCATGATCCACTGCACCATGCACACCTTCATGGCCTCGGACGACTGGACCGACTGCTGCGGCATGCGCACCCGCGTGCATGATCCTTTCCAGGCGTTCAGTGCGACAAAGGCCGCGCCGGATCATCCGATCATCAAGGACTTCCCGGAGAACTGGAAGACCGCCGGCGACGAGCTGTACCAGACGATCAAGTTCGGCGAGTCCTCGACGGCGCTGCTGAAAGTCATCAGCCCCTCGTCCAAGAAGGAGCATATCGTCTCCTGGGCCAGCACCTACGGCAAGGGGAAGGTCTTCGCCACCACCTTGGGCCATGACATGAAGACCCTGGGCGACGCCGATTTCCTCAAGCACGTCGCTAACGGGATCCTGTGGGCCTGCGACAAGCTCGGCAAGGACGGCAAACCCCTGCCGGGTTATGCGGGGCCGGGAGCCAAGTAGACTATAGGCCCAGTGCAGCGGCCATCGTCACGGAAGACGGTCGCGGAAACGAAACCGGATACCAGGCCACATTCTGAGCGCGGCTCGCTGGATCCAAAGACGGCCTCGCAGTACCAGCCCGCCAGCCTGTAGCCGCACGAAAGCCACGACCTGAGAAGGAGCCACGAAAGTACGCACATGTGCAGACGACACGGCGCTAGACCCACGCCCACCAGGGGTAGATTGCCTTGGCTTCGGGCCTACTTATCCTCTAGTTGCTGTAATATCTTGACGATTATATCGTTGTGATGCCAATAGCCCTTGAGACGATACCATCGGAACAGGGAAGTTGGAATGAGAGTTGCATGCTGCTAGGCAGGATGGTACAATGCTGCTCAAGTTGTGTGGAGGGATGCACAGGTGCGTAGTGAGATCCTTGCCCACCTAAGTGCGTTCAATGATGCTCGGGAAGGTATCCGCCAGTTCGCAGCGCGGAAGGTGGCCAGCTATGGAGCGGAGGTCGCCCCTCTCCTAATCCAGTTGCTCCGAGAGAGCCAGGGCTTCACGCAAGAGTCTGCCGCGATGGCGCTCAAGGAAATGGGCCAGCCCGCCATCCCGCTCCTTCTTGAGGCCCTGGAGAACCCGGAGAAGGCTATCCGCTGGCAGGCCGCCGTTATACTCGCCGCTATGGGCGAACAAGCTCACAATGCCGTCCGAGATTCCAAGCGCTGCATCAGGCTTGACCATGACGAGTCCGCTGCGGCATCGTGAGGCGACGGCGAGTGCAGACCTGGCTGGTCGCAGTGAACCAACTCCTGCCGTGAACCCGACGCGTGGCGCTGGCCGCATACACCGGCCGGCCCTGTTTGTGATCTGGCACGATCCGGTGCTGTTGCATCGCCGCCCGGCCGCCACTCAGTTGCACTCCGTCGCGCGTGGCATACCATGAGATCGCGATGCACTTGGCCGATACCGGAACCTTAGCTCCTCCGCCCGCCACAACGCCGCGGAGTTTCACGTTTCCCAAAGACACCTCTGGTCTCCTGCGTTCGTGCATCCACTGCGGTCTCTGCCTGGGCACCTGCCCAACGTACCGCGAGAACGGCAACGAGAACGACTCTCCGCGCGGCCGGCTGTACATCATGAAGGCGTTCTCCGACGGCCGCCTCGGCCCGGTGGGGAACGTCACCAGGCATCTCGACCTGTGCCTGGGTTGCCGGGCTTGCGAGGCCGCCTGCCCCAGTGGCGTCCAATACGGCGCCATTCTCGAGCCCGCCCGCGAATTGCTCCTGCACGCTCACCCGCCGGGCATCCTCGGCCGCTTTCTGCGCGCGCTGTTCCTCAGGCATATCTTTCCCAGCCCGCGGATGCTGAGCTTCGTCACCAAGCTCGTGCGTTTCCAGCAGACCAGCGGCTTGCGCACCGCCGCGCACAAGACCGGCCTCATCCGGTTGCTGCCGCGCCGGCTGCGCGAGCTGGAGGCCATGCAACCGGACCTTCGCGCGCCCGCGTTCCTCGAGAACGCGCCCGACGTCTTCCCCGCCGAGGGACCGGCGCCGCGCAAGAGAGTCGCCTTCTTCGCGGGCTGCGTCATGGACCAGTTCATGGGCGATATCCACCGCGCCACCATCAAGGTCCTGCAGGCTCACGGCGTGGAAGTCCTCGCCGTGAAAGGCCAGGTCTGCTGCGGCGCGCTGATGATCCACACCGGCGAACCGGAGATCGCGCGCGGCCTGGCCCGCCGCAACGTCGCCGTCTTCGGCAAGCTCAACGTGGACGCCATCGTGAATAACTCCGCCGGCTGCGGCGCTCAGCTCAAGGAATACCACCGCCTCCTGCCCGGTGACGCGGCGGCGCGGGAGTTCAGCGCTCTGGTGCGCGACGTCTCTGAGATACTGTGCGACCTCGAGCCGCTCCGGCCGCTTAGACCGCTGGAGAAAACGCTCTGCTACGACGAACCGTGCCACTTGTTGCACGCACAGCGTATCAGCGCGCAACCGAAGGCGCTCCTCAGGCGCATCCCCCGCCTCACATGGGTCAACCTGCCCGACGCCGAGTTCTGCTGCGGCGCGGCCGGCATCTACAACCTCGTTCAGCCCGCGATGGCGAACAGGATTCTGGCGCGCAAGATCGAAGCCATCAGGAGCACCGGCGCCGACATCGTCGCCACGGGCAATCCCGGCTGCCTCATTCAGATCCAGCACGGCTGCCGCCAGGCCGGCTTGAGGTGCGAGGTTCGCCACCCGATGGAGGTGCTGGCCGGGCAGTTGTAGGGGGCCTTAGAGCTGCGAGCCGTAATGGAACTCCCACTTGCCGACCTCAACCGCTCCGTCCAACGCGCGATAGAGGCGCTCGTCTCTCGCCGCCACGCTGACGGCTATTGGGAAGGCCGCCTCGCCTCGTCGCCGCTCGCCACCGCCGTTGCCGTGTGCGCTCTGGCCGAGGACAGCAGCCGCAACGCCGTGCAACTCAGCAAGGGCTTTGAGTACCTCTGCCGCACCCAGAATGCCGACGGCGGCTGGGGCGATACGGAGATCAGCAAGAGCAACCTCGCCGCCGCCCTGCTGGTCTTGAGCGCCGACGCGTTCTGCCACGGCTTGACCGACGAACAGCGCCGCGGCGCGCACGCCTTCGCCGACAGGTTGGGCGGACTGGAGGAAGGCCTGCGCCGCGTTTACGGCACCGACCTTACCTTCCAGGTGCCGATCCGCATGACTGCCGCAACCGCCGGCCTGCTGCCGTGGAAGAACGTGGACCCCCTCCCGTTTGAACTCGCCCTCGCTCCGCGCTGGCTGATGGGCGCTCTGCGCCTCCCTGTCGTCAGCTACGCCCTGCCGGC
>JAPLOD010000337.1 GCA_026692735.1 Planctomycetota bacterium | reverse complement strand
GCCGTCACTGTGTCTTCGAGGTTCAAGGGGGAGGACGTACGCATGAGAGGCTCTCCTGACGCTACCCCCCCTTGTTGGGTATCGTCAGGAAGCCTTTGAAAAATGAGGACTTGTGCGTGTGGAAACCCGTTCAGCCCATTTCCAGCGTCTCGTCGCCGACCTGCTCCCACTTTTTCCCTTGTTCATCGGTGGCCACGTATGCTGTGACCGTCTTGCCGGCGCGGACGAGGCGCAACCACGTGTTGCCCGCTTGCGCCGCGGGACCCGCGGTGCTGGTGGACTCGCCATCGGCCTCTGTCCGGCGCTGGAAGGCGCAGCCGTTGGCGAACGTCACGGCGAGCATGGCATGGATGCTGCCCGCCGCAGTGGCTTGCCGTACCATAAGCCCGGCCTTGGCCCATTCGTTGGTGTTCTGCAGCGAAACTACGCGCGCGCGAATCTCGAAATCGCCGCTCAGCTTCTGGTAGACGAAGCGGAACCCGTCGCTGCTGTCCCAGATGTCCTTGCCGCTGCCGGATACGTCAAAGCCGTCGGCGCCGACCGGCGTCGTGTTGCCGGCCTTGCCGGTGGCGATGTCTTCGGAAACGAAGTCAGCCGCCGACGATGTGCGTGTGAGGATTAGCCCGCCAGAAAGCACACAGACGCGGAGCATGCGGCCAAAGCTGGTACTCACGGTACAAGGCGCTCCCTGTATGCCGGGGACCGGTGATGATCGTAAAGTTGACCATGCCCGGGGTCAAGCTGGGCGAACAGCATGCTGGTGGTGCAGTATGTTTCACGGCGCTGTCAGCAGTGCGCTCAGGAGGCCAATCGCGCTGTTCCGCGTCGGCACTCCGCAATCAAACAAACTTGGTGATGCCGGGCATCGCCACCGGCGGCACCGGGATATCGCACCACTCGTACTTTGGCGGCGACAGGTCTTCCTTGGAGTTCAGTGCTTGCTCCCAGGTGATCGTCTTGCCCGTGTACGCGGCCATGCGCCCCATGATCGCCATCAGCGTGCTCTTGGCCATGTACTCGCCGTTATTGATCGTCTTGCCTGCGCGGATCGCGGCAAACAGCTCGTCATGTTCCGTCTGGTACATGTCGTTTTGTGGCCCGTTGTACTGCCAGGCCTTCTCGCCCGTGATACGGTGCCCAAAAACGTCGCACATGCCCTTCGTGCCCCAGAAGTAGTCTGTCACGTCGCCATCGCAGTTGGGCATCTGGCGGCAGGAGGCGAAGCACTTGGCGCCGTTCTTGAATTCGTAGACCGTGTTGAAATGGTCGTAGATGTGCCCGTACTCCTTGCCGGTGCGGACCTGCCGCCCGCCATTGGCGGTGACCTTGACCGGGTACTCGTCCTTCATCACCCACGGAGCCTTGTCCAGGCTGTGGATGTGCTGCTCGACGATGAAGTCGCCGGAGAGCCAGGTGAAGTAGAGCCAGTTGCGCATCTGCCATTCCATCTCGCTCCACTCAGGCTTCTTCGGCGCTACCCACAGCCCGCCGGTGTTGTAGGTGCACTGCATGGTATGAATGTCGCCGATGGCGCCATCCTGGCAGCGGGCGATGGTCTCGCTCTTGGGTTTGTGATAGCGCCAGCACAGGCCGGAGACGATGCAGAGGTTCTTCTTCTTAGCTTCCTCGGTGGTGGCCAGCACCGAACGGACGCCCGGGCCGTCCACGGCCACGGGTTTCTCGCAGAAGACATGCTTGCCTGCGTCAATGCACGCCTTCAGATGCATGGGGCGAAAATGGGGTGACGTGGCCAGAACCACCACGTCCACGCCGCTGTCAATGAGCTTCTTGTACGCATCGAAGCCCACGAATTTGTGGTCCGCATCCACAGCGACCTGGCTGCCGACCTTGGACTTCTTCAGCCCGTCCAGCGCTGACTCGAGCCTGTTGCTGAACGCGTCGGCCATTGCAACCAGCTTGGCGTTCTTGTCCGCCATCAACGCCTGCGGCGCCGCGCCGCTGCCGCGCCCTCCGCAGCCAATCAGGCCCACGCGCAGGACGTCACCGGGCGCGGCGTAGGCTTTTGTCGCGATGGCACTGGCCAACGCCGTGCCGGCGGCGACCGCGGCGGAAGCCTTGAGGAACTCCCGGCGGGACGTTTCGTTGGAGCGAGTAGCATCGGACATGAGAGTGGCCTCCAAAAGGGCGAAGAAGCTGCGCGTAACACCTGACAGACACAATAGTATACCCCTGAGCGGCCCTGTGTGCGTTGGAGAAGTAGGTCGAGTTGGCAACTCGACCTGCAAGCGCAGCCCACGGTTTTCGGGTGGTGACATTCGCTTGGCAGTGTGCTTTACTGAAGCAGGATATGGGCGAAGAAGGGAAAGACGACGCGTCATCTCCACCATCGGGAGCCTGGAAGGGCTATTACCTCTACTCGCCCGGCGGGATGAGGCACCGCCAGGACCTGACGCTGACGTTCTCCAGGAACATGATCACCGGCGATGGCATGGACGACGTCGGCAAGTTCCTCATCCGCGGACGTTACGACGGTGACGGCCGCGAGACTCATTGGACCAAGACCTATCCCGGCAGCCACGACGTCTTCTACCGCGGCTTCTACGAGGGGAAGTGCATCTGGGGAACGTGGGAGACTGACGGCCTGAACCGAGGCGGATTCCGCATCTGGCCGGCCGCTCTGGGCGAGGCCGAAGGTATCGAAGAAAAGGCCGAGGTTGACGTCGAGGTCTCGGATTGCGTCGGGGCGTGAGCACCGCTGGCTACTGGCTATTGGCTACTGGTCTCGCCTGCCGGCCAATAGCCAACAGCCAATAGCCAACCGCCGCCGTAGGTGAACGCTGATGGAAAGCCACGCGCCGGCTCTCCGGGGACCGGATCATCACTTCTCTTCCTCACGCCTGAGCGCGGCCGCCAGCCAGACGCCGGCTTCGTCGGTGACGGTGGGGGTGAGCGCGAGTCGGTCCGGACGGGAAGCGTACGCCTGGAGTGCCGGCTGGAGCGCCCGCCGCAGCTCCGCTTCCCCGACAACGCAATTGCGCCCGCCGACCAGGCCCTCGAACCGCAACGGGCGTGGCGCGAGAGCGGCCGCCACATCGCACAAGTCGCCCGTCGTCAGCGCGCCGGGCACGATGGTGTCGTGAGGCACATAGCAGAAGTGAGAGGCGAGGACCGCCTCGAAACCGACGAGCCCGCGTCGCACGATGACGGCGCGTACCTCGTCTTCGAACAGCGCGCCAAAGAGGGCGATGAGTCCGCCGAGCGGCTTGACCTCGTGGGGCCACTTGTCACTGGATTCTGGTTGGTCCTCGAAGGGGTTGCTGTTCACTGGAGAGACGGCATCGCCCCAGAGCGCCAGATGGGCGACATCAAGCTCGGGCCGCGTCCGCAGGTAGCGGAGGACCGCGCGGAAGTCGCGAAGCCGTGAGCCGAGCATGGTTTGGCCAAGCATCAGGTCGGTGGACGAGAGATCGGTCGTCTTCTTGTGTCGCCCGGGATCGGCGTTCAACTCAGTCTCCCCCGTGCCGCGCAGATCGGGCAGGCAGACGGCAACG
>JAPLOD010000336.1 GCA_026692735.1 Planctomycetota bacterium | reverse complement strand
CCTGCCCTACGAAGCCGCTCAGCGCCGGTTCGTGCCCGGTGCCGCCCAGGGTAACGACGGCGACCTTGTTCTTGCTCTTCGCCCTGGCTCGCACGACCAGGTTGCCCGACACGATCTTGATCTTCCCGGCATTTGCCAGTTCGAAGCCTTCGAGCATCTCCTTCACCAGGTTCGCCGGATCGTTGATGAATTTCTTCATTGGCATCGCGTAAGCCCTTTCGTTGTAATCCGGGCATCAGGCCCGGCCCGGAACGCGGCATGGGCGAGACGCCCATGCTGCGGTCGTGGAGCGAGACGCTCCGTCTACTTCTTCTCCTGCATCAACTCGAGCACCGCGTCACCATCCATGATGAACGCTATACGCAGCGTGGGCGTGGCATCACACGGAGCCACAAGCACCTTCTGGCCCTTCACAGCGGACTCCAGATCGTCCACCATGAAGGCAGCGTGCGACCGTGTCTGGACTTCCTTGGGGAACGGGCCGCCCTTCTCAAAGCGGACGAACTCCACGTTATACGGATGCTTGCCCGGGTCGGTCACGTGAACCTTCGCCCCCTCAATGTACGTCGCACCGGCGATCTGTCTGGTCGTGGGAACGCCGAAGTGGTGGAACCTGGCGGCCATGCTGCTCTCCTCCTGCTAACGCAGTCCTGCCCCCGTGCGGGACACTCATGTCCCGCCACAACCCGACACAAGTGCCGGGCCTGCCTCCAAGAATGGCGTCGGGCTACCCTTCATTACACCCCACAGCCGCCATTTGCAACGAATTTGGCGACTCTCATCCCCCGGGCGGACGGGCATCGCGGTCTGGCCTGTAGCGGTAGTCCTCACCAACTGCACAGCCCTCGCCCTGCCCTCTCCCTCGAGGGGAGAGGGGCAAGAACGGCACAAAGCTCCATCCAGCAGGTCATTGTTGTGGTGTGGAAGCCTTTCCGCGTGCGGAAACCTCCGGCCCGGTAAGCCCGCGCGAGTCATTGTCCACGCGCGTGTCGGAGACCACAGGGCAGACCACCCGGAAGCCGACGTTAAAGACCGGCTGGTACGGCTTGTACGCCAGACGCATCGAGGAGCGCGCCCGCGCCGGCCGGTCAATCCATGAACCGCCCCGGACGACCTTCAAGCCCTCGGTCTTGAGATCGTTCCGGCCGTCGGCGTCGTTGTAGGGGTAGGGCTTGAATGTGGTGCGCGTCCATTCCCACACGTTGCCGTGCATGTCCTGCAGGCCCCAAGGACTGGGTTTGTACTTGCCGACGTTCGCCTGGATCTTCTCGCCGTCGTTGAAGCGCGCATCCTTGGGCGTGAAGTCCTGGAAGATCGGGTTGGGGTTCTTCACCGGCTGCGGGTTGACGCCGTCAACCGCCAGCAGCCTGATGGACTGGTCAGCCAGGTTCGCAAAGGTCCCGAAGTCGGTGTCCAGGTTGCCGTAGAAGAAGGGCGTGTTCGTGCCGGCCCTGCACGCCCATTCCCACTGCGCCTCGGTGGGCAACGTGAACGCGCGGCCGGTCTTTTCGGACAGCCACCGGCAGAAGCCCAAAGCCTCTGTCCACCGTACCCGGATCACCGGCTGGTTCGGCAGATTAGCCGGATACCCGGGCGTGGTGTGGTCCTTGTGCTGCTGGTCCATGAACCCGCTGTCGTGAGTCGGGTCGAAGCACGCGTACTGCGCATTGCTGATCTCCATCACGCCCATCCAGAAGGACTTGTCAACCTTGACGCGCGCCAGTGGCCGCTCGTCGGGGTAGCCGTCGAGGCCGCCCATGACGAACTCGCCGGCGGGGATAAGCGCCAACTCGACCTTGGCGCCGTTGGCCAAGTCAACAGTCTGCCGCGTCTGAGCTCCGCCGGCCTTCTGACGTTTCCCGGCCTCTGCCGCGTCGAAGGGCCAGCCCGGGCAAGCGACGTCCGGCTGTTTCACCTCCGCGAGCGGCTCAGGCTTGACGAACTGGACGGGATCGTGCTTGATGTCGGGGATGACCTCCGGGTCCTCCGGCCGGAAGGCGTACTTGGTGCGCATCTCCAGACGCCGCTTGTGATAGTTGCCGGGGATGCCGCGATGCTCGGTCCACGTGCCGTGGTCGGGGACGTTCTGGTCAATCCAGGTGTACAGGCGGTCCCAGGCCTCCGCATCCAGCTTCACGTTATAATGGCCCTTCTCGAGCATCTGGACCAGTTCGCTGGTGCTGGTGTGGAATTCCATCGGCACCTGTATACGGTCGTCGCTTTCCGGACCGGGCCTGCGCACGAACGGATGCAGGGCGATGTAGGAAGGCGTGAAGTTGCCCCAGCCGTTCCGGGGCTTGGCGGCCAGGTCAATGGTGTTCTTGCCCTGGTACGGCTGGCCGTTGTGGCAGCCGACGCAGAACTTGTCGAGGACGAGCTGCATGTCGCGTTTGAAGCTGAAGCCGCGCGCCGGCCCGTACCACGGCTTGATCTTCGACGCCGGCTGCAGCATGGCCAGCGACCGCTTCGCGGGCGGCGTGGTGTTCTGCTTTTCGTGGCAGCCGATGCAGGAGATCTGCTCGCCAGGCATGGCCACAAACCAACTGCGCATGATCTGCAGGGACCTGCCTTCGGCGTCCAGCGGCTGAATGGTAATGGGCGTGTTGGCCGGCACTTCAAAGGCGGCCGAACCGTCCTCCTGAACCGGGACCGTGCCGAGAACGCGGCGCACGTCCCACGGACCCTCAATGCCGATGTTGATGTGCCCGCCCATCTGCGGGTACGTGTAGTGCGGCTCGGAGAGCCGCAGCGACTTCACCGCCCCGCGCGGGATGTCCTTCAGCCCCGGCCCGGTATAGATGTCCGACAGGTACACCGTGGCCTCCCGGCTTTCCAGCTTGACGCGGTCCGGGATGGCGGGCGGCGTCTTCGTCTTGCGGAGCGGAATGGGCTCGAGCATGGCGTAGCCCGGCACGTCGCAGAGGGGCAGCATGTTGTCGAACACGTCCACGAGGTAAATGCCCCAGTTGTGCCTGGGCGTCGGCTGGCACGACACGAGGATGTACTTGTCGCTCAGCGGATACGGGTGCAGGAACTTGGGCCAGGAACCGTCTACCAGCGTGTCCCTGATGATCGGCTCCACCTTCTTGCCGTACCCCGGAATGCGCTGCACGACCCCATCGCCCTCGTGCCGCCCCAGGGCGGGGTCGAGGATCACGAGCTCGCCCATGCGCGGGACACCATGATGGCCGGAGACGATGGCGACGATCTTGCTCGAATGGTTCGGGACTGACTTCGCGTAGAACAGGGAATTCGGCCAGTAGGACTGGCTGCCGTAGTACTCCATCTGCCCCGAGCCGTCCGGGTTCATGCGCATGAGGATGCGGGTGAAGTAATGCGCGGTGTCGGAGTACTCCCAGCGGGTGTACAGCACGCGGCCGTCGTTCATCACGACCGGATACCAGTCGTGGTCCTGGTCGAAGCAGAGCTGCCGCATGTTCTTGCCGTCGGCATCCTGGATGAACAGGTTGGCCACCCAGTTGGCTCCGCCAACGCACGGCACGCCGTGGAAACACCCGGTGGAGGAGAAGATGATCCGGCCGTCGGGCAGGTAGCAGGGATAGTAGTTGTCAATGTCCGGGTACTCGCTGGTGGTCACCTGCCGCAGGCCCGTGCCGTCAGCTTTCATCTCAAAGCACTGCCATCTGTTGTTCGGGCCAGGCATGGAGAAGAGCATCTTGTCGCCGTCGAAGTGCAGGTTGATGTCGCCGACGAACTCGCCCTTCGCCGGCTTGAGCAATGTCGTGAGCTTGCCCTGCGGTCCCACAGGCGAAAGGACAGCGATCTGGTTGTCGTAGCCGTTCCTGGCCAGCGCGCAGTTGCCCTGCCAGTTCTGCGGCAGGCCCAGTTGCTTCGGGTTGCGCTTGACGACCAGCAGCTTGTCGAAATCC
>JAPLOD010000335.1 GCA_026692735.1 Planctomycetota bacterium | reverse complement strand
TTGGCCTCCGGCAGACATGGTTTGGCGACCACATCTGTCAGCGGCACAACAGCCCGTGTTGCTTTAGCGAAAATCGCCGCCTGACCGCTACAAAAAGGGCAGAAGTCGAGCTAAGGGCCAGAAGCTACAGCGGCAGTCCATGGCCGTCAACGATGACCCGACGTGCCGACTGCCGCTATTTCAGTTCGGCGTATTCTTTGAACTTCGTGTCCAGGTCGGCGGACTTGGCGTCGCCTGCGTGGATGACAACGCGGTAGCGGAACGTCACCGGCTTGCCTTGCTCCAGCGTGAGGGCGCCGGAGCCTTTCGCGTTGGCTTTGCTGTACTCGCTGAGCCCGAAGATATTCGCGGACAGCAGGCCGTAGCGGCGCACATGCCAGTTGCCGGGGTGCCGTGGGTTGCCGGGATGGTCGAGAACCGCCACGCCGTAGGGCTTGCCGCCGATGGTTCCGGAGAGGTCGCACCAGGCGGCCTTCTTGCCCCACGTGTTGGGCTCGCCCTTGGCGGGCGCTTCGTCCTTGGCGCCGGTTGACTGCGTGACGACCGACGTGTCGGCAAGCGCCTTGACGACGCGCACCGAACAGAGACCCGCTTCCTTCGTGTCGCCGAACGTGACCTTGCCGGAGACCGGTTCGTAGACCGAGGTAAGATCAACGCCGCGCTCTCCCGTCGCATAGGCGAAGAAGCGGCACGTGCGCGTCTCCTTCAGGATGGGCTCGTGCGTCTTCCCCTCCCATTCGAGCTGTTCGACGATCGTATCGCCGGCGACCTTCGTGAAGCCGACGTGCCGCTGCTTCGGCGAATCCTCGGTCTTGCCCCCCCAGTGATCAACGCCGTTGACGCTGCCGTGCGCGACCCACAGGGACCGATGGTGCGGGTGGTCGCCCTTGGTCTGCACCTGGTCCGCGGTGACCTCCGTGCCGTCCGCCGCCAGCACCGGGTAGAAGAAGGGCCGCACGAACGGCGCGCCCAGGCCTTCGGCGAAGTGGTAGGTCGTGAAGGGCTGGCCGCCGATCTCCACCTTGATCGCCGCGGCCTCCTGCGTCAGCTTCACGGCCGGGGCTTCGCCCGCGCAGGCGGCACAGGCGACAGCCAGAACCAGAGCAGTGGGCATCCACGCAGTGTTCTTCATATGGCTGTGTACACCAGCCGCCCGCAATTTGGCAAAATGCGCTACGGCTTCAACCCGTTCACGCCGATTGCTTAACATATGATTGCACGCGAACCGTCCCGGGGGGGGAACGGGTCCGAGCAACTCGTGGATCAATTCCTCTCCTACCTCGCCGCAGAACGAGGTTGCTCACCGCATACCATCAAGGCGTATTCCGAGGACCTCGGGGCCTTTGTCACGTTCCTCGAGGGGCGTGGCGATCTCGACGCGTTCCCGCACAGGATTGACCGCCTGCGCCTGCGCGCGTTCCTCGTTGACCAGACGGGCAAAGGCACGGGCAAGCGCACGCTTGGCCGCCGTCTCTCCGGCCTGCGCAGTTTCTACAAGTTTCTGATCAAACGCAAAGTCACCGACCATTCGCCGCTCGAAGGCATCCACAACCCAAAGACGCCCAAGACGCTGCCGAAGTTCCTGACAGAAAGCGAAGTCCGCACACTGGTCGAGGCCGTCGCAGGCAGCAGTTGGATGGACGTGCGCGACCGGGCGCTGCTGGAACTGCTCTACGGCGCGGGCGTGCGCGTGTCCGAACTGGTCGGGGCGAACCTCGAGGATTTCGACACCGAGCGGGGCCTGCTGCTGGTCCGCGGCAAGGGCAAGAAGGAACGTATGCTCCCGGTCGGCTCGTGTGCCGCACAGGCCATGGGCACCTGGCTCCTCCGCCGCCCGGAAGCCGCCGGCGGCCGCGCGGACCTGCCCGCCGCGCAGCAAAGCGCCACCGCGCCGGTTTTCGCCAATCGCTTTGGGACGCGCCTGGACGTTCGCAGCGTGCGCCGCATCCTGGTCAAACGCCTCGCCGCGGCGGGTCTGCCTCCCGGCGCCACACCGCACACGCTGCGTCACAGTTTCGCCACACACCTGCTGGATCGCGGGGCCGATCTGCGCAGCGTCCAGGAGTTGCTCGGCCATGCGAGCCTGTCCACGACGCAGATTTACACTCACCTGACGCCGTCGCGTCTGAAGGACATCTACAACACCGCGCACCCGAAGGCGTAGGCCACAGGGTTTCGGGTTCAGGGTTTCGGCAAGCGTCGGAAGCCGCACGTAAGTGAGCGGTTGCCGCGACCGCTCACTCACGGTCGCGGCTTGGAAGCAGCGTGCGATGTTGGCATGAACCGAGTATTGAAAACCCGGAACCCGGAACCCTGAGCCCTGGACCCTACTTGACTTTCCGCACCAGACCCTTGAGGACGCCCTGGATACGGCAGTGGTCCACAACAATGGGCGGCATCGCCGCGTTCGCGGGTTGCAGGCGGATCTTGCCGCCTTCGTGGTAGATGCGCTTGAGCGTGGCCTGGCCGTTGTCGTCCAGCGCGACCACGATCTCGCCATCATGCGCCGTCTCGCGGGATTCGACGACGATCATATCGCCATCCAGAATATGGTCGTCAACCATCGAGTCGCCTTTGACACGCAACACGTAGCTGTTCGGCTTGCAGTTGAAAACGTCGCCGATAGGCAATTCCTCGGCCGGCTCAGTGACGATCGCCTCGATCGGCGCGCCTGCAGCGATCAGACCTTTCACCGGCAGCGCCCGGCGCGTTTGCTGGTGCTGCAGGAAACTCGGCTCGGTGATCTCGACGGAGCGCGCTTCATGGCGCCGGCGCTTGATGGCCCCCTTGCGCTCCAATGCTTCGAGATGCTCGAAGACGGTGATCGTCGAGACGTGAAGCTCCTTGGCCAACTCGGCATACGTCGGCGAGTAACCGTGTTCCTGCTGATACTGATGGATCATCCGCAAAATCTGGAGTTGTTTAGGTGTGTAGTTCATGTCCGATCCTCCGCAGTTGTTCGCCTCGTCGCACCGAGCTCAATACTCGAAAGCACTGTTGGCCGGTCAACGCCCTAACTACTTCTAATATACACCTAACTTACTACTAGGCAAGGGCGAAACGAAAGATTTTTCTGTTTGCGATGTCAGCCGCGACTTGCTTGGTGATTTGCGCTGCGCATGGAGCAGTCGGGGGTGTAGATCATAATAGACAGCTTTGTCGCTTGCACGCGAACGAACTCGCTTCGCCAGGCTGCGGCCCTGTTCGTGTATCGTAGGAACTGTTCATGAAACATCGTGCGTTCGCCGTGCTTTGTTTCTCGACTGCCGTTGTGCTGGCTGTGCACTGCCAGCCTGCGCACGCGGGAGAGACCGCCATCCAGGCGCTGATCCGAAGACTCTCGGACCCTGACGTGGAAGTCCGCAAGACCGCGGCGCGATTCGTGCGGCAGCTCAGTCAGGCCGCATTGAGAGAGGTAATCCCCGCGCTCGGCCGCCTGGCCAAGGATGAGAACCGCAGGCTGGCTGCGGAATCCGTGGAGACGCTCGGCAAGCTCGGCCCCGACGCCGTGCCGGCTCTGATCGAAGCACTCAAGGACCAGCGGCCTGACGTCCGCGCCGCCGCCGTGTCGGCTCTGCGCGGCGCCGGTCCGGCCGCCAAGGACGCAGTGCCGCTGTTGATTGCAGCGCTGAACGATGCCAACGAGAAGGTACGCTGGGATGCAGTCGCGGCGTTGGGCACCATCGGTCCGGCCGCCGAAGCGGCTCTCGCACCGCTAAGCGCCCTCCTGGCGGCCGGGCCACCCAAGGAAGGCGCGGACGCGCGCCAGAGCGTGCCGTTCCGTGCGCTGGTGGCGGAAACGCTGGGCCTGCTCGGCGCCAAGGCCGTCGCGCCGCTGACCAAGACGCTGGAGGATCCCGTTCCCGAGATGCGCGCCGCGGCTGCGGCCGCGCTGGCCAAGCTCGGCCCCGCCGCGCAGGAAGCTGTCCCCGCGCTGCTCCAGAAGCTCAAGGACAC
>JAPLOD010000334.1 GCA_026692735.1 Planctomycetota bacterium | reverse complement strand
CGCCAGCCGCGTGTTCTGGAACCAGTAGTTGCCGCCCCATTGCCGCCAATCGGGATCGCCATCGGGCGTCTCCGGCGAGCTGCCCGGCCTGGCTTCCACCGTGAAGATCGAGCCGTTGAACTTGATCGGGGAGCCGCCGCGCCCGGAACATGCGTTCATGAACCGCTGCAACACGCAGCCGCGCGTGAGGATGTCGGCGGCCGTGCCGTCCCGCTCTTCCATGACTAGCTTGCCGTTGAGATAAATGCGACGCGCGCCCGTGCCGGTGTCCGCGGTGGCGGCGACGTGCTGCCACTGGCCGGGCTTCAGGCCGGCGGGGTGAATCATCGTGTGGTCGCCCACAATCCAGCGCAGGGACAGACCGGGGTGCGTGTCGAAGGTGATGCCGTCAGCCTTTCCGGCCATGCACCTGTCGAGGATCCGACCCGCCTCACCCGCGGCCGGCTTGATCCACGCGACGACGGTGCAGGCGGCCGCCACCGGCTCTTCGACAAGTGCCGCCTCGGTCGCCGGCTGCCGCCCGGCCAGTTGCGCGATATCGGCGGCGGACAACGCCCTGGCGACCACGCGCGGCCCGGCGATTGCGCCGCCGAAGCGGCTCTTGCCCTCGGAATCGGCCCCGACGCGCCACGGATGGGCGCTTGCCGGCAGCGGCAGCGAGCCTCCTCGGTCCACGAAGACCCAACTGCGGCCCCAGAACTCCCGCCACCACGCATCATGGGCGCTCCGCGCTTTGGCCGGGTCGCACTTGCGGGCATTGCGCTCCGACTGCCCGAGCCGCGCCAGCCACACTTCCGCGGTGTCGGCCTTCGCCGCCAGGACAACGACGGACAAGGCCTGGCGTTTGGCCGGCGCCGCCGACTTGATCGCCTGCTTGCCGTCCAGCACAAAGCCGTCGCCGTACAAGCTGGCGCCGAAAGTATGGTTCATCAGAGGATCCGCGAAGCGGCCCTTCAAGGCGCCAAGGTGCTGGACTTCCAGGCCCGGTTCGTAGACGGACCGCGTGTTGCGATGATACCAGACCACGCGCGGCGCGGCGGAGGTCGCCACAACATCCGGCAACACCGTCGGCTTGAAGGCCTGCGCGCTCAAGCCGCCGCCGGAATGCGAGTCGTCGTTGGGGCCGAACGGCCGCTCGCGAAGCCGCCATATTTCCACCGCCGCCCGGCAAGCGACCGGCGCCGCCGATTCCGCCTCCAGATGCACCACCGGCTGGTTCGCGTCCACCCACAAGCGGACCGTGACGGGTTGGTCCGCGGCCTTCGATTCGATCACGATGGCGCCGTCGCGGAGTTTCAGTTCCTGGCGGAACTTGTCCTTCGCCGCCAGCGGGGGATCGAACTTCACCCGCACCCGTCCGATCTTGCACAGACGTCCGTTCTCATCCCACGCGTCGGTCTTGCTGACGTAGAACACCAGGTCGCCGCTCTCGTCCACCCACGCGTTGATGCCGACATCGCCGTTGCCCAGCGGCATCGAGCCGTGCGCATCCTTGCTAGGGCTGTCCCAAACGACATTGTAACTGTCCAGCGGATCAACCTGCTGCCCCTTTTGGGGCGCTGCTTGACCGACC
>JAPLOD010000333.1 GCA_026692735.1 Planctomycetota bacterium | reverse complement strand
GCGCTGGCGGTTGCCGCTGGAGACCACAAGCCCGATGACCAACACGAGCACACACAGCGCGCCAATTCCGGCGGCGATGTACACATTCCCCTTCGTGGACGGCGGTGCCGCCCCGGCTTCAGGCTGATCATCTGCGCGGAGCGCAGCCTCGCGGTGCTCCACCGGCACATGGTGTCGCGTCCCAACGGGTGGTATCGGGCCGGCTGTCCGTGGGGGGGCCGGCGCTGCCGCGCCCGCCTTACGTGGCCGCGCCACACGTGCCACGGCCACGGACGACTTGCCAACGTCAATCGTCTTCCACGATGTCCTGCGGGTTGGGCAACTGCTCGTTGATCTGCTTGTACATGATGGCCATAGGGGTGGAGGCTTGGAATGGCGTCTGCCCCGTCACCAGATGGTAGAACGTCGCGCCCAGCGAGTAGATGTCCGCACGCCCGTCAATGGTCTTTTCGCCCTTGGCTTGCTCCGGCGAAATGTAGTGCGGCGTGCCGACCGCCACGCCGGTCTGCGTGTAGAACGACTGCTCGTCGCCGCTGATGTTCTTCGACAGGCCCAAGTCAAGAATCTTTGCCACGAAGCCTTCGGCCAGCGGGTCAGTGGCGCCGGCCCCCGCGCCGGCAGGGATGCCGGCTCCACGCAGCGGCTTACAGATCATGATGTTGCTCGGCTTGATGTCGCGGTGGACGATGGCGTGTTCGTGCGCGTGCTTGAGTCCTCGCGCCACTTGCAGCGTGACCTCGATGGCCCGGTCCCACGCCAGGAAGCCATTGCGCTTGAGAATCTTGTCGAGCGGCTCGCCGTCGCAGTGTTCCATCGCCAGATAGTGGTAGCCTTGGTCCTCGCCGCAAACATACGCCGAGACGATGTTGACGTGGTTGAGCGAACCTGCAGCCTTGGCCTCGCGCCGGAAGCGCGTGACAAACTCCGCGTCGCCGGCGTGCTTCTTGGCCAAGACTTTGACCGCAACTTGCCGTCCGACATGCGTGTCGTCCGCGAGGTACACGGCGCCCATGCCACCTTCGCCGAGCTTCTTCAGCAGCTTGTACTGCCCGAGCTGCTTGATCCCCCCGCTCTGCTGCGCCTGGAGCTTCTTCTCGATGTTCTCTCGTGTCGTCGGTGTGATGATGCCCTGCTGGATAAGCACATCGGGCAGCGAGAGCAGCAGGCCCTTCTTCGCGCTGTCGGCCTGAGCGGCCCTTGCGGCCTCGATCTGGTCCAGCGTGGCGATGCCCATCTGGTGCACCGCACGTGCGAAGGCCTCATCGGAGACGTTGCCGGCCATCGTACCCCCGCATAGTCGCAATGCCGGGGGTTATACGACGGCGGGCGAGAGACTGCAACGGCGGCGCGACGTCACTTGCCGCCCGTGCTGGGCGCCGCCCTCAGCTTCTCCGCGATCTCCTTGAGCCGCTTACGGGCGAGAACGACGGGCCAGTCGCCGCCGATCGTCAGCCCACGACGCTCAGCGCCGTCGTGCTCCTACTGCCCCTGTTTCTGGTCGCTACCCTCCAGTGGCGCTCGGCTATCTTCTTGCCGAGCCGCTTTTCCCGGCCGTGGCGGTGTAGGTGACCGTCACGGGATCGAGGAAACTCACGCCGTCTACTGAGATGATGACGGGCACCTCAACCTGATCGCCGGGCTTGAGCACATCAGCATCAGTGAACCCCAACTCCTCAAGACAGGTGAAGAGCGACTGCTTCTTCATCGCGAGCGAGAATCTGGCCGGCGTGCCTGTGAAGATGCCCTTCTTCATCTTGCCCGCCAGCTTGAAGGAACAGGCCGAGCTGCCACTTTTGCCCTTCTTGCTAAGCTTGAAGCTCTGCTCCAGACCACAGATAGCGACAGTGACTTCCTTCTCCACGGGGTTGAAGTTCTTCTCCAGAGGGAGCGTGCCGGCCAACACCAGGCTGTCCTTACCTGCGTCTTTCTCCTTCAGGTTGAACCTGATGGACGCCTTGAGGACGTCGAAGACATTCGGAAGGTCGCCGCTGCCCCCGCTGAGGTCAGGGGCCGCCTCGTTCACCGCCACGTCCACGGTCTGGCTCGCGGAGTTGACGCCGTCACTGATTGTGACCTTCGCATTGTAGACGCCCGGTGCTGTGTACGTGTGGGAGATGGATGCGCCGTAACCAGTCGTGCCGTCACCAAAATCCCAGGTGTAAAGCAGTGCGTCGCCTCCAGCGTCGCTTCCGGAAGCGGTGAGCGTCACCGACTGGCCCGCCACGGCGGGCGGCGGCGTCGCTGGCGGGGAGGCGAACGCCGGTTGGGTGGTGTTGCTACCGGAAGAACAGCCTACGGTGATGATCAGTGCTTTCGTGTCCGTTCCGCCGTAATTCCCGGCGCTCAAGTAAACGCAGAACGCGCCGGCCTGGGAGGGTGTGCCCGCGATAGTGCTTTCTGACAAGCTCAAGCCGTCGGGCAGGCTGCTGGCGCCGAACGTCATCGGCATTGTTCCTGACGCCGTGATCTGATAGCTGAACGCCTGGCCCTGCGCGACCGAAGCCGTCAGAGCGCTGGTGATTATGGGCGGGTCGGCAGGCGCGATCGTGATCGTGAGTGTGCACGACCCCGTGCCGCCGGGATTCGTCGCGGCGATGGTCACATCCGCAGTTCCCGGCGTTGTGGGCGTACCTGTGATGGCACCCGTAGTCGTGTTGACGGACAACCCATCGGGAAGGCTGGTTGCACCGTACCCGGTGGGGTTGTTGCTTGCGGCAATCTGGTAGATGAATGCCACGCCCGCCGTGCCGCTGGCCGTAGTCGCGCTGCTGATGACGGGAGGTGGAGGGTTGTTGACCGTCAGTGTCAGTGTGGCCGAACCGGTGCGCGCGTCTTGGTCTGTGCCAACGGCGTTCTCAGCGCGGAGTTCGTCGTCAGTCGCAAGCATACGTCGCGTATTGACCTCGTGGAGTCCGTGGACAACGCGCTCGATGCGTTCATGAATTCGCTCCGCGGATTCCAGGCACTGCACGAACGCCTCAGCAGTTGGCGGTTGACGAGGACAAGGGCCAGCGCCTTGACCGTGGACATGGCCAGGGCTGGAGCGTTTGCCAGCAGTGACATCCTGACCGTTCTTGCTGAGTATGAGACACCCAGCCACGAAGAGTTTGCCGGGCGCACGGCATGGAGTCTGTACAACGCGGCGACGGCCCGGATGAAGGCGCAGTCCCCTGGCCGGCAAGTGGATGGGTTTAAGGCGCTGAACACTGTCCTGATGCCGCTCTCCGGCGTGGGGGTGGCGGCGTGAGTAGACGAAAGGGAAGTGCGAAAGCTGGCGGTGAACAGCCACAGGTCTACCAGCCGCGTGTTGAATGCTCCCTTGAAGCGCTGAGGCACGGGCTGATTGGCAGCCAGACGATTGTTCACTTCCTGTTGGCCGAGGAAGGTCTGGACGCACCGTGCTAAGGGATGCTGGACTCGGCTGCTGGCGACTACAAGCAGGCGCTGAAGTGGCTGGCCAAAGCGCGGCGTCCGAACCCGCCAGGAGTGCGGCGTGCGGCTATACGACACCGATCAGCATGCTATTAGCGGTCTCAGGTTTGGGAACGGGAATGGCCTTGGAGGGGAGAAGGGAGGATGGCATGCCCGCGTGGGCTAGGGCGGCGCTCGTCGCCGCGGCCGCCGCTGCGCTTGAGGCGTTGGCGCGGGAACTGGCGCGACGGTCGCTGCAAGCGTTGAAGTAGTCGGACGAACCGGGCCGCCCTTCGCGGGCGGCCTGGCACGCTTTCTCTTACGTATCAGCTTCCTCGCTGAAAGCGCTGGGCCGGTTTTGTTATCGGCATCAGGGAATAGGATCTGTGATGTCAATCGAGACTTATATAAGGGACGTAGTTATAATGGTTTACACAATCTATACGACGTATACTTCACACTTCACTTCACTTTATATTTCACATTTCACTTCACTTTCTTGGCGAAGCGGCGTATACTACTGGTGTGTGTTTAAGGAGGATTGTTGATTGGATCCCATACTTGACCCGGTAACGGCTACTCCCCCCGCTGAGGTCTCCCTGAATAACGCCCCGTTGGTCAGGGTGATCGCGCAAGTCCGTTTCCCAATGGTTGCCGCCATCGGACAGCAGAAGTTCATTGCGCCGTTTCAGGAGGCAATACGCAAGAAGTATCCGGTTCTTCGCCCTGAGCATACGCAGAACATAATCCTTAACCCCGGAGCTCCGGAGGTGAAGACCCAGACCGTATGGCGTTTCCTCGACGTTTCCGCAAACTGGCGCGTGTCCTTGGCGCCGGACTTCCTGGCGCTGGAGACCTCTAAGTATACCAATCGCACTGATTTCATCGATCGCCTGAATCATGTCGTTTCTGCGGCAAAAGAGCACGTTGAACCATCACTAGTGGACCGTCTTGGCGTTCGGTACATCAATCGTATCAGCGGAGAGGAAGTGAATGACATTGCATCACTTGTCCGCTCAGAACTCACCGGAGTCCTCACAACGCCGTTGGGCGGCCATGTAGAGCATGTTCTTAGTGAAACGATGATCCGTGTCGATAATAACCAAGTGATGGCCCGGTGGGGGTGCGTACCGCCCAAAGTCACTGTCGATCCCACAGCGATTGAGCCAGTGGATGATCGCAGTTGGATCTTGGACGTCGACATGTTTACCGCCACGCCATTCGCGTTTGAGGTTGAACGCATTAGCAATGACGCTCTATCGTTTGCCAGTAGAGTCTACACGTTCTTCCGATGGGCTGTGACAGAGGAGTTCCTGCGCCGGCATGGAGGTAATCCATGAACACGGAAGCGCGGCCACCAGAATTCGCTCCCACGTCCGCTTCCGGTGCAATGTTGGTGCAGCGGGCAAGTAAGACGCTCCACATAGGCATCCTTTGCCTGGGAATCGGCACAACATCAGCGGTGGCGCCCGCAACGGATCGCGTTAACGACCGTTTTCCGCAGATGATTCAGACATCTGCTGGTTCACCGGCCGTTGCTGCGACACGTCAAACTACTGCAGTTTCCGAGCTTAGGCAACTCAGCGGTCTCTCGTGGGATCAACTCGCGCGGATCCTCGGCGTATCGCGACGATCGATCCATTTCTGGGCCAGCGGCAAGACACTGACACAGGCAAATGAAGAGAAGCTAAATCGGGTGCTGTCAGTTGTTCGAAGGTTAGACCGCGGCAGCGCTACGGCAAACCGAGCTGTTCTGTTGGGATCACTTGCCGATGGGACGATACCATTCGACTTGCTGATCAACGGGGATTACAGCGGCGCTCTCGATGCTATTGGTGAAACCCGCGGCGCACGACGCAGACATCAGACATCAATAAGTGCCACCACGGACACAATTCGAACGGAGCGGTCACCAGCGGACTTCATGCAGACCTTGCACGACCCAGTGCATTCTGAAGTCGGACGCGGGCGTATTGCGCGAAGCGTGAGGACACGTGGCAGTGGTCAATCCGAATGATACTTGTGCCAAGGCTGAGGAGGTCAACTCGTCTTTGCGTTCATGGCGGCAAGGAGATTTCGTTCTAGCCGAACAGTGGTTCGCCTATCGCTTTTCAGTCTCTTCTCCAATCACAGACGCAGCACGGGAAGCCGCGTCAAGTAACATCGATTTGGTGGAGACCGCCGTTAAAGGATTGGTGGTTGTCTCCCAAACTTGCGACGTTGTTCGGGATTGTCTCACTCGTCCTTATGTTGAAGTTGCCCCATTAGTCGCGATCAGCGATGACGACAAGATGAAGCAGATTAGGCACGCTCGACGTCCACAATATGCGTTTATCCCGGCTCTCGGTGATCAGCGGCTTGTGGCGGATCTTGACCGGATCATGACGGTTGAGAAACCGGTGGTGGCCGGATGGGCTCGTCAGTCCGGTTGTCGAACGGACACAGAAATACGGTTGTTTGCAGACGCTCTAGCGCGCAAACGCATGCGGTTTGCCTTTCCCGATGACTTCACACTACTGGTGGAGTCGCTTAGGAAACGGATCGAGGTGAAGCACGACAAGTGCTCTCCAGAGGGGTTGGCACTTCAGTCGCTTTGTGAGATTCGTGTGACTGCGACACCCAGTTGGAGCGATAAGGAAGCCGTTTGCGTCCACTTCTGGTTCATTCGATATGATCAGGCACAGGACAAATGGGACGAACACTTAGCCAAGTGGCTTGCGTTGATCCCGCCTGAAGGGCGGTTCAAAGAAGTCGATGGAGTCGTCGTGACACTAGATGATCTGACAGCACGCGAGTATGTCGACAGCGTTCCACTCGATCTAGACCATGTCTCAATGAGCTCTCAATCGCACGAACCAGACGCGGATTCGGCCGACGTTCGCGTGTGAGACGGCCATCAGAAAGCCAACGAATCGCGCCGTCCTGGCGGCTCCTGTCGCCTGGATGCGGAACTGTCGCGAACAGGGAGGTTCTGCTTCCCAAGCCAATGGTAGCTGCTCCGGTTCGCGCAAGCGCGCTATTGTTCGGATTCTGGGTGTGGTAGAGTGAGATTCAACAGGGAAAAGAGCCGCAGGCAAGAACGGCATCAGTTGGTGGCGCCGGGCCCAGTTACCGGGAGGACGGGAGCAGCCATGTCCGACAGCCCTGCATCGAAGCAGCCGATCGTGCGATACCTCGACAAGACGCCCGCGCTGGAGTGCCCGCACGGCCACGTGCGCCGCGTGATCACTGGCGGCGCCGGTGGCGTGGCCAACGTCCACGTCGTCTCCGTGACCGAGGGATCGCCACACGTCCACTCAGGCTACGACGAGGTCTACTACGTCCTGGCCGGCAAGGGGCGGATATCCTTGGGAGCGCAGGGGCAGCCGCTGCGCCCTGGCGCAGCCGTGGTGATCCCGGCCGGCGTGCCGCACGCCCTGGAGGCCGAGGCCGGCCAAGTGCTTGAGTTCGTCATCTTCGGCGTTCCGCCTGTGCCGATCGAGGACGAGCGCGCCCGGCCGCGCAAGCCCGGCGGTTAGCGCCAGCCCGAATGGGAGGCGGGTACGAGCCGCGCCGCAGCCATGGTACGGCTCATTGCATGGGAGAGTGATGATGAGTACCCCGCACAGGACGTTGCTGGCACTGGGAATGGCCCTGCTGTGGTCCGGCGCCAGCGCGCGTGCGACTCAGGTTGCCGCCGTCTGGGCCGTGAACGACGGCGAGAAGATCAAGCGCGACGACTTGGACAACCCGAACAAAGCGGTCAACTCCGCCTGGGACGGGCGAAAGATATCGCTCTTCGCCGCCCGGAACGAAGTGGTGGCTTTTCAGGTCGTGGTGCAGGCCGGGCCGCAGGGCGTGAAGGACGTGGACGTGACGCTGGAAGCGCTCGTCCGCAGGGGCGGCAATGAGAAGCTGGTTCTCAGGCCCGAAGGCGAGGACCCGACAGACTGGCGCGGCGGACACATCGAGCGTTTCACCCAGCACTACCTGAACATCACGCGGGCTACGCCGCCGGGATGGTTCTACAACCCGGCTGCGAAACCCGTGGGGCTGACGGGCTGGGTGCCCGATGCACTCGTACCGTTCAACGCGAAGAAGGGCTTGGGCGGCGGTCCCTTCGAGATCGGTGCTAACCTGAACCAGGGCGTCTGGTTCGACGTCTACATCCCCAAGGAAGGCATGCCGCCCGGCGTGTATGCCGGGACGGTGAAGGTGAGCGAGGGCGGCAACGCCGTGGCGGAACTGCCCGTCGAATTGCGCGTGCTGGACTTCGCGCTGCCAGATGAGAACCACTTTCACGCGATGATCTATTTTGAGGAGGACCAGATCGGCACGCGGCACGGCGGCGGCGCCGGCCTAAATGCGCGTTACCACCGGCTGGCACACCGGCACCGCGTGGAGTTCACGACGGCCTATGCGCCTGTCCCCGATCCGCAGCATCTCGAATTGCTCGCCGGCGCGGCGTTCACGCCGGAGAAGGGCTACGTGGGACCCGGTCAGGGCGTGGGATACGCGATTGTCCCGGCGAGCTTCTACGGCGCAGGGGCCGCGTGGAAGGGCACCCAGGGCTGGAAGACGGCTGATACGTTCATGACGTGGCTCAAGAACACCAAGCAGGACGCCGTCACGTTCCTCTATATCACCGACGAACCGGGGCCCAAGGAGTTCCCGTGGATCAAGGAAATGGGAGACCACCTGCACGGGAACGCTGGACCGGGCAAGGCGCTGCCCATGTTCGTGACCAAGGGCCCGGCGCCGGGACTGGAAGGGGCCATTGACATCTGGTGCACGGTCACGAACCAGCTCGACCTGGCCAAGGCGAAGGCGGAGCGGGAGAAAGGACGTCGGTGGTGGGTCTACAACGGCCACCGCCCGGCTGCCGGCACGCAGATCACGGACGCGCCCGCGGTGGACTGCCGCGTGACACCCTGGGCGTGCTGGAAGCACGATGTGGAGCTGTGGTTCTACTGGCATGCCAATCACTGGCGGCACAACCAGCAGTCGCGCCAACGGGGCGAGCAGAACGTGTGGGCGGACCCGGTGACGTTCGGGGGCGAGGGCGGAATCAATGGCGACGGCGTGTTGATCTACCCCGGGCAGGACCTGAAGCACCCGGACCAGGACCGGGGCATCGCCGGGCCGGTGGCCTCGATCCGCCTGAAGAACATCCGGCGCGGGATGCAGGACTACGAGTACCTGTGGCTGGCGGCGAAGAACGGGCTGGAGGCTGAAGCGCGAGCGGCGGCGGCTGCGTGCGTACCCCGTGCCTTCAGCGAAGCCAAAGGCGGCGTCGCCTGGAGCATCAAAGGCAGCGACTGGGATGCGGAGCGCTGGAAGCTCGCCGAGGCGGTGGAGAAGAAGCTAAAGAAATAACCAGCGCGCCGCGGAATATCATCGCCATCCTTGTCCCCGGCAGCGGGAAACACGACGCTCCGATTCTTCGCCTGCTCCCCTATTTTTCACATTGAGGGTGTGGTAAAGTTAGCGCGAATGGACCAGAGCGGGAGGCGACGTTAAGGGACGAGCAGCAGGAACCAACGCCGGAAAAGCCCCCGAAGCGCGTGCGAAAGCCCAAAGCCCTTGCCGGCTACCGGCGGTTGGCGTCGGACATGTCCAGCGCAGCTCACTGCTTCGCCTCGGCGGGCTTCACCGGCTCCGGCAGGGGCTTCTGCACTGCCTGAATGCACAGGCTCAGATAACCGGCGCGGCGCCCTGCTTCCCTGTTCAGCGAGCCGTTCTGTATGCGGAACTGCTTGGCGGCGGCTTGGCGCGACCGGCACGGGCCGCCTTTACATTCCCTGAGTTCGTGGCAGAATCTCTCCGCACGGCGCACCCACGAATCGCCCTGGCCGTTACGCAAGGAGGCCGCCCATGCTTCTCGCCGCGCTCTTCCTGGTTGTTGTCGTTACCGTCTGCATGCTGTCGCTGGGCGCCGCGTGCGCGGTCGAGCAGGCTGAGTTCCTCATCGGCGCCGCGACCACCAGCATCACCCCCGGCCAACCGGTCGCGCTGGCCGGACAGTACCACACCCGCATCGCCAGGACGGTGGAGGCCCCCATCACCGCCACCGCGGTGGCCATCGAAGGCCACTCCGCCGCCCAGCCTGGCGAGGCCGCGATCATGGTCTCCTGCGACCTGGTGGGCATCGGGGATACCATTCAGCCGCGTCTGCGCGAACGGCTGCGCGGCAAACTGCCCGGCTTCGACCTCAATAAGCTCTGGTTGAGCGCCACGCACACGCACACCGCGCCGGTGGGCCGGAGCTTCTGGGAAGACGGCTACGTCATTCCCAAGGAAGGCGTCATGCAGCCGGCCGAGTTCATCGAGTTCCTCCTCGACCGGCTGGGCGAAGTTGTGGTCAAGGCGTGGGAGGGCCGCCAGCCCGGCGGCGTAAGCTGGGCTCTGGGCCATGCGGTGGTCGGGCACAACCGGCGCGCAGTCTACGAGAACGGCCGCGCCAGGATGTACGGCGCGACGAACACGCCTGACTTCCGCGCGCTGGAAGGCGGCGAGGATCACGGCGTGGAGATGCTGTTCTTCTGGGACCAGAACAAGGCCCCGTTGGCCATCGCCATCAACGTGGCTTGCACGGCGCAGGAGGTCGAGGGCCGTTCCGCCATTAACGCGGATTTTTGGCATGACGTGCGGGAGCAGCTCCGCGCCAAGTACGGGCAGGGCCTGTGCGTGCTGGCCTGGTGTGGCGCCGCGGGCGATCAGTCGCCGCATCTGCTGTTCCGCCAGCGTGCGGAAGAACGCATGCAGAAACTGCGCGGTTTGTCGCGCACACAGGAGATGGGGTGCCGGATCAGCCGGGCGGTGGACGAGGTGTACGAGCTGGCCCGGAACGATATCCGCGCCAGCGCGCCGTTCGTCCATCAGGTGCAGGTCATCAAGCTGCCGCGCCGCAAGGTCACGGACGAGGAATTGGCCCGGGCAAAGGCGCGGCACGAGGAGTTGTCGAAAAAGGCCGCGCTCAGCCCCGACGAGCCGGTGCGTCTGGCCGAGGCGAAGAGCATCATGGACCGGTACGAGCAGCAGAACGAGAAGCCCGACTACGAGATGGAGCTGCACGTCATCCGTCTGGGGGACGCAGCTATCGCGACCAACCCGTTCGAGCTCTATCTCGATTACGGCCTCCAGATCAAGGCGCGCAGCAAGGCGACGCAGACGTTCGTCGTGCAGCTCTCCTGCGCGGCCGGTTTCTACCTGCCGACGGAGAAGGGTGTGCGCGGCGGGCACTACAGTACGGAGGTGGGGAGCGTCTTTGTCGGCCCCGAAGGGGGCCAGGTGCTGG
>JAPLOD010000332.1 GCA_026692735.1 Planctomycetota bacterium | reverse complement strand
TCACGACCCACGATATGGCGGAGGCCGAGCAGTTGTGCGACCGCATCGCTATCCTAAACAAGGGGCGCATTGCGCTGGTGGATACGCCGGACGGTTTGCGGCGGCGCTCGACGCGCGGCCCCGTGTTGACCTTGCGCCTGCGACTCGATGGACGCGCCGGAAAAGATGAGGAGTTCGTGCGCGCGACACTGCTGGCCGCCGCGCCCGGTGCCGGCGTGGACGTGGACGGCGAAGCCGACAAGCTGCGGCAGGACGGACTGACCACGTTCGTCGTGCACACGCGGTGCGAGCCCGGCAGCTCGTGTGATGGGTACGCCACGCCGAAGGTCCTGTGGGCGCTGTCGGACCGCGGCCTGCCGCTCATGAGCCTCACGGTGGAGGAGCCGAGCCTGGAGGATGCGTTCGTCGAGATTCTCGGGACCGAGGGAAAGGAGGCCAGCGCGTGAAAACGTTGCTCGCCGAGTCGCCCGGTGCGGCAAGCGCCGCGTTGTCGCAGAGCCGCCCGGGCCTGCTGGCCGACCTGCGGGTTCTCTCCAGCTTCTTCTGCCGCCAGATGGCGATGTTCTTGAGCAACCGGACGGAGACGTTGTTCGCGCTGGCCAGCATGTCCTGCTGGGCCATCGCGTACGGCGTGATGGGCAAGTTCTTCACGAAGTATGCCGATCCCAAGATCAAGGATTATCTGCAGGGCTGCCCCGATTACACCTCGTTCCTGGTGATCGGCTTCCTGGTGTCGCTGCTGGTCTTCTCCGCGCGCGGGAACGTGACATGGCTGGTGCGCTCCAAGGACTTCCCCAACCTGTACACGGCCCCCTGCAGCCTGCCGATCATCATCCTGGGCGCGAACATGTGGAAGTACTGCTGGATCTTCCTCCAAGTGGTGCTCTTCATGGTCGTGGCATACTTCCTGTTTGGCGTGACCTTTCATGTGAACGCCGGCTTCTTCGCGGTCGTGGGGGCGGGGATCATCCTGATGACCGCGTTCGACCTGATCGGCGCGGGCTTCCGCGTCATCACCAAGGGCGAAACCGACCCGATCAACTGGACCATCGGCATCAGCGGCATGGTGCTTTCCGGGCAGCTCTTCCCCATCCAGGCGCTGCCGCCCTGGGCGCAACCGCTGTGCTATCTGCATCCGCAGTATTACATCAACACGCTGGCCCGGCGCACGATGGGCGAGGGCTTGGGGATCACGGCGGTGTGGCGCGAACTGGGCGGGTTCGCGCTGACCAGCCTGCTGCTGTTGGTCATCGGCTACTGGATCTTCCGTCTTGGCTTTCGCCGTGCGCGCGTGGAGGGGACGCTGGGGTATGAGTAGGGGATTTTCGATTTTAGATTTGCGGTTTTCGATTGAACGGAGAGCGCGGAATTCCCTGTCAACGCGAACCCGAAAGGGTACGATGCATTGTGCGGTAAGGAGGTCTCGGTGCGAACGGCGTGCTGCGCGATGATCCTGGCTCTTTCGGCGGCCGTGGTTGCCGGCGAGGACACGGTTCCTCCCCCTCCGGCCTCCCTGCAGAAAGACGCCGAGAAGCTCATCAAGGAAGTCTCCAAGGAGGATTACGCCAAGACCAAGCCGGAAGACAAGGCGGCGCTGGCGAAGAAGCTTCTCAAACAGGCTGAGGAGACGAAAGACGACCTCGCGGCCAAGTACGTGCTATGGCGCGAGGCGGGCACGTTGGCGGCGCAGGGCGGTGATATGAGCACGGCTCTGGCCGCCGTGGACAAGATGGCCGCCGAGTTCACCGTGGACGCCGTGGCGCTCAAAAAGGCCGCGCTGACGACAGTGGGTTTGGTGACGCGGGATGCGGAGCAGTCCCGCGCCATCGGCGGGATGAGAACCCTCCTCGACAAGCCGGACGACCCCGCCGCAAACCTTCTCGTCGGCAAGCACTGGTGTTTTTCGAAGGGCGACTGGAGCACGGGGCTGCCATCCCTTGCCAAGTGTTCCGTCCCGGCGCTTAAAGCGGCGGCGGAGGCTGAACTGGCCAAGCCGGGCGAGGCGCAGGCGCAGGTGGCCGCGGCCGAGGGCTGGTGGGACGCGGCGGAGAATGAGACGGAGAAGCCGGCGAAGGCAGCCATGCAGGCGCGGGCCAAGTACTGGTACCAGAAAGCGCTGCCGTCGCTCACGGGCCTGGCCAGAGTGAAAGCTGAGAAGCGCCTGGCGGCGCCGTCTCCGGAAGCCGCGACTAGCAAGGCGCCGAAGCCCGACGTTATCTTCATGGCGAAGAAGAGCATGAAGCCGTACCCGGCAAAGACGCAGTTCGGGAGGTTCCCGGTACAGGACGACGATGACGCAACAGCGGTGTTCTCGAACAAGCCGGTCTACTTTGACCAGCGCACGGGCAAGGACGTCTTGTACGCGGTGCGGTCGAGCGTTCCGCTGCGCCACGTGCGCTGGAAGGGCGCCGCGATGACAGCAATGACCATTGAGGTGCTGGATGCGGACGGCAGCGCGGTGGCGAAAGGCGGCCCTTATGCGGGCGGCAACGTGTGGGACGAGTTCACGGTGGAGTTCGAGCCGCGGGCGCAGTTCTACCTGCGAATCCGGAATGGCGCGTCAACCTGGCTGTTGATCTCCGAGATTGAGCTGAAGTAGGCAGGCGGGACGCTTTTCGCAGAGGATGGCGTTACCACGCCTCCGCCTTGCTCTTCAGCGCCGTCACCTCGGAGAAGAGGCGCGCCACGAGCGCCTTGAGGCCCTCGCCGGTGGCCGCTGAGATGGCAACGATATCGTCGCCCAGTTCCTTGCGCATGCGTTCGACGTTTTCGAGCGCGCCCGTGACGTCAATCTTGTTGGCCACAATCAGGCGCGGGCGCTTGTACAGGGCTTCCGAATACTGCTTGAGCTCGTTCTCGATCAGCCGGTAGCTCGCCACCGGGTCGCTGCCGTCCTGCGGTGCGGCGTCCACGATGTGGATGAGGAAGCTGGTGCGCTCCACGTGGCGCAGGAATTCGTCGCCCAGGCCGGCGCCGGCATGCGCGCCTTCGATGAGGCCCGGCAGATCGGCCACGACGACCTGGCGGTAGTCGCCGCCGTCCACGATGCCAAGCTGGGGTTCGCGCGTTGTGAAAGGATACGCGGCGATCCTCGGCCGCGCGGCGCTGATGCGGCTCAGCAGCGTGCTCTTGCCGGCGTTCGGCAGGCCGACCAGGCCCGCGTCGGCGATGAGCTTCAGTTCCAGGTGCAGTTGCCGCTCTTCGCCCTTCTCGCCCTTCTCCGCGTGGCGCGGGGTCTGGTGCGTGGAGGTCGCGAAGTGCTGGTTGCCGCGTCCGCCGCGCCCGCCCTTGGCGACGATGAAGCGCTGCCCCGCCGCGAGCAGATCGCAGAGGACGTTGCCCTGGTCGTCTTTGGCCAGTGTGCCGGGCGGCACGGGCACGACGATGTCTGCGCCGCTCTTTCCCGAACAGTTCTTGTTGCTGCCGGGCTGGCCGTTCTTGGCGGCGAGGCGGCGCTTGCGGTGCAGGTGGAGCAGCGTGTCCACGTTGCGGCTGGCCTCGAAGATAATATCCCCGCCCTTGCCGCCGTCGCCGCCGGCCGGGCCGCCCCAAGGCATGAACTTCAGTCGCAGGAACGCGACGGCGCCGTTGCCGCCGTCGCCGGCCTTGACCTTGATGTCCGTCTCGTCAATGAACATGCTGGTTCCTGGCTCTTAGCTCCTGGCTCCTGGAAGGGGCGCCGAACGGAAGATGCTAAGAGCCACGAGCCAAAAACCAAGAGCTGAAGCGGAGCACCGACGGCTGGCCACCCCATCGTAGGGGCAGCCCCATGTGGCTGCCCCATCCGCCGCGGCCCCGAAAGATGATTCGCCCGCGCGGGCGCCAGTCGTGGAACCGAAGCCGGAGTGACGCCGGCACGGCGGACGGCAGTGTTCCGCCCCGTTGCCAGGGAGCGATCGTCGTGCGGGAAGGATGGCGGCACGTTCAGCACCGCCGGCGTCACCTGCGCCTCCAGCAGATCGCCGATGCCCATGGTCAGGATAGTTTCGTGCGCGTGCCCGTTATTCCTGCCGGTCTTGACCGGCGCTCTGCGCGTCCCCGTTATCCCGCAGACTGTCTGCTCGGCTATTTTGGCCCGAGGAACGGTACCCAGAGATTCTCCACTCTGCCGACTTTCTCCATCTTCGTAGAAGTATAGGATATCTCCCTCCTTCCGCTTGGCCGAGGGATATCGCCGTGATCAAAGGTGCCTCGGTCATCTATATCCAAGAACCAAGACCACTTCAGGGAGATGTCAACGAGTCCGCTAAAGCGGACGATGTCCCCCTTAGAAAGCGATTTTGCGACAGCGAAGTTGGGGTTATCCCTCTCAATAACGCCCCTACCCCCAAGACCACGCGCATTGTCAACGTCCGGCCCTAGGACAACCATACGAACGATGTCCCCGCCAATCAGGATCTGCAGACGTACAGCAAGACCATACCGGTCTGGATCGTCTAGGGTCACTACCGACTCTACGATTGCGACCCAACCCTCAGTGCGACAATATTCCCATGCTATGTAGCGATTGGTACCAAGCATATTCTTGATCCTACTGTCGTACCCATCCAGAGCCTGCTTCTTGTCAACCCTTGGCATATCGCGATTAACGATAACACCATCTGCCGCATTGATAATGCTTAGGACCTGCTGCTGCTTTTCAGGCATCATTGACCAAAGTGTCTCAGCATTACGTCGGTGGTTCTCGCGGATAGTTGCGACGTTCCGTCGATGTTCCGCAATCATTGTGTCGGCTTGACTGAGTGGCTGCTTGGATTCTTGCTCCTGCTGCCGCCTCTGACGCGCCGCACGAACCTCCTCGTTGTTTCGCTGAACCTCCTCCGCCCACTTTTTTGACGCCTCCGCCTCCTTTAACATCGCCTGCACCCTCTGAGAATACTCGTCTACGGTTGCGCCGATCTTTATGGCCTCGGCGCACTTCCCAAGGCACGCCCTCCAGTCCTGGCTGTTTCTCAGGCGTCTGGCATCCGCCAGGGCTGCGGCGACCTTGTCCACCTTCTCTTGCTCGATGTCGGCCTTGATTTCCGCGGCCGCTGTGCTCCTGAATACACGTGCGGATTTGGCGAACTGTGCAATCTCCTTGTCTTGTAGTTGCCGATCTCCGACCAGTTCGACAATCCGGTCGCTCTCTTCGGCGGCCCGCCTGTAGTTCCCCGCTTGCTGCAACTTGCCGACTTCGGCGGCAAGGGCGATTATCTGCGCTTTGTTTTCGCGTTCCCACGAGGTGTTGAACCAGGTAATCGCCGAGGAGACCATTTGACAGGTAAGGGCAAGAGCCGCAACGGCGAGGCTGGCGAAGCCGCCGATTTTAAGCAGTCTGTTCTTCCCAAGTACGACGGCCAACAACGCCAGTATGCCTGTCAGTATGTAGCCGATGATGCTTCCAGACCAGACTACGGTAATGGCCGTCGCAAGCACGAGCCCCATCCCGAGCAGCAGCACCACCTGCGGATCGGCCCCTTGCCCATCCGCAGGGGCCTGTTCCGGCAGATTGCCCGCATCCTGCGAAGCAGCCGGGGCGGGTACGGGCGATCCTTGCTGACATGTACTTTGGATTTCCGTCGGGCTTTCTCCGTCCCGAACACGGTTCGTCGTAAGTTCGGCGATGGCTGGTAGCGGCGGGGGAACCGACGAAGGCAGCGGCGGAGTCGTTGGTAGCGGCGGCGGAACCGATGAAGGCTGGCGCGCGGGCGCGGCGCCCAGCGAGGGCATCGAGGTTGGCATGAGCGGCAACAAGTCCTGCTGCGCCGCCGGGATCGGGAAGACCATTCCGCAACCGCACTTCGCTTGCTTCCCGGCGGCGGAGTCCGGCAAGGAACTGCGTTTATGGCATGACGGGCATTCGACCTCGATCATAGCCCCCTCCATCCGCGCTGCGAACCTCAGCCATCCGATGAGATTCGATTTCGTCTTCGGCCGCGCTTATGCTTGTTACCTTGGAGCCTCCAGGCCGTCATCCCGTTGGCGGGCCGGAGTTTCAACTCTTTTTCGATGTCCTCGTATGATAGGCCGTGCTGGCGCAACAGGGCCACCAGCGTACTGACTACCCTGCGGCACAATTTCGTGACAGGCTTACTCACGGTGTCTCCCTCCCAATGCCATTCGACCGGCGATTGAGGCCAACGCATGATGCACGAGCGATGGCTGCCTGAACATGGCAACATCCTCCCCACGAAGCCCATGTTAGTACGACACGATCACACTGCTGGCCTTCGCGCGTTCTCCAACGTCTCAGCACCACGTCACTTGCAGTATGGCTCCATCTCCTCGAGGACATGGCCGAGGATCCATTTCCAACGATCGCGCTTTGACAGAGAGCGAGGAGGGCGTGGAATGGTGAGCGAATCGGTCGTGCCCCTGATGTCCCGAACGATGCCGCCGCGGTCTTCGCGCCGGTTATGTATGGTACTTGCGACGCGCTTCACCCCGCCTCCTTTTCGGGCTTCGGTAGCGAAAACCACGACGTTACCGTTTCCCATGAAAACAACGTGTGCAACCTTGACTGCCATAGCAAGGCCCTCCGCCGGGAACCCCTGTTCGAACACGACCGACACAGTTTCGTTTTGGGGCTGCGTTGCGGCTGGCGTGGTGTACGGCGGATATGGGGGACGATGGAACGGCGGGAAAAAATACGGAGCGCCGGACCAAGCCGCCGCTCCAACACACCCCGGCCAAGGGGCAGACCAGAACAGCAAACTTGGCCGACGCCCCTTGCGGGGCGCGGCACAAGTAGCTGCTCCTGATCTCAAGAGCCTTTCGGCTCAGGTTGGCCGTTCGTGTTGGAAGCAGTTCCCTGATGCTCGCGCATCTTCAAGTTGTCACGACAATGCTCTGTTCCGTTTCCTCCGATGGTTATGCAGGTTTAACCGTAACTTCCATTACGCTACCCCTCGGACCGGCGCATGTCAACGGTTATCTGGACGGCGAGGAACCGCGGGTGGCCCACCCCGAGCGCAGCGCGGGGTGGGTGAGCGAAGCGAACAAGAAGCTGCACCTTGAACGTCCACACGCATAATAACCTACTCCTTGCATTTGAGCGCGCAAGGCAGAGCTTCTTGTGGCCTTCGGCCACCCGGCCCGGCGGGCCTGGGCACCCGCGGGAGCCGCGTTGCCTTGCCTCCGGCGCCCTGTCAGGGCGCGGGGACGGTGGGCGCGCAGCACTCCGGGGGCGCGGCACGCCTGCGGCGTGCCGGCCCCCGGCTAATTTCCGCCACCCCTTTCGGGGTGGACGGCGAGCACACAATGATGTGGGGAATGACAAGGGGCTGGGCCATCCAGCCCATGATCACGGGCAGGATGCCCGTGCCACGATCACGGGCAGGATGCCCGTGCCAAAGTGCGGGGCATCCGCCCCATGATCACGGGCAGGATGCCCGTGCCACGGTGAATGGCCGTCCCGTACGTAAAAACATAGAAAAACATCCATTCTTAGGTCTTTTCGCGACACTGAGTAACAAAAGTGGGTCAATCTACGTTGTATATATGGGGGCACTCTCTCTACAGACCGGGTATGGAATCAGAAAACCGCGAACGCTCAGCGGCGCTCCCGGAACGCCTGTTTACGGCGGCGGGCGGGTGAGAATGTGAGCCTGTGCGGAAGGTGGTCAAAAAGCAACAGCGGAGTGGTGCGCACCACGTAACGCACCACTTGTATCGTGTAAGTCATTATGCCGTAAGTAGTGCAAGAATTGTCATGCACCAAAACGACCATATATGTAGGGCGTGCACGGACGGATCCACCGCGGAGACGCAGAGGGCGCAGAGAGTTGAGAGGGGGATAGTATGTTCGGGATATCGCATCAGAAGGCGGGGCTGAATTGGGCGGGGAGATACAGGGACTGGTCGCGGGAGCGGGCGAAGGCAATTCAAAATGCAAAATTCAAAATGCAACATGGACGGGGAGAAGGGGCGACGGGGAGACACGGGGACGCAGAGACGCGGAGACACGGAGAGCATGCGAAGTGGAGACGGATTACGGGGATCACGAGCGCGGTCGAGGGGGTGCTGACGGCGAAGGAGCGGAAGGCGGGCCTGAAGAGACTCGTGGAACGGATTAAGGCATTTGCCACAGAAAGCACAAAAAACACAGAGAACAGACAGAAAGGAAAGGAACCGACATTGATGACGCCATGGGGCGTCGGCGTGGAGGAGTGGGCGGGGAGCGCCGGAAATTCGATTGAGAGGCTGTGCGTGGAACTGGAGGTGTCGCGGGCGCGGCTGACGATGTTGACGAAGGAATACTGCGGGCTGACGGTGCAGGAACTTGCGGACGGGTTCAGGATTCGGCGCGTCAAGCGCGGGCTGGTGGAGCGGCTGCGCGAGGCGGCGCAGCAGTTGTGGGGGATTCCCGGAAGCTACGCGGCGACAAAATACGAAGCACCGATGAACTCGGACGAGACGCACGGGCAGCCAACAACCAACAGAGGCTGCCCGTGGCACACGGGGAAGCGATCGAAATACTTCAGGATGACGGCGGAAGACTACTACTATGAGGACCGGGCGTCGGAACGCGCGCGGCGCTGCGAAGAGTTGGCGTTCCGGTTGCGGCAGGATTTCGATCTCGAAGGGTGGGCGGTGCGGGCGGGATTCGCCAACGGCGCGCGGTTGAAACGCGCGTGCGTGAACGTGCTCGGGCGGTCGCTACGGGCTATCGAGCGCGCTCTGGCCGCGGAGGTCGTGCGGTACTACATCTGCGCCGAGGACAAGGTGTTGCGGCAGGTGGCGAGCGGTTCAGACAGCGCTCGCGTTGCGCGGGCGCGGTGGGCCTATAACGAAAGCGAGGATGCGCCGACGGAACCGTTCCTCGATGAGTGGTCGAAGGCGGAGGAGTTGGCTCGCGACTGGCTGGACGCGATGCGGGGGGCGTTCGGATGCACGTGATGAATCCACAGATGAACGGGGATGAACACGGATGACGCGCACGAAACCCTATGCCCTGAACCCTGAACCTGGAACCCTGAACCCCGCCCCCCACCACTTTGCTTTGACACCCGTTGTACACCAACGATAATCCTGCCGTTCCGAACCCCTTTTTGAAAGGATTGAAGCACATGCTCAAGCCCGTTGCACTACAGTTGTACTCGGTCCGCGAAGCCGCCGGGAAGGACCTCCCCGGCACGCTGAAGATCGTGGCGGACATCGGCTACCCCTATGCGGAGTTGGCCGGTATGCATGGCAAGACCCCCGCTGAGTTCAAGAAACTGCTGGATGACGTGGGGCTGAAAGTCTGCAGTTCGCACTGCGCGGTCTTCGACCCCGCCAAGCGGGCCCAGACGGAAGATGAGGCCCGGACGATGGGCTACACCCACCTGGTCAGCGGTTTTGGCCCGGACGACTTCAAGACCGAGGACGCCATCAAAGCCGCAGCGGACAAGGTGAACGCCGCGGTGGACTGTTTTGGCCCCAAGGGTTTCTCGATTTCCATCCACAACCACTACTGGGAATTCGCGGGCCCGAACAAGGGCGACCTGCTCTACAAGCTCGCCCCAAAGGCGTGTCCGCAGCTCGACGTGTACTGGATCAAGGTTGGCGGCGCCGATCCGGCGAAGGTCGTCAAGAGGTACGCCAAGCGCTGCAAGCTGCTGCACCTCAAGGATGGCGCGGCGACGATGGAGCAGAAGCATCCCATGACCGCGGTCGGCAAGGGCACCGTGGATATCCCGGCCGTGATCAAGGCGGCGGAGAAGTCCATCGTCGAATTCCTCATCGTCGAACTCGACGATTGCGCCACGGACATGATCGAGGCGGTGCGAGACAGCTACACCTACCTGACGTCGAAGGGCCTTGCGCAGGGCAAGAAGTAAGCGAACCCCGGGTCTTCGATGTGCCATTGTGCGGAGGAGCGCGGGCCGGGAGGAATCCCGGCCCGTGTTTCACCGGCGCAGAGCTTCTACTTCCAGTCCAGCAGCACCTTCCCGCAGTTGCCGGCGCGCATCACGTCGAAGCCTTCCAGGAAGCGCGCGATCGGGAAGCGGTGCGTCAGCACGGGCAGCACATTCAGGCCGCTCTCCAGCATCGCCGTCATCTTGTACCAGGTCTCGTACATCTCGCGCCCGTAGATGCCCTTCAGGTGGAGCCCCTTGAAGATGACGTCGTCCCAGTTGATCACCGTGCCCGCCGGCTGGATGCCAAGCATGGCGATGCGCCCGCCGTGAGCCATGTTGGCCAGCATCTCGCGGAAGGCGGCAGGCGAACCGGACATCTCGAGGCCGATGTCAAAGCCTTCGTGCATGCCCAGCTCTTTCTGTATGTCCGCGAGCGTCTCTTTGTGCACGTCCACCACGCGTGTCGCGCCCAGCTTCCTCGCGAGGTCCAGGCGGTACGGGTTGATGTCCGTGACGACCACGAAGCGCGCGCCAACGTGCTTGGCGATGGCCGCGGCCATGCACCCGATCGGCCCCGCGCCCGTGATCAGCACGTCCTCGCCGACCACCTCGAAGGACAGCGTCGTGTGCGTCGCGTTGCCCAGCGGATCGAAGTACGAGAGCAGCTCTATGGGGATGTTCGGCGCCGCGCCCCACACGTTGGCGGCTGGTATGCAGAGGTACTCGGCAAACGCGCCGGAGCGGTTCACGCCGACGCACTCCGGCCGCGCGCACAAATGCCGCCTCCCGGCCAGGCAGTTCCGGCACACGCCGCAGACGATGTGGCCTTCGCCGCTCACCACGTCGCCGGGCCGGAAGCTGTGCACGTTGCCGCCGACCGCGGCGACCTTGCCGGCGAACTCGTGGCCGATGACCAACGGCGTCTTGATGGTGCGCTGCGACCACTCGTCCCAGTTGTAGATGTGGACATCCGTGCCGCAGATCGCCGTCTTGTGAATCTCGATCAGCACATCGTTGAGCCCAGGCTCAGGCACAGGGACCTCTTCCATCCACAGCCCCGGTTCGGGCCGCGCCTTGACCAGGGCCTTCATCGTCTTAGGTAAGGTGCTCATGGTTCTCCTCTGCTGTGCGCTCGTTGCCTCGCGAGTCGGACCTGCTTTCATCGTCCATCGGTGCCGGGGCTGTCATGTCCCCGCGGCGGCCTTGTCCAGAAAGAACGTTACGGCGCCCTGGCACTGGCGGAGCAGCCGCGCGACAGGCGGATTGGCCGGCTCGGCTTCCTGCAGGACCGCTGCGACCAGGGGTGCTTTGGCCGCGCCGGTGGCCAGGACGAAGATGTTGGCGACACCCCAGATCACGGGCGGAGCGATGGTGATCCGTTTGACGGCCGCGGTGATGGTGGGATCGGCGGCGGTCGCATCGCCGCATGTGACCCAACGGGTTCGCTCCGCGGCCGCCGCGAGAGGAATGGGCGGGCGGACTTCCGCCGGTTCCGGGGGTATCCCGGTATGCGGCTTCCGTGTCCGGTACGGGGGATTCGGCCACCGCCACAGAGACTCGGCCGCAAGCCAAACGTCTGGGGGCAAGATTTAAACCCGCTCGCAGAAGAAGACTATAGGGAATTCCTTGGGAGCCCTTTTTGACCCATGCCTATCTACGAATATCATTGTCGGTCTTGCGGCCAGGAATTTGAGCAACTGGTTCGTTCGATGAAGACTGACGCCGAGGCGCTATGCCCCCAGTGTGGGAGCAAAGAGGTCGAACGCAAGTTGAGCGTATTTGCCGCTCAGAGCGGTGGGCGGTCCCCGTGTGATTCGCCGTCGCCGACTTCATGTGCCGGTTGCAGCGATCCGCATGGGTCGTGCCCAATGAGA
>JAPLOD010000331.1 GCA_026692735.1 Planctomycetota bacterium | reverse complement strand
CTTGGCCGTTCTATCGTCTTGCCCGAATGCCCCGGCAGCTCTGCCGCGCCGTGCGATCGTGCCGGTGCGCCTGCGATCAGGCCGGCAAGCGTCTTGGCCAGGACGCCGCGTTGCGCCTGCGTCGTGTAGCCTGCTCGAACGGTGTCCCGGGCTCGTGCGCCAGTTCTCCTCGTCGCGTGGGCCGACAAGGCCACAGTCAGGCGTTCGACCCACTCATCCGGCGATTGCGCCAGCCAGCCGTTCTCGCCGTCCCCTATGGCCGCTTTCATCTCGGCGGTGGGGCTGGCCACGACCGGCACACCCAGGATGCCGGGCTCGAAGAACTTCAGGGCGCTCTTGGCGTCGGTGAACGGGGAAAGCTCCGCGAGCGGGGCCAGCAGCGCGCGGCAGCGCGCCATCATAGCGGGGACTTCGCGCCAGGGCAGATACGGCGCGACCCACACGCGGCCGGGAAACCGCGCGGCGAAGCTGGGGCATCTCATGTGGCCGACGATGAGCAGTTGCGCTTCCGGGATCCGCTCGAACACCGTGGTCAGAGGTTCGCCGATGCTGCGCAGATCGCGGTCGTGAGTATGCGAGCCGCTAAAGTACCCGAGGAGCGGGGCTTTCGGAATCAAGCGCCGGGCGAGGCCCAACCACAGCCCTTGCCGCTCCTGGAACGCCGACAGCACGTTGCGGTGGAGGAGGGTCTTCAGGCCCATGGCCGCAGCTTTATCGGCGATGGCCGGAGTGCTGGCCAGAACGACGCCGCAGGCGCGCGCGGTGCGTTCGAGATTGCGCGTCATCTCGACATAGAGTTGCTGTTCGCGTTCGCTGAGGTCGCCGAGGAAGTAGAAATGCGGGTGCGCGCCGTCAAAGAACACCAACTCATCGCAGTCGAAGACCGTGGCAACACCATGACGGCGAGCCGCCTCGATGATGACCTCGACTCGGGGGCTCCATTCGAGCCTGTGGAGCACCAGCACGTCGCAGGAGGGGAGGGCGTCGGGGAGGCCGGGGTGGTCCGGTACAACAGTGCTTGCGGCATGGCCTGCCTGCCGCAGTTGCTCGATGGCATGCTCCACCCGGTAGCGGAATGGAGCGTCGGTCATTTCTGTGACGTACAGGACCCTCAAGGGCGCGCTCCCCCGGACTGGTGAACGGTTACGCCGAGTCTAGCGCTTGCCCAAGAGTGCCCGAAAGGGCGCCGTCAGCAAGCGTCCCACGCGGAAACTCGCTCCGCTGGTGATGCGCTCCCGCTCCTCCTCCAGCGTTGCGATCCGCTTGTCGCGTGCGTCAATCTCGCGTTCGGCCGTCTTGAGCATCGTCAGAGCAGCGCGCAACGCGGCGGCCTGTTCTTTTTTCGGCCGAGCCGCCTTGGAGGCCACAACCTGCCTGAAGAAGTCCGCATAGCGGCCGTAGGATTCCGGGGCCGCAAACGAGGCCGCGGTCTTTCGGGCATCGGCCTTGAGCCTGGCCAGCAGAGGGCGGTCACGGACCAACGACAGGATGGCCGCCACATACTGTTCCGGCCGGTTGACCTCGGAGATGACGAGCCCGTTCTCGCCGGAGCGAACATACTGGCCGACGCCGCCTGAGTCCGAGACAACCACCGTGGCCCCGCAGGCCATGGCTTCCAGCGGAAAGAGGCCAAAGCCCTCATGCAACGAGGCATCCAGAAAGACATCGCAGGCACGCAAATGAGCCGCGATTGTCGAGCGCGCGAGCGGCAGCGCAAGCTGCGTGCAATTCCCCGCTGCCCAGCCCGGCGGCAATTCGTATTGCCTGGCGGAGAACACTGTCAGGTCAAGCACGTCCTTGTGCGCAGACAGTGCATTGAGGACGTCCAGCAGAATCCACTGCCCCTTGTCGGGTGCGTTTCTCAGCACCACGCCGATCCTGACTTTGCCGCTTGCCGGCTGCTCCGCGTCCTTGGCGGCGAAGAGATATGGGTCAACCCCGATCGGCAGAACGGTCAGCGGCGTGGAGCGCGCATGGGACTCGACCTTCTTCTTGAGCCACTCGCTGGTGACAAGCAGGTGGTCGGCCATGGCATAGGTCTCGGCGACCTGATTGTAGAACGTCCCGTTTACGAAGTAACATTCATAGCCCTGAACGAAGTAGACCAGCGGGATCCCGCGCTGGCAGGCAAACACGAAACCAGGCGGCACGGTCGTGAACAAGGTGGCCACCACGCACTGCGGCGCGACTTCCGTCTGCGTCGGGAATCCGAATCCTCCGGGGAAATGGAGGAGGCCGAAGAAGACCGGTTCCTGGAAGCGCTTGAGCGCGTCCCGGTCCAAAGAACCAAGCACCGCACACCTGGCTTCGAGTCCCTGCCTGATGAGGTGGTTGCACAGTTCGACGACCACCTGGATGCCGCCGACTTCCTGCCCGAGGCCGGGCAACAGGAAGAGCACCGGCGGCGTCAGCGGCGCGGAGGGAAGTGCGGCGAGGCGCTGGGCCGCTGTGGCCACAGGATCGTGCCGCGCCTGCTTCGCCAGAAGCGCCTTGTACTTGTCGCCCCACTTCGCAAAGAACACGTTTCGGTTCTTGTCGCGCAGCGCAGAGGCGCCAGGCTCGTGCCAGGACGTTGCGTTGCCGAAACGGAACACGTAGGCATTGGTCAGCGCCACGCCACGGAAGCCATGCTCCATCGCGCGCATCTGAGAGTCCGATTCCGCGCCGTCCCAGACTTCGCCGAAGTCTCCGGTTTTCTCCCAGCATCGCCGGGTTACGAGCAGGCAGTGGCCCACAGGCGTGCACGCCTCCAGCGCAAGCTCCGCGGGCGGGAGTCCGGCGCCGGCCTGTTCAAGAAGGGCGTTCATCTCGACGTAGGACCGGCCGGGCGGCATGGGCAGGGCCAGACCGGGCGAACTGTTCGACAACGGGCAAGCCATCCCGATAAACGCGTCGGTCTCGCAGGCTGCCACAAGCTTGCGTATCGTGCCGCGTGTGACGAGGCACTCGGTGTTCAGGAAAAGCATGGAGGGGGCCGTTGCGTGCTGGACGCCGAAGTTGCAGGCGCCGCCGAGACCCCGCCGCCCTTCATTGGCAAGCAACCGTACGCCCTTGTGCCGCGCGCAGATGCGCTCGATAACCGGGAGGGCCTCCGGGCTGGACCCGTCGTCCACCACAAGGACCTGTCCCAGTTCTTGCGGGTCCGTGTTCCGAAACAGCTCCTCGAGGCACAGCGCCAACCAGGACGGGGCGTTCTTGGATGGGATAATGACGTCACAGTGACCGCTCATCCACTCGCTCCATCGAGGTTACCCCAACGGCAACGGAACGGGCACCGTTGTGGCCTGTCACGCCGGCACTGCGCAGGGCTCGTTTTATATACGGCGAAGTTGCCGCTCACAAGCGCATCCGGGCTGCCGTGGAGAACGATGACGCTGCGTGACACGCTTGAGCGAACAGGTCAGGCTAGTGCTTGGTGGCGAGGGGTGCCGGGCTGCTGCCGGTTGGCTCATGCGCCGCTGAGCCGAGGGCCGCCTTGCGTCCCACAATCACCGCCTGGACGCAGCCATCCCTGATGCCGAAATCGTAGGCACACATCTCGAGGCCGGCGCTCTGCAGGAACGCGGCCGCTTCCTGGCGTCCTTTGAGGAGAGAGATCTCGGGCGGATGCAGCGCTTCTTTGCGCCCGAAGAACGTGCGCAGGATGAGATTCAGCGCCTTGATGACCAGCACGGTGACGGCGCGGCGATGGGGCCAGAAGATCACGACCTTGCCGTCCGGGCGCAGCACGCGGCAGAACTGCTTGAGGATGCGCGTGATCTCCTCGGGCGGGAAGTGCTCCATGACGCCCAGGTTGTACACGCCGTCGAACACCGCCGGAGGATACGGCAGATCGAGGATGTTGACGTGCTCGATCCGCGTGGCGCGGGGGTTGTTCTGGGAATAGCTGCGCAACGCTTGCGGGCAGATGTCCGCCGCGGTGATGTCAAACGCGTCATGCAGATTCCGATCAACCTGTCCGGCGCCGCAGCCCGCGTGCAGGAGACGCGCGCCCTTGGGGAACTGGCGCTTCAAGGCTCTCTCGAGCCGCGAACGGATGAAGAGGCGCCGGTAGATGCTGGCAACGATCTCGTAGCAGGCGCCGGCCGCATCGGCGCTGCGGTCCCAGTACGGGGACCAGTTCTGCGGATCCTTCAGGACAGGGTCCACGGCGATCCTCTTCGGCGTGCGGAAACGCTCCGGATGCAGCTTGTGCTGCAGCCATATCTTGTAAAGGAGCCTGGCACTGCGGGAGGCGTCACGGAAGGTCATCTTGGAATGGCCGTAGGTCCGCGCGGGCAGTTTGATGGGGATCTCCGTGACGGTATGGCCGTTCCTGACGAGCACGAAGAGGCTCTCGAAGAAGAATGAGTAGCTCCGCGACCGGACGATCTGAAACGCTTCGCGCGGAATGGAGCGCAGCGCGTAGACCCGGAACGCGCCGCTGGCGTCGTACGGCATTCCGAGGAAAAAGCGTGTGAGGAAGTGTCCGAAGTGCGTGAGGAAGCGGCGCAGCAGGTTCCAGCCGGGCAGGCTGCCTTTCTCGATCCAGCGCGAGCCGATGGCGACGTCGGCCTTGCGCGATGCCTCGAGGATTGCCGGGATGCACTCGGGCGGATGAGTGAAGTCACAGTCCATAGTGACCAGACGGTCGTAGTTGTTGTCGTAGGCATAGTGGATGCCATCGAGATGCGCGCTGCCGATGCCCAGCTTGCCCTGGCGGTGCAGCACGCGCAGCCGGGGATGGCTGGCGGCCAGGCTGTCCAGCAGGCCGCCCGTCCCGTCCGGCGAGTTATCGTCGCAGAAGAGGACGTCCGCATCCACGTTGAGCGCGAGGATGGCGTTAAAGAGCTTCTCGGCGTTCCCGCGCTCATTGTAGGTCGGCACAAAGATCAGCACTCGCTCTGCCATCAGCTCGTGGCTTCCTCCAGCCGCAGCATCTCCGAGACCATCCCGGCGAACGACAGCGTGGGCCGCCACCCGGTCATCCGCCGCAGCTTGCCGCTGTCACCGACCAGCCCGCGTCCTCTCCGCGTGATGGTGCTCGTGTCTTCGCGGACGTGTTTCCGCCAGTCCAGACCAAGCTTCCCGAACGCGATCTCGACCCAGTCCTGGACGCGATGCGTCTCGCCGGTCGCGACGATGAAATCGTCCGGCGCGGGAAGCTGCAGGATGCGCGAGGCCGCGTCCACGTAGTCCGGCGCGTAACCCCAATCCACCTCGGCCGCCAGATCGCCCACCACCAGTTCGAGTTCCTGGTGCGCCTTCGCACGGAGCGCCGCGCGGACGATCTTGCGCGACAGGAAACGCGCCGGGCGCAGGTGCGATTCGTGGTTGTACATGATCCCCACGCTCGCGAAGACGGCATACTGCCGGCGGTAGAGGCGGCAGAGATGCACGCCCGTCGTCTTGGTGATCCCATAGATGCAGCGGGGGTTGAAGGGAGTCTCCTCGGTCTGCGGCGAAACGCTGCATTCTCCGAATATCAGCGACGAGGCCGCGTAGAACAGCCGACTGGCCGGCGCAGACAGCCGCTGCGCCTCAAGGAAATGAAGAAGGCCCTCGACGTGCGTGGCATGGCTGCGGGTCCAGATCGAGGCCGGGTCGTTGAGCTCGGCATCCTCCGCCGAATGGTGATAGGCGGCGAGATAGTAGATCTCATCGGGCGCAAAGCTCCTGACAACGCCAGCCACCTGGTCGGGTCTGGCGATGTCAACTTGCGGCGTGGGCGTTCCGTCCGAGCAGCAGGTGTTGCGCAGGTCAATGCCGAGGACGAGGTATCCTCGAGCCACCAGGGCCTGCGTCAGATAGGTGCCATCCTGTCCCGACGCACCCACCACCATCGCTCGCTTCACGCTTCGACGACCTCGATGGACGGCAGCGGGAAGAGCATCTTGCCGCCTGCCTGGAGATAATCACGTTCGCGCGCAACCAGGTTGCGCCTGAAGTGCCAGGGCAAGACCATGAAGACATCGGGCTTGCGCCGTCTCGCTTCGGCTTCGGAGACGATCGGGATATTCGTGCCCGGGGTAAAGCAGCCGAACTTGGTCTCGTTGACTTCGGCGATGCAGGGGATGAGCGAGCTGTCAATGCCGCAGAACTGCAGGATCACGTTGCCTTTGGTGGAGGCGCCATAGCCGAAGGTCACTTTCCCCTCTCGCCGAAGACGGCCAAGCGTCTGCAGCAGTTCGTCCCGATGGCGGTAGACGCGATCCTTGAAGGCCACGAACGGCGCGTCCGTGTGCAGCCCCAGGCGCCGTTCCTCGTCCAGCACGCCGTTGACCAGCGCCGTCTGCTCGACCGCATTCCTCTTGCCGACGGTGACGGCAAAGCTGCCGCCGTTGACATCATTGATCTGGACATCCACGATCTTGAGACCGACCTGGTCGGTTATCCACTTGATCTGCTGCAGGGCGTAGTACTCCAGGTGTTCGTGGCAGATCGTGTCGTATGCGTTGCTGGCCAGCATGGACGGCATGTAGCTCTGCTCCAGGTGCCAGATGCCGTCATCGGCGAGGATACGGTCAACCTGTCGCACGAAATCGAGCGGGTCCTCCAGGTCGTAGAACATCGCGATGGAACTGACGATCTTCGCCTTTGCGCCCGCGCCGAATTCCCGCGCGAAGCGATCCGCGGAGAAGAAGTCTGTGATGACCCGAACGTCCTGCCGGTAGTACTTCTTCAGCTTCTCTGCACCCGGATCGAAGCCCACCAGCCTCTGCGCCCGCGGGTAGAAGGACAGCAGCGTTCCGTCGCTGCTGCCGATGTCAACCACTATGTCGCCGGCCTTCAACTCCACGCGCTGCTGCAGGTACTTCGCCTTGGCCTGAAGATGCTCGACCATCGCCCGGTTCAACCCGGAGCGGTAGCCGTAGTTCGGCCCATAAAGTTCGTGAAGGTCGTACGAGTGTGCCAGTTGTACGAGACCGCAGTGGGTGCAGCGCAGGAGGGCAAGGGGCCCGCGCGTGATCTGCGCGTTTGGGGTCTGCGGGAAGATGCCCGTCAGGTACTGCTCACCAAGGTCCAGCAGGCCCGTTAACGTGGGGCTGTGACAAAGGCGGCAGCGCTCGACTCGCTTACAGACGCCCATTACTTCGCCTCCAGAAGCCCGCGGAACACTGACCTTGTTGGCGCGCCCCGCAAGCCAGCCCGACAGAGAGAATGGGCTTATAACCCTGTGACGCAGCGTTTGCAAATGAGCGCGACGCAGAACGCGGATCAGTCGGGCTTTGGCATGCGCTTACGGTAAATCACCAGCATGGTGTCCGACGGCCCTGGGATATGGGCGAACAGGTCGTAGGCTGTTTTCGAGGACGCCAAGTCTCGTTCGAGGTTCGGGTACCATTCAAAGTAATGGCTGCCTGAGTACGCCGCTCGGTGTCCCTTCGCATCAAGAATGTAGTCGGGCGCGCCAGGGGCGTTCAAGTTCCCGTCCGGCCACCACTCGTAGTACACGGGATGTCCGCGGGCGACAGCGAGCGCATAGAGGTAATCGTGGTTCAGGTACAGGCCGTGCACTGTTGTCCGGACCACGACGTTGCGGCGGAAGTGCTCGGCTGCATCCGTGGCAATGGTCTCCTCCGCCAGGCTCAACGGCGCGCGGAAATCACGGCGCTCGACGGGGTGGTTGTCGTTCACCCAGCCCGGGGTATTGAGCGGGAACGACGACGCGAACGCCCTGAGCGGGCCTATTGCCAGGTCGGGGACAGGCAGGATCGCAAAGCTATTGTGCAGGCACAGGATCAGCGACAACAGCACTGTGGCAGCACAGGCATAGAGCGAGCGGCGGGGAGGATGAACCCCGCGAAGCGCCAGGGCTGCCAGGGCGGCGATGCATGGCAGCCAGGTTGCGGTCCAGCGTGTTGTCTTGGCAGAAAGCGCCGTGGTTGCCACGAACGTAACGGCTGCCACCAGCAAGAGGCAAACCCATGTGTGACGCTCCAGGGCACACCAGCGGAACGTGCGGCCGCCGTGCCGGAGCAGGATGTCAAGCAGCAGGATCGAGAAGAGCACCAGGTAGTTCTCGACGAAAAAGCGGTGGGTCAAGCCGTTGATGAGCGGCATCGTCAGCAGGAGAGCCGCGGCCACCGCTGCGTACGCCGGCGAGAACAGATTCCGGAAGAATGAGTACCCCGCCAGGCCGATCGCGATGAAGAGGACAACCATGGAGAGCATGCAGGCGCCAACGAACTCCCCCGTTACCAGCATCAGCAACGCGGCGGGAACGCAGATGAACTGCAGCTTGAACGTGAGCGCGTCCAGGTATCCGTGCCAGGCCCCCGCCAGCCCCGCGCCGCGGAATCCGTTCACGATCCTGGCTGCGCCCCCCATGTAGTGGCCCTCGTCGGACGTGGGCATGGACCGCGACCAGAACAGGTATAGGAGATGCGCAACGACAAGCACCGCCAGGATGGCGAGGAAGACGACGAAGGCATAGCGGTCGGAGGCGGCGGGAGCCGGCGCAGTCGGGACCGCCGGTGCAGCTCGCGGCCGCTTGAGGAATGTCAACTGCGGCAGCACACACAGGTTCGCCAGCAAGAGCGGGTACACAGGCAGAACGAGCCGGTCCACGGACATGGCGAGCAGCGCGTGCATGACGAGGAAGGCAGCCGGCAGCGCAGTCAGGGCGAGAAGTCTATCGTCCATCTGCCACAGCCCGACGAGCAGAGCCGCAACGGTGAGAGAAAAACCGAACAACGTGAGAAGATCGTAAAATGGCCTGAGCGCCTTGAGCACTCGCGCGACCATGGAAGCACCGGTCTTCCGCGCCAGTTGGGCCTCTACAGTTGGCTGCAGGTCCGGCGGCCCGGGAAGGAAGGTTGCCCCGGTCTCGTTGGCTATGACCATATCCCGGTAAGAGCTGTTGTCGCTCTCCAGGCCAGGGAAACCGGCAAACAGGAGCACGGTGCGCGCGACGCCTGCCAGGTAACGGTACGGGTTCTTCCACACAACCTGGCGGAAGACGGCAGCCCCGTCACCGTAGTGCTCTGTGAGGTACGTACAGACAGCATACTCCCGTCCCCCGACTACGCCGCTCAGGTTCAGGCGGCCATTCCGCAGTGAGGAGTTGATACCCTCGATATAGTGGGCTTTCATAGGCCCAAGCATGGGATCGTCTGGTGCGAGCAACGCTTGTTTGGCGATAGCGTAGCAGTAAACCCCGCTGGCCTCGCGGGCCTTCACTTCGGGACGGCTCATCCACGGCGCCGCGGCCAGAAAGGGCAGAAACGCAACAACGGCAGCATGCAACCATGGCCGCCACGTTCGGGGGGCTTCGGAGGCACGCGCTGCTTTCGAGAGCGACAGCCAGTAAATGGCTGCTGCCACGGGCGCCATGTAGAGCACCGTCGGACGGTAGTAGTACCCGGCGGCGAGTGTGAGGGTCAATGCAGCGGTTTTCAGCAGTCGCTTCTCGCCGGCATCCCACAGCAGAAGGTTGAACAGCATGGCCACAAAGAAGAACGTGCCCGCCTCGGACAGCAGGCAGTGTTCGTACCCAACAAGGGTCGGGTACAAGGTGATCGCGAGCGTCGCGCAGGCCGCGGCCACCGGGTGGCCCATGCGTTTGAGCGCGGCTGCGGTAAGCCAGCATCCCAGGAGGCCCAGCAGGCTGTTGAGGGCAATGACCGCCAGCGCCTGCCGCCCCAGCAGCTTGAAGAACACCTTCAGCCAGAGCGGGAAGAGGGGAGTGCGCAGAAAATCCCACTCGGCAGGAAAACGACTGGTGCCGATGACATCGGCCAGTCTGAAGTACAGATAGCCGTCATAACTGACCACGAGGGGAAGGGAGAGCACATGCAGGACCGTGAAGAGCAGCGAGAAGACGAGGGCGTACCGGTAGATACGCAGCGCCCTCTCGGGTGTTACGCAGCCGCATGCTTCCCGACTGGCGGTCTCAGGCAGCTCCGGGCTAAAGGCCACTCTCTGGACTCCCGTCCCGTTATCCATGCTCGTCCGGTTTACGCGTTCGTCTGCGGTTTCATATTGGCGGCAGCGCACTCGGTGAGGAGCGTTGTGAAGGCGCGTGAGTCATCCCATTCGACTTCGGTCAGGCGGCGTGCCAGTTCGCGATACACGGGATGCATCGGCGGGCGCGCGGGTTTCGGGAGGCGTCCGCCCAGCAGTCCGTAGCGCAGGACGCAATACAGCGCGCGGAAGGCGTCCTGCAGGCCGATCTTCTTCCCTTCTTCATAGCTGCGCCCGTCGTACGAAATCCCGACCTCATACACACGGCAGCCCATTCTGGCCACCTTCGCCGTCACTTCCGGCTCGACGCCGAAGCGCTGCTCGCGCAGCTCGATGGCCTGGACGATCTCCCGGCGGAAGAGCTTGTAGCACGTCTCCATGTCGGTGAGGTTCAGGCCGCTGGCCATGTTGGAGCACGCGGTCAGCAGCCAGTTGCCGACGCTGTGCCAGTAGAGGAGCACACGATGAGCCGCCTGCCCTTGGAAGCGCGACCCGTAGACAACGTCGGCATCGCGTGCCAGAGCGGGCTCGAGCAGCCTGAAGAACTCACGCGGGTCGTATTCCAGGTCCGCGTCCTGCACGATCACGAAGACGCCCACGGCCTGTTTGAAGCCCGTCGCCAGCGCAGCGCCTTTACCGCGGTTCCGTTCGTGGCAGAACACTTTGACGCGGTTGTCGCGCGCGGCGATGGCCTGTAACGTCTCGCGCGAGCGATCGCTGGAGCCGTCATCCACGGCGACGATCTCGAGCGGCAGTTTCACCGCGAGCACCCGCCGGATGAGGTCCCCGACTGTCTTCTCCTCGTTGTAGCAGGGGATCACCACGGAAAGCAGTGGCGGCAGGTCCGCGAAGGTTTGCGTCATTATCCAACTCGCTTGGTCAAAACCAGAGGGAAGCTAACCTTCTCATGGGCCGTGTCAAGGCTTGATGGGGGCGGGCGGCGAGACGCCGGCGCTACAGTGACGGGCCATAGGGCCGGGAAAAATGCAGTGGTGAGTTGGGCCGAATCTCCTAAACTCATGGCGTTCTGTGGCGGTGCGGCATCAGGGCGATGCCCTTGGCGAAAACCGTTCTCTTCCTATCAATGGGCTAGCAGGCAAATGGTGTTGCCGGGACCGTTCGTCGCGGAGCCTGGGAGTGAAGGAAGATGCCAACTGAGCAAGCCGGTAAGGCGAGCAACGCGGCCGAGGGTACGGGCGGGCAAGGCTGCACCGGCAACCCGGGGCGCACGCAGAAAATCGCAGCCTTGGAGGAGTTGGCGGATTTCGTCGCTGCCGAGAGAGCCGCGGGGCGGAAGATTGTCCACTGCCACGGCGTCTATGACCTGGTCCACATCGGCCACATCAAGCATCTACAGGCGGCACGCGCACTCGGTGACGTGCTGGTGGTGACCATTACGCCCGACGAATATGTTGACAAAGGCCCGCATCGGCCCGTGTTCCCCGCCAGCCTGCGCGCCGAAGCCATCGCGGCGCTGTCGTGTGTTGATGGCGTTGCAATCAACAAGTGGCCCACGGCCGTCGAGACAATCAAGCTCCTGAAGCCCGACCTCTACGTGAAAGGCAGGGCGCGGGAAAAGGGCCCTCGCGATCATACCGACGCGATCGTCCTCGAGGAGGAGACCGTCAAGGCCGTCGGCGGGAAACTGGTGCTGACGGATGAGGAAACGTACAGCGCCTCCGCCCTGATCAACCGCCACCTGGATATCTTCTCGCCGGAGGCGAAGGAGTTCCTGGCGGCGTTCCGCGCGAAGTATTCGGAGGAGGGGATCCTGTCCAAGCTGGATGCCATGCGCCCGCTTCGGGTCCTGACCGTCGGGGAGAGCATCATTGACGAGTATCAGTTCTGCAGCGTCATGTCCAAGGCCAACAAGGACCCGATACTCGCCGCGCGCCACAAGTACACGGAGAAGTACGCGGGCGGCATTCTGGCGGTCGCCAACCATGTCGCCGGTTTCTGCGATCGAGTGGGTCTGCTGAGCATGCTTGGCGAGCAGGACTCCCAGGTTGATTTCATCACCTTGCATCTGGACAGCAAGGTCCACGCACACTTCCTGCGCAAGCCCGATTCGCCGACAATCGTGAAACGACGGTTCCTCGAGGAATACGGCAGCGTGAAGCTCTTCGAGGTCTATATCATGCGCAATGAGCACCTCAGCCCCGACGATGAGGCCGCCTTCTGCCGCAGGCTCGAAGAACTCATGCCGCAGTTCGACGTCGTCGTCTGCGCGGACTACGGCCACGGGCTTTTCACGGAGAAGGCCATTGAGGTGCTGTCCACGCGGGCGCCGTTCCTGGCCGTCAGCGCTCAGACGAACGCCGGCAACCGCGGCTTCAACATGATCTCGCGGTGGCCGCATGCGGATTTCATCTCGATTGACGAGCCCGAGGCGCGGCTGGAGACGCGCGACGAGCAGGCCGACATTCGAAGCCTGATCCAGATCATCTCCCGCAGGACGACCTGCAAGCGCATGCTGGTGACGCAAGGCCGCAAGGGCACGCTGTGTTACGACGAGAAGGCCGGTTTCTTTGAGCTGCCGGCGCTGGCGGCGAGGATTGTGGACCGTATCGGCGCGGGCGACGCCGTCCTGGCGCTCGCCGGTCCCGCGGCCGCCTTAGGCCTGCCGATCGAGCTGGTGGGGTTCTTCGGCAACGTGGCCGGCGCCGAGGCTTGTGGGATCATGGGGAACAAGAGCGCGATCAACCCGACCAGCATACGCCGCTACGTTACCTCGTTGCATAAATAAGGACGCGCAGTGCTGTCGCGGCAAGAGGCAGGTTGGCAGAGAGCGGCGCAACGTTGGCGCTTAGGAGCGGAGAGGTGCATGGGGGCTGCGAAGAGGGTATTCGTCACCGGCGGCGCAGGCTATGTCGGCTCAGTCCTGGTGCCGAAACTGCTCGGACAAGGGCACAAGGTCAAGGTGCTGGACCTGTGCATCTTTGGCGAAGAGGCGCTGGACTCCGTCAAAGGGCACAAGGATTTCGTGCTGGTCAAAGGCGACATGCGCGACAGGGCGCTCCTTGAGCGGGAAATTCCCGGCAGCGAGGCCGTCATCCACCTGGCCTGCATCTCGAACGACCCCAGTTTTGAGCTGAACCCCAAACTGGGCAAGTCCATCAACTACGACTGCTTCCCCGACCTCGTGGACGTCTCAAAGAGGAACAAGGTTTCCCGGTTTATCTATGCGTCATCGTCGAGCGTCTACGGCATCAAGGACGAGGAGAACGTCACCGAGGACCTGGCGCTCAAGCCACTGACGGACTATTCGAAGTACAAGGCGCTCTGCGAGGACATCCTGCTCAAGGAGCGCGCGCCGGGTTTCGCTGCATTGATCCTGCGGCCGGCGACGGTCTGCGGCTACTCGCCGCGCCTGCGGCTGGACTTGACGGTGAACATCCTGACGAACCACGCCGTCAACAGCAAGAAGATCAAGGTCTTCGGGGGCGACCAGAAGCGGCCCAACATTCACATCGAGGACGTGACCGACCTGTACGTCCAGGCGCTCGAATGGCCCGAGAGCGCCATTGATGGCAGGATCTTCAACGCCGGTTACGAGAACCACACCGTCAGGCAGATCGCCGAGATGGTGCGGCGCGTTGTCGGTGACGACGTGGCTATCGAGACCACACCCACCGATGACCACCGCTCGTACCACATTTCGTCCGAGAAGATCCGCCGGGAACTGGGGTTCGCGCCGCGACGCACTATCGAGGACGCGGCGAAGGACCTTCTGGCGGCGTTTCGCGCAGGGAAGATCCCCAACTCAATGACCGACAGCCGCTACTTCAACATCAAGCGGATGCAGGAGCTCAACCTCAAGTAAGGACTGCCCAAAGGGACGTTCATGCGAGTCAAGTTCTCGTACCTTGAAGACCAGTTCGTGGACCCTAAGCCGATCCTGCACGAGATCGAGAAACTGGTGCGCAGCGCCGATTTCACACTCGGCTATCCGCTCCGGGAGTTCGAGAGCAGCTTCGCGAGGCTGATCGGCGCCCGGTACGCGGTCGGCGTCAACTCCGGCACGGACGCGCTCTTTCTGGCGCTCAAAGCACTGGGAGTGGGGCCCGGCGACGAGGTCATCACGGTGTCCTTCACCTTCGTCGCGACCTGCGGGGCGATCGTGGCGACCGGCGCTAAACCCGTCTTCGTGGACATCGAGAAGAACGACTACGTCATGAGCCCGGCGCTGATCGAGAAGGCCATCACGCCCCGCACGAAGGCGCTGCTGCCCGTACACTACGCCGGGCACGCCGCGAACATGCCGGCGATCATGGCCATCGCGAGGAAACACAAGCTGGCCGTGGTGGAGGACTCCTGCCAGGCCATCACCGCGGCCGTTGATGGCCAGTGCACGGGCACCTTCGGCGATGCGGGCGGCTTCAGCCTGCATCCGTTGAAGAACCTGAATGTGTGGGGCGATGGCGGCGTCATCGTGACGAATTCCGAAGCCCTCCGCGATACGCTTCTTCTGCTGCGGAATCACGGGCTGAAGAACCGCGACGTAGTCTCGGTCTACGGGTACAACTCGCGTCTGGATTCGCTGCAGGCGTGCGTGGGGAACGTCCTTATCAAGGACGCCGCGTGGATCACGGAGCAGCGGATCAAGTGGGGCAACCGTCTGGACGCGGGGCTGAAAGACGTGAGCGCGCACGTCACCATCCCGGTCCGCAAGCCGAACCAGCGTTACGTCTACCATCTCTACATGCTGATGGTGAAGGATCGAGACCGGCTGCTCAAGTACCTCATTGACCACGAGATCGAGGCCAAGGTGCACTATCCGATCCCGATGCACCTGCAGGAGTGTTCGCGGGCTCTGGGCTACAAACGAGGCGATCTGCCGGTGACCGAAGCACAGTGTGACTCCATAATCACGCTGCCGGCGCACCAGCACCTGCGCGAGGAGCACATTGATTACATGATCGAGACGATACGGAAGTTCTACACGTGAAGAGAGCGCGGTCAGCGGCCATGCAGGTAAAGTACCTGGAACTCCCGAAGCAGTTCAAGGACGAACGCCTCTGGGCGGTGGTGCGCAAGCAGCTCGCGTTGGCCCATTTTGTCGGCGGCGCGGAGATCGAGACGTTCGAGAAGAACCTTGCGGCGCTGTGCGGGACCTCTCGCGCCTTGGGCCTGAACTCCGGCACCGACGCCCTTTTCCTCGGGTTGGTTGCGCTGGGGATTGGGCGGGGCGACGAGGCGATCACGGTCCCCAACAGCTTCATCGCCACGGCGGGCGCGATCGTTGCCGCCGGAGCAAAGCCAGTGTTCGTGGACGTGGGGCCGGACTACAATATCGCCGTCTCCAGGATTGAGCCGGCCATCACTCGCCGGACGAAGGCCATCATCCCCGTGCATCTGACCGGCAATCCCGCGGACATGCCGGCCATCATGCGCATCGCCAGGAAGCACAAGCTCGCGGTGCTCGAAGATGCGGCTCAGGCCATTGCCGCGACGATTGGCGGGCAAGCGGTTGGCTCCTTTGGCGACATCGGCTGTTTCAGTCTGCATCCGCTGAAGAACCTGAACGTCGCCGGGGATGGCGGCGCCGTAACCACGAACTCCGAGGCGCTGTACGCCAGGATCAAGGGGCTCCGCAACCACGGTCTGAGGAATCGTGACGAGGCGGATTTCTACGGCTACAACAGCCGGCTAGACTCGATCCACGCGGCCATCGCCAACTACGGCCTGGAGAAGCTTGAGAAGGTGACGCAGAAGCGCATCCAACATGCCGCACTGTACGACTCGCTGCTGGCGCAACTGAACGGCCATGTTACGGTGCCTCCACGCCGAGCGAACGTCAGGCAGGTGTACCACACCTACATCGTTCAGGCGAAAGACCGGGAGAAACTCATGGCGTTCCTGGCGCGGAAGGGGATCGAGACCAAGATCCACTATCCCATCCCGCTCCACCTGCAGCGTCCGGCTGCGGAGTTGGGGTACAGAATGGGCGATTTTCCGGTGTGCGAAGCGCAGTCGCGGCGGATTCTCACGCTTCCGGTTCACCAGTATCTGACCGACAAGCAGATCCGGTATGTGGCGGATGCGATGAAGAGCTTCTACGAGGCGCGCAGATGAGCCCGGCTGAGATGCTTCGGAACAAGGCGGCGGAAATCCGCAAGAGCATACTTGCGGTGGCGGTGAAGAACGGCGCGGGCCACATCGCGCCCTCGCTGTCCTGCGTCGAGATTCTCGTGGCGCTGTATTACCGGGTGATGAACTACAGAGATGGCGACGGCACCTGGCCCGAGCGCGACCGCCTGGTCTTCTCCAAGGGGCATGGCGCGTACGCGCTCTACGCAATCCTGGCGGACAAGGGCGTCATCCCGTGGTCCGACTGGGAGGGCTTCTACACCGAACGGAGCACGCTGGTGGGCTGTGCCGAGCGCAACCTGCGTTACGGCATCGAGGCAAGCTGCGGCGCTCTGGGGCATGGCCTGCCCATGGCGGTGGGCCTCGCCTTCGGCGCCAAGGTGCGCGCTCAGTCCTATCACACCTACTGCATTGTGGGTGATGGCGAGACCCAGGAAGGGGCGACGTGGGAAGCGATCCAGTTCGCCGTGAAGCATGAGCTGGACAACCTGACGATTGTCGTTGATCGGAACCGGCTGCAGGCGATGGATTTCGTGAAGAACATCATGGACTGCGGCGACAACGATCTGCAGCGGCGCATGGAAGGCTTTGGGCTGCAGGCAGAGGTCTGCCCGGGCCACGATACCGGCCGGCTCGTGGAGCTCTTCACGAAGCTGAAGGCCACGAAGCGGAACAGGCCGGCGCTGGTGATCGCCGAGACAGTGAAGGGCGCCGGATGCCCGTGCATGGAGAACGTGGCGAAGTTCCACTTCCGGATTCCCAGCCCCGAAGAACTGAGGATGGGCGGATGAACTACCGGAAAGTCATCATTGATGCGCTGCTGCCGTACTTCCGGGCCGACGACCGGTATTTCCTGCTGGTCGGCGATATGGGCTTTGGCGTCATTGATGGGATGCAGCGCGAATTCCCGAAACGGCTGGTGAACTGCGGCATTATGGAACCGGCCACGGTCGGCATTGCCGCGGGGATGAGCATGAGCGGCTGTATTCCCATTGTCTACTGCATCGTCAACTTCCTCGTGTTCCGCAGCCTGGAGCAGATCCGCAACGACGTGGTGCTGCAGAAGCTGAATGTGAAGTTCATCGGGACGGGCGCCAACGACTACTTCAGGTTCCTGGGCGCCTCGCACTGTTGTGGCCAGACGGATATCGCGGTGTTCAACACGATCGGCCTGAAAGTATACGATCCGTCTACGAGTTCCACGCCGTTCGAGAAGCTGGTGGAGCAGTGGATAAAGGACGAGCAGGCGGGGTATATCCGAGTCTGACTCGGGAAGCGGCGGAGCCATGGCAGAGCCTTCGTTAACGGTCGTCATGCCGGCCTTGAACGAAGCGGCCAACATCCAGGCGGCCGTCAGCAGTACTCTGGCCGCGCTCGACTCGTTCAAGATTGCGGGCGAGGTGCTGGTCGTCAACGATGGCAGCACCGATCGCACGGGCGAGTTGGTCGCGGCGTTGTCGGCCACGGACTCGCGGGTCCGGACGCTGCGCCACGAGAAACCGCAGGGCATCGGCGCGTCATTCTGGGACGGCGTGATGGCTGCGCGCGGCGAGTTTGTGTGTATGCTGCCGGGCGACAACGAGAACGAGCCCGCCGAGACGCTGCGCTACATGGGGTTGATGAACGACGTGGATATCGTGGTCCCGTTCGTGTGCAACAGGCAGGTCCGCTCCCGGTGGCGGAACCTGCTCTCGCACCTCTACCGGGCGATCATCAACACGACGTTCATGGTGAACTTCAACTACACCAACGGCACGGTGATCTACCGGCGCAGCATCCTGAAGGAGCTGCCGTTCCACAGCACGGGATTCTTCTACCAGACGGACATCCTGGTGCGCATGGCCAGGCAGGGCTACCTGTTCGCGGAGGTGCCCTATCGCCTCGGCGCGCGCTCCAAGGGCACTTCGAAGGCGCTGTCGCTGAGGTCGCTCATCAGAGTTGCGGGCGGCTACCTGCGACTGTTCCAAGACATTTATCTCAGTGGCCGCGGGAGGGCCCGCGGGCAGTTCGTGCAGGACTCACAGACGGCCAGACGATTCGCGGGCCGTTCGGCGGGCGTGCCGCCTCCTCCTGCGGCCTCGCAGGCGGAGTCTCGGTGAAGAGACCGGCGCTCATGGAACAGCTCATTCTCGATGGCACCAAGCTGGCGTGGCACAAAGAACGGGTGGACGCGTGGCTGCGCGGCGAGCGGATTGCGCCGATCACCATAGACTGCGCCCTGACGCGCCGGTGCTCCTATCGCTGCGTGTACTGCTACAGCGCGCTGCAGGCCAATGACGAGAAGCGCATGACGCGCGAGGTCATCCTGAACTTCCTCGATGACGCCGCCGAGATCGGCGTGAAGGGCATCAGCTTCGTCAGCGACGGCGAGAGCACCTGCAGTCCGCACCTGTACGATGCCATTGTGCATGGCCGCGCCCGAGGGATTGACATGGCGCTGGGCACGAACGGCTATCTGCTGCGGCGGGAGCGGCTGGCGGAGATACTGCCTGCGCTCACGTACCTGCGGTTCAACATGTCCGCCGCCGACCGCGAGCGCTACTGCGCAATTCACGGCTGTCCCCCGAAGTGCTACGACACTGTCATCGAGAACATCCGCGACTGCGTGCGCATCAAGAAGGCTCACGGCCTCGCCGTCACCATCGGCCTGCAGATGGTCCTCCTGCCGGA
>JAPLOD010000330.1 GCA_026692735.1 Planctomycetota bacterium | reverse complement strand
GAGCGTTCAGGAAATCGGCACGCGCCCCGCGCCGCTCACCCCGCCGCAGCCGCCGTTCGGCGCGCACGAGCAACGGGACGGGGTTGCGCGGTTCGAGGTGCACGAGGACTGTAGCGACACGCTCGGCATCAAGCAACTTCTTCTGGTGGTCAAAGAGCGCGAGGAGGTTCTGGCACATGCGGGCGAGGATGTCGCGGGCGGGGGTGGCCTTGAGATGCTCTTCAGGCACGAACGGCTGGCCGACGGCCTCCACCTGCTTACGGCAGTCGTCAACGTCCAGGGGGCGAGCGCCGTTGAAGGGGTCTATCAGGATGAACTGCTCGCCCTTGGCGGTCGTGATGCGGACGCGGACGATGAAGTGCCCGGGCAGGCCGACGCCGTCGGCGCGCAGGAAGAGGCGGCGGGCCAGGGCGAGGTACAAGACGGACATGGCAATGGGCAGGCCCGTGTGCCGTTCGAGCACGTCGGGGAGATAGCTGTTGCGGTCGTTGTAGTAACTTTCGGTGTTGGGGTGGAAGCCTTCCTCGCGCCAGAACTCGCCGAGTTTGATGACGACCTCCAGCGTGCGATCACCCGCGACCTTGCGCGCCTGCTCGCGCGTGACGCTCAACTGGCCATAGACGAACTCGCCGGCCTTGTGGGCGAGGGTGTCAATGTCTTTCAGGACGCGAGTGACGGGGAGGTTGGGGTAGGGGAGCCGCGCGAGCAGGACTGCGCCCTGTTCGACGGCGTAGTCGCGCCGGTCGCGCAGCAGGCCGAGATGGATGTCGCGGCCGACCTCCTCGGGCACCAGCAGCCGCACCAGCGCTCTGGCCATCGCGGCGGTGTTCTCGCGGCGGCCAGTGGCGGCGTGCTGGAGAGCGGGCAAGGCTTCAACGCCGAGGGCGAGGATCTCGCGGGACATTTCGCCGCGCCGCTCGCTATCCACGTCCTCACACGCCGCGAGCAGGTTGTGCGCGCGGACATGCCGGCGGAACACCTCTCCCGGCGGCGCGGGAAGCTCACGCGGGTCAACGGGGTAGAACGGCAGGAAGTCCATACGTCCTTCACTTTGAAGTGGGGCTGCGAAGTGTCAAGGGCTGTTCAGGAAAAACGGCAGGCGGGAGGAGGGAAGATGGCGACGGGCTGGGGCGCCCCCTCACCCGGCACTCGCTGCGCTCGTGTCCGCCCTCTCCCCGCGTTCGCGCACTGCGGGGCAAGCCCGCAGTGGCACAAGCTCAGGTCCGTCCTCTCCCCACGGGGGAGAGGGGAAAGGGCAAGAAAAACGCCGGGCCACTGGGGCCCGGCGTTTGAGAGTGCTACGTCTCCAGCAGGAAGCGCTCCGTCACACGGCTCAAGCCTTGGCCGCGGCTGCCCCCGAGGCAGGAGGGGCGTCCGCGGGTTTGGCCGCGGGCATCGGGATGACCGCCGACTGGAGGCCGGCCTTGGCGCAGAGGAGGTAGACGACGGCGCCGACGATGAACGCGGCCATGGGGGCGCAGGGGATGTCCTCGACGCGGATAGCGTCGGGGAGCATCTTGTTCGGGAGAATTCCCACGATGAAACCAATCGCCCAGGAGATCCAGCCGGCCGGGTTAAAGCCCGCGCGCGGGCCAGTCCAGGTGCCGCTGGAGAGCAGGTAATCCACGAGCATCGCGCCGCAGATCGGGCCGAAGGAGGCGCCGATGAGGCCGAAGACGTCGGGGAGTTTGGCGGCGACGCCGGTGACGGCGAGGATGATGCTGACGATCGCGCCGATGCCGACGGAGATGAAGGGGTTGACCTTGGGCATCACCGTCTTGAAGCTGTTGGCGGCGATGAAGGAGGAGAAGCAGGCGCCGGGGAACGAAGCCAGCGTCAGGCCGATCATGATAACAGCAAAGAACTCCTTGGAGAGCTTCTGCTTCAGCGCGGCCGTCATGTTGCAGACAGTAGGATCCACGACGCCGGAAGCCCGCGCGCCGGCCACGGCGATGACGGAGACGCCGGCCGTGAAGACGATGGCAATGATGATGCCGAAGACACCGCCCATGCTGACGTCGTTCTTGTCGCGGCTGTTCAGGCCGAAGTCCACGCCGGCAGCGCCCGCGGTGGCGAAGAAGCCGACGATGGCGGCGACCATGGCGAGGATGCCCTTAAGGACGCCACCCGAGCCGACGACGGTCTCGGGCGGGGGTGTGTAATCGCCGGCGGAACCGGCGAACAAGACCAGTCCGATGATGAGCACGGCCAGCGGGATCAAGGGCAGGTAGGTGGCCACCCTGGCCACGTATTGGATTCCCTTGAGACCAACGAATGCCGCCGCCAGGGTCCAGATGATGCAGATCGGGACGTAAAGGGCGGGCATACCGAAGCCCTGCGCCAGCGCATCCGAAGAGCCGAAGGCGTTGACACCCAGCCAGCCGAACTGCAGGACGCCCATCAGGAAGCCCGGCATGATCAGGCCACCCACGGCCCCAAAGGTGGAGGTGCCCACGACATAGAGCGGCAGGCCGGTCTTCAGGCCGAACAGGCCGGGAACCAGGTAGAAGAGGAAGTGGCAGATGACGCCGCCGAGCACAATGCCGAGCAGCGTGGCTCCCAGGCCGGCCATCGAGAGGCCGTTACCGGACATGGAGTCCCAGAAGATGAACCAGAGGAAGATGCCCGCATACGTGGGGGCGGTGTTCTTGTACCAGGGGGCGCGCTTGTCGGGCGGGTTGGGCGTCGCGCTGGTAATGTACGACGGGAGCTGCTGATCGCTCATGGCTGGTAGCCCTCCTTGCAAAGACACTCCGCCCACGCGCGGACCGCACTCCGCTGGAGGCGAATGCCATTGATTGGCGTAAGCTTGCAGGGGAAGATTTAACGAGGAACGGGGGCGTTGTCCAGAACTTTTCGCGGGAGAGAGGACGGAACCGCGGATGAACGCGGATGAACGCGGATGGAATGAGGGAGAGGGCCGACGCGAGGTGCTGTTTGCCCTCCCCCTACCCCCTCCCGCAAGGGGAGGGGAGAACGACAGCCCGCGCACTTCGTCATGCACCGGCAAGGGTGGAGGCGGCAATCTGCGCTTGAAATTTGTGAAGGCTGGCGAAGATGTAGCGTCTGTGGTGCGTTGGTCGGGTGGTTTGCTTAATGGTAACGCACGAGTTCACGACACCCCTCTTAGACCCTTGTTGCCGAGCGGGGTCGGTCCGGGGACAAGGTAGCCATGGCTGCAGAAGAACTGCTCGTAGACGTCCATCACCTCGTTAAGACATTCGGTCCTTTGCGCGCGGTAGACGATCTGACCTTCCAGGTCAGGCGGGGGGAGATCGTCGGGCTGCTGGGACCGAACGGCGCCGGCAAGTCCACCACGATGAAGGTGCTGACCTGTTACCTGGTCGCGGACGGCGGCACGGCGAAGGTCGCGGGGGTGTCCATTGACGAAGACCCCGTGGAGGTGCGGAGGCACATCGGGTACCTGCCGGAAAACGCGCCGCTGTATAACGAGATGCGGGTGAAAGAGTGCCTGGCGTTCGTCAGCCGCATGCGCGGGCTGTCCGGGGCAGAGGCCAAGGAACGCATGGACTGGGCGGTCAAGGCCTGCGGCCTGGAAGCGAAGTACATGTCCGCCGTGGGCACGCTGTCGCGCGGGTTCCGGCAGCGCGTGGGGCTGGCTCAAGCCGTGCTGCACGACCCGGACCTGCTGATTCTCGACGAGCCGACCAGCGGTCTGGACCCGATCCAGATCATCGAGATTCGGAAGCTGATTATGGAGATCGGGAAGACCAAGACGGTGCTCTTCTCGACGCACATCATGCAGGAAGTGGATGCCGTCTGTAACCGGGCGATCATCATGAACCGCGGCAAGCTGGCAGCCGACGGAGCACCCAGCGAGCTGAAAGCGAGACTGGGCAAGGAACAGAAAATCGTGGCGCGGCTGAAGGGGCCGACGGCGTTGGAGGTCGAGACGCTGATCGGGGCGCTGGACTCGGTTGCCTCCGTGTCCGTGCAGAACCTGCCGAATGACGGCTGGATGGAGTGCAACGTGCGTCTCAAGGCCGGTGGCGGGGGCGACGACGCGATGACGACCAGCGAGCGGCTGTACGGCATGTGCAAGGAGAAGGGCTGGGGCGTGCAGGAGATTCGGGTTGAGGCCCTGTCGTTGGAGGATGCCTTCCTGAAGGCGACGGGGCACGAGAAGCTGAAGTAGTGCACGACGTGCGTTTGCGGACACGGGAGTGGCGAACCGCCAGGACGCCAAGGAAGGGTTGAAGGTTACAAGTTACAGGTTTCAGGTTGCTGGGAATTGGCGACTGAAGGCACGATGTGCAGTCTTGGACACGAAACGGGAGTGGGATCGCTGTTGGCGCAGTAGGGCTAAGGGACACACCAACCGGGACTTAGGACATGGGTGCGACAGTCAGTGTTCTGCGACGCGAGTTGGGGGCGTACTTCAACACGCCCATCGGGTACGTCATCATCACGTTCTTCCTGCTGCTGACCTGCTGGTTCTATACGGGGGAGCTGTTTCTGCGGGGCTCGGCGGAGATGCGACCGTACTTTGGCCTGATGCCGCTGTTCATGCTGATCTTCGTGCCGGCCATTGCGATGCGCCTGTGGGCGGAGGAGCGCAAGCTGGGCACGCTGGAAGTACTGATGACCATGCCGGTCAAGACCTGGCAGGTGGTGCTCGGCAAGTACCTGGCGGGCTTGATTTTCATCATGGTGATGCTCGGGCTGTCCATGCATCTGCCGATCACGCTGAAGGTGCTGGGCAACCCCGATCCCGGCCAGGTCGTCTGCGGCTATGTCGGGGCCATGGTGCTGGGGATGGTCTACCTCTCGATCGGCGCATTCGCGTCGAGCCTGACGGGCGACCAGATCGTGGCGTTCATCCTGGGCATCAGCATCTCGTTCGTGTTTTTCCTGATGGGGCAGCAGGACGTCCTGACCTGGATCAAGGACTGGAGCCCGGCGGTGGCCGGCGTCGTGGAGCGGCTCGGCATCGGCTACCATTTTGAGAGCATTACGCGCGGGGTGCTCGACACCCGCGACCTGATCTACGCTGTGACGGTCACGGCGTTGTTCTTGTTCCTGAACGTGCTGGTGATCGAGCGCCGGCGCTGATACGCGGTTTTCGAGGACGTGCGGCATCCGAGACTAAGCAATGGCAACGAACAAGAAAACACGGGACACGGTGGCGGTCGCAGCAGTGATTGTCGCGTGCGCGGCGGTCATCATGGCCAACCTGCTGGCGGATCGCAAGTTCGCACGGCTGGACCTGACCGGCGAGAGCAAGTACAGCGTCAGCGCGCCGTTCGGGCGCATCATGGACACGCTGGATGACACCGCGACCATCACGTACTACATATCCGGCACCGTGCCGGCGTGGTTTGAGAGCACGAAGCGCGACATTCTGGACAAGCTGCATGAGATCGAGACGGCGTCGAAGGGCAAGGTCGTGGTGGAGGCCGTTGACCCAACCGACAACAAAGAACTGGTCGAGCAGTTGCGGAAGGACAACTTCGAACATGAAGTCCAGGACATCAAGAAGGACCAGTTCTCGGTGCTGAGGGTCTTCACCGGCGCCAAGATCACGTACAAGAGCAAGCCGAAAGCGGACATCCCGGCCATTGGCGCGCCGGAGCAGGTCGAGTACCTGCTGGGCAGCAAGATCCTGGAGTTGACGCTGGCGAAGAAGAAGGTCATCGCGGTGGACGTGCCGGTGGCCCAGCAGCCGCCCATGATGATGGGGCGGCAGCAACAGGGCAGCGGGTTCGAATGGCTGCAGCACGGCCAGTGGGAAGGGGCCAAGGATAAGTTCGAGGTCAAGTCTGTTGACCTGAGCGAGAGCAACAGCATTCCCAGCGACGCCGTCCTGCTGATCCTCGTGCGGCCGAAGGAACTGAACGAGCGCCAGCGCTACGAGGTGATCAGGTATCTGGCCGGCGGCGGCAGAGTGATGCTGATCGCCAGCCCCTTCAAGCTCAGCCAGGAGTTCGGCTGGCGCGCCGAGAAGACGCCGACCGGGCTGGAGGATTACCTGAGCGTGGCCGGGATCAGCTTCGGGGCCGGCATCGTCGCGGACCACTGCAACGTACAGATGCCGATGATCAACATGTTCACCGGCGAAGTGAACATGGCGCGGTTCCCGTTCTACGTGAAGATCCTGGAGAGCAACATTGACCAGGAATCGGTGCTGACGCGCTACATGCCCGCGCTGCTGATGCCTATCCCGGCCGAGATCAAGCTGGACAGCGAGACGCTCATGAAGAACGGGCTGACGGCCCGCGTTCTGGCGAAGACTTCGAAGCAGAGTTGGACGGTGCCGTTCAGTGAGAGCATCAACCCCGACAAGGAGCTGAAGTACAACCCGGAGACACAGGCGTACACCGGCTCGAAGAACGTCTTCGTCATGGCGGAAGGCGAGTTCCCCTTCCCGTACGAGGGTAAGCCGGTGCCGGAATGGAAGGCCGCGTCCTCCGACGGCGACCAGGACAAGGATAAGGATAAGGACAAGGACAAGAAGGGGACCGAGATGGCCAAGGTGGAGCGCAAGCCCGGCGTGCTGGTGCTGTGTTCCGCGCCGGAAGCGTTCCACTCGATGTACCTGAGCCAGCGGCAGATGGGCAACCAGATGCGGGCCAACATGGAGATCATCGTCAACATCGCGGAGACCTTCAGCCTCGGCGACGACCTGATCAAGCTGCGCTCGAAGGGCTACGAGACGCGCAGCATTGACACACTCGCCGGCAAGGAGAACGACCTCAAACGCAACATGATAAAGGCCATGCTGATCTTCGGCATGCCTGTGCTGGTGATCATCGCGGCTCTGGCGCGGACGCTGATGCGCCGTGCAACGCAGATCCGTTACGAGCGCAAGCTCGCGGAGACGATCGGGCCATCGAGCTTTACGCGGTGACAAGTAACGAGTAACGAGTAACGAGTGACGAGTGACGAGTAACGAGTGACGGGTGACGGGTGACGAGTGACGGGTAGCGAGTGACGAGTGACACATGATCAAGCCCAACGTGGTTATCGTTCTGCTGGTTCTTTGCGTCCTGCTGATGGCAGGCTTCTTCCTCGTTCAGGGCGAGCGGCCGAAGGTGAAGGCGCCCGTGAACGTGAATGAGAAGCTGGTACGCGACTTCAACAGCGACAGCGTCAACAAGATCGAGATCAAGAAGGGCGACGTCGCCCTGAAGCTGGAGAAGAAAGACAAGAACTGGGTGCTGGCCAGCAGCAAGGGCCGGCCCGTCCAGAAAGACCGCGTGGATACGCTGCTGTCGGACACCAAGAGCGCGATGCGGGAAGGGACGCGCAGCAGCAAGGATGATTCGTCGTTCGACCTGGATGAGAAGGGGCGCACGGAAATCTCGCTGCAGAGCGAAGCGGGGAACGTTGTGCTGTACGTGGGCAAGGATCAGGGATGGGGCAAGACGTTCGTCCGGACGGAAGCAGGCGGGCCGATCTTCGATGTTGACAAGGGCCTGGACAAAGACGCGGGCGTGCGCACCGAGGGCGAGAAGCGCATCCTGGACCCGGCCTACTTCTACGACCTGAAGGTCCTGAGCATCACCGCCGACGACATCATAGACATCGCCATCAAGAAGGGGAACGACGTCGTCCGCGTCCAGAAGGTGATCCCCGGCAAGGGACCGCTGCAGCCCAAGCAGGAACCGGGCAAGGATGACCCGAAGCCGCTCTGGTGGCTCACCGAACCGGAAGGCGCGGCGGCCGACGACAGCAGCGTCAGCAGCATCGCGTCGAACCTGTCGGCGCTCAACGCCAAGAGCTACGCGGACGCCGTGCCGGAAAAAGACCGCGGCCTCGATAAGCCCAACGCGAAGGTGGTGCTGCGCCTGAAGGACGGCTCCGAGCACACGTTTGTCTTCGGGAAGATCGAAGGCGATGACGTGATTCTCAGCGTGGCGGGCAAGCCCGACCCCTACAAGGTGTACAAGTACGTCTACGAGAGCGTGACTCGGGACCTGAAGAAGAAGGAAGAAGAGAAGAAGACGGAGACTGCGCCCAAGGCCGAGGAAAAGACGTCCGACGCCTCGCCGCCAAAGGCGGACGGGAAGAAGGCCGAGGAAAAAAAGGCCGACGAGAAGGCCGAGGAGAAGAAGGCGAAGAAGGCCTATGTCACGCCGCCGCCTCCGCCCGCCAAGATCGAGCCGGAGGCAAAGCCGGCGATACCGCCGGCCGTCGCCAAGCAGCTCGACGAGAAGCCAAAGATCGAGGAGAAGAAGTAGCCGTTCGGGTTTCCGGCTTTCGATCCGCTTTTCTCGACCTGCACAGGCAGTAGAGCTTCACTTCACTTTTCTGCAAACGTCGCCAGCGCTCACAGCCTTTACCCATTTGAGAACAGGCGGGATGGTGTCCCGCCCTGGTCTTGAGGAGGAGCGAACATGAGACACTTCGCGCTGTCAGCAGTCGTCGTGGCGCTGGGACTGAGCCTTGCAGGCGCGTCGTTCGCGGCCGACAAGCCAGCCGGGGGCCGCAAGGGAGGCGGCAAGCACGCGGCGAAGGTGGGAGCCCGCCTGGAGCGCATCGGTCAGAAGCTGGGCGAACGCATCAACAAGATCAAGGACCGCCTGGCCGCTCACCCGAACGCGCCGGCGTCCGTCAAAGCCGCGGGCGACAGACTGCTGGGGAGCCTGGGCAAACGCCAGGACGATGTCGGCAAGGCCAAGGCGGCCGTGCAGGCCCGCGACAAGACGACGGCCAAGGCGCTGAAGGGCACGCTGAAGAGCGATCGCGCGGCTGTCCATGCCGACAGGAAAGCGCTGCGCGCAGCCGTGCATAGCGCGGTCACCGACGTTCGCGGCATCCTGGGCCGTGGCGGCAAACACGGCGGCCAGCATGGCCACAAGCACAAAGGCGGGAAGCAGAACGTGGCGGGCGTGTGACGTCTTGCCGGCTGCGTGTCACTTGCTCAGCAGATCCGCCAGCTTCAGCCGCGCGAGGTCCCAGCTTTCGGGGTCTTCGTTCCACTTGCCGGGCGCCGGGCAGACGGTGTCCACAACGGCGTTCGCCTCGGCCTCCTTGCCCTTCTGCTGGAGCAGCCAGAGGTACTCATAGTCCTGGGCGCCGCGCCGCAGCGATTTCATGGCGAAGCTGGCGATCGGGCCGTCAATGCCGGCTTCGTAGCCGGGGTAGAAGAGCAGGCCGTCGCCGTTGATGCGGATGGACCAGGCGACGGGGTAGCCTTTCTTGCGGCTCTCGTCGAAGTTGAGCGGATCGTTCCACAGGTCCGTGAGGTACTTCTCGGGGTTGGTGTCTATCTCCTTCATGGTCATGTCGCGGACCCAGCGGTTGCCCTGTTTGTGTTTGCGGTTCTGCTTGTCCACCCAGTAGCAGCAGTCCCAGAACTGCCAGCCGCCGAGCTTCATCTTCCAGTTCATCCACACGATCGAGCGTCCGCCGAAACCGGGGGAGTCCACGTAGGGGCCCGCGCCATAGCCGCCGTTCACGGCCCAGACCGTATCGCCGCGGGCCAGGACCTTGGGGATGTCCTCGATGGAAGGCTCGGAGTAGATGTCCACGTCGCCGCCGTCGTATTTCTGCCACTGCGGCGTGGCGATGAAGGTCCGCAGCTTCTTGCCGACAGCGTCGTGGACCCACTTGCAGCGCTGCTTGGATGTCGCGAAGTCTTCGGGGGAATGCGGCTCGTCCCACATGTAGCCGAAGAGGAAGGCGGTGAACTTCTTTGCCTCGTACAATTCCACGATTGCCTTCGCACCGCTCTTGATCGCCGCTTCCGTGTCGCCTTCCGGCGACATGCACAGGACGTTCTGGCCGACGCCTTTCCCGACACGCTCCTTGAAGCCGGTGCCATCGAAGTACGCCGCGTAGCGCTTCCCGATCTCGTTGACGATGCCGCCCGCGGAGGGGTTGAAGTTCAGCCTGTGCTGATGCGCCATCTGAAAGTAGCGTTCTTCGATGGCGATGAACGCCGGGGCATCGAGTTCCCTGGGGATATGGTGGCCCCATGCCAGGTTCTCCGGACCGGTGTAGAGGAAGCTCCTGAAGTGCGTCTCATGCGGCAGCGCGAAGTTCCACACGGTCAGCTCCACCTTGAGCTCGGCGAGAGTTGCCGGGCCGGCCGTGACGCTGAATGCGCCGGTGTACTTTCCAGCGGCGGCGTCCTCGGGGACATAGATGTCCACCCAGACGGGCTGATTTCGCCCCGCGGCGACCGCGAACGGCGCTCCGTATCTCTTCGCGCTGAACGGCACCATCTGTGCGGGGTGCTCACCCGCCGTGCAGTGGGGGATGATGTCCTTCGGCGCGCCGCCGCCGCGCGAAGAGACCTTCACGTCCAGGTAGTGCTCGACGAAGAGGTCCATAGTGGCCACGGGGATCGTCGCGCCGTTGGCGCCTTTCAGATCCGCGGGTACGACCGTGACGTCCTGAAGGTTGCCCTCGAGCGCGCGGACCGCAATCTGGAACGCGACGTACTCGTTCTTCGCGCTGCCGAGCGACACGGTCTTGGCCGCCCCATCCCAGACCGCCGTCTTGTCCTGTGGCTGGTCACCAGGTCTGACCTTGGTGGATTCGCCCACGCACCAGACCGCCGACGCCGCCGCGGCGTGCGCCGGAAGCGCGGCGCAAATCACCAGAATCAGAAGCAACCTGTGCATGGCAATCTCCCTCGCATGTGGGCCAGAACCGTAACGCAATTCTCCGGAATGCGCTACGAGGGAATACACCGATACCCCCGGCGCGTGGCCGGCGAGCGCATCCGACTTGCAGCGTGCCGGTCGTGCCCGTACTCTGTGACTGCGGGCGGCCGCAGAGGGCCGCGCCGCGTCGTGTGGAGGTCAAACCCATCAGCGTCACGGAGACGAAAGACCAGACTGCCCAGCCGGATGCTCTCGGCTTTTTCGGCGGCGAGTACGGCTACGGCGGGCGCTATGTCCCCGAGACGCTGATGCCCGCTTGCCAGGAACTGGAACGCGAGTACGCCGCGGCCAAGGCCGACCCGGCGTTCAACCGGGAACTCGCCACGTTGCTGCGCGAGTATGCCGGCCGGCCCAACCCGCTGACATTCGCCGCGCGGCTGAGCGCCGATGCCGGCGGCGCCAAGATCTACCTCAAGCGCGAGGACCTGAACCACACCGGCGCGCACAAGATCAACAACACGCTCGGCCAGATTCTGCTGACGCGGCGCATGGGCAAGAAGCGCGTGATCGCGGAGACGGGCGCCGGCCAGCACGGCGTGGCGACGGCGACGGCCGCGGCGCTGTTCGGCATGGAATGCTGCGTGTACATGGGAGCGGAGGATGTCCGCCGCCAGGCGCTCAACGTGTTCCGCATGGAGTTGCTTGGCAGCAAGGTTGTGACGGTGCACAGCGGCCAACGAACGCTGAAAGATGCCTGCAACGAAGCGATGCGCGACTGGATGGCGTCGGTGCGCACGACGCATTACGTGATCGGCTCAACGGTGGGGCCGCATCCCTTCCCCATGATCGTGCGCGATTTCCAGTCCATCATCGGCCGCGAAGTGCGCGAGCAGATTCTGCAGCACGAAGGACGCCTGCCGGATGCCGTAGTGGCCTGCGTGGGCGGCGGCAGCAACGCGATGGGCATCTTCCACGAGTTCATTCCGGACAAGAGCGTCAGGCTGGTGGGCGTCGAGGCGGCCGGCTACGGCCTGGACAGCACGCGCCACGCGGCCACGCTGGCCAAGGGACTGCCCGGCATTCTGCACGGGATGAAGACCTACGTGCTGCAGGATGACGACGGGCAGACGGCGCAGGTGCATTCGGTGTCCGCGGGTCTGGATTATCCCGGCGTGGGCCCGGAGCACGCGCACCTTAAGGACACCGGCCGCGCGGAATATCACAGTTGCACAGACGCCGAAGCGCTCGACGCCTTCCAGCGCCTGGCGCGGCTGGAAGGGATTATCCCCGCTCTAGAGAGCGCGCACGCGGTCTCGCACGCCTGCAAACTGGCGAAGCAACTCGGCCCGGACAAGATCATCGTCATCTGCCTCTCCGGCCGCGGCGACAAGGACTGCGAGGAAGTACGACGGTTGCTGAACGAGAAGAAACCGCAGTAGGCTTGAACGCGATCACGGCGCGGCCCGAAGGAGCGCGGGTAGTGGCGTGACAACGGTTCAACCGCTTTCGTGGTGTGATGCCGAAATCCGCCGTCAGGGATACTCTTGCGAGCCTGACAGATAAGGTCACAAGGACAGCAACGGCACAGCTCACAAGGTACATCATAGTCGTCTCCTCCGTTCGGTATTCTCCGCGGCGATCACCAGCGCCTGTCTGAATAAGTGTGGAAAGTAAATTTGCGCGGTACAAAAATGAGAAAAACTCCGGATTCCCCGCGCCGCGGTTCGCACCTGCATGAGCCATTCTGGCTTTCGAGCGCGAAAATCCTGCTTCCTCCCGGAGTTTGGGGTATCTTTGGGTAGGTCACGTATTGGTCATTGTTTTGCGGCGCTACTACGTCTGGCGCGGCCCACGGTATGCAGGAGGGGGTATGCGGTACGTTCTCGTCATCAGTTTTGTCTTGGGATCGGTGTGCTTTGGCGAAGAGCCGGATGGCGCGGGCAACCAACCGGCAGCAGGTGAGGCGAAACAGGACGACGACGCCCCCGCCATTGAGACGATCGTGCTGAAGAGCGGGAAGACACTTGAGGGCACGATTACTCGCCGAGGCAAGCAGTTCATTGATCTTCACCAACCGGGCATGACGTGGTCCATCGCGGTGTCAGATATCGAACGGATTGAGACAGCCGAGGCCACCGCCGAGAAGAACAAGGGGAAAGTGTACTTCAACGGGAAATGGTTCACACCAGCGGAAAAGGAAGCGGAAGAGAAAGAAGCCGCCGCTATAGAGGAGTATGTGCAAGAGCGGCTTGCCGTGAAAACAAAAGAGCAGGAGGAATCGCGCCAACGTGCGCGCCAATATGCCGAGAAGATGAGGGCGGAAGGCAAGGTGCTTGACAACGGTAGGTGGCTTACGCCCGAGGAAAAGCAGGAGGTGATAGAAAAGAGGAAGGCGGCATTGGCCGCCCAGAGCGCGGCGCAAGAGAGGGCTGCCGCGCTCCAGCCGACCGACATAACCTGGGCGGAATACATGCGGGCGTGCGGCGTGAAGGCACAGGATCAGAATGAGGCGCGCGCGGCCAAAGCCTTCAGGGAGAAGTACGAGGGCAAGATTGTGAAGTGGGCGGGGATTGTGGAGCATGTTGAAGAGCCACGATTCGGTGGTGGAGGCAGCTTCGTCAATATCAAGATGCAACCTTCTGATGAGTCTTTGATTGCCGATCTATTGTTGATTGTTCCAGCGAACGTGAGCGTTATGGCACTCAACAAAGGGGAGCCTGTAAAGTTCATCGCGCGCATCGTGCGACAGGGCGGCCCATTCAGTGTGCATAGCTTGAGGTATCTTGGCCAATAGTGAGGAGGAGTTTGTGAGTCATTGGGCTAGACCAACGGAGATCCGCTCGGTAGACGGTGTGGCGAATCCTCGCGTGTCCGGCGCCGCAACAAAGCAGGTTCTCGCTGTGGCGCTAACCCAGGCGGCAATAAGAGTGTTCCGCTGGCAGCTCTCCAGCCTGACCAAGGACCGCCTTGCACCGTACATGAACGCCGTCGGGAGCCTAACGAGCGCTGGTCCCAAAGACCATGATGGCCGCGGCTACGCCCTATTCTCATTGCAGGTGCTTCGCGGCGAGCCGAATTCCCATTGTGGGGGCGATACCGTCGCTTGGCTTGCGTTGAAACAGCGGAAACTGGACGCTTGCAGGCCCTTCACCGAGGTACTTGTCGGCGTCCTCGGTCCCCGTCCGTCCCACACCGAAGGATGGTCAGCCAACCAAGAACTGCTGGGTACCGGCAGGGCGGTAGCGGTTGAAGCCCACGAATGATCCCAGCGTGGCCGTCTGTTCGCCGGCCGGCCGGACGAAATCGCGAAGACAAACGTCGAGGTGGGGCCTTAAGGCTGGAGCCTGCCCGACTTGCTGAGGTTGCAGCTTCGGCATTTCAGTACGATGTTGTTCTCCGTATTGCTGCCGCCCTTTGAGCGCGGTATGAGGTGGTCGAAGTGTATGTAGACGCCGCAACCACAGCCTGGCGCCGTGCAGGCCCCGCCGTCCCGGTGCCATACCGTTTCCCTTACCTCGACCGGGATGCAGTTCAACGCCTTCCCGATGAACCTGGATGGCGTCGGGTTGCAGGTCGCCGAGACCAGTACAGGCTTCCCATCCAGCCAGCCGATCTCCAGGTGCTCCCTTGTTCCCGAGATGCGGCATCTACCGTCCCCGTAGACGGCCTGGAACTCCTGTTCCGTGAGGCCACGGGCCGGTAAAGGCGTTGCCTTGCCGGACGGTATGCCGAACATTCTGGTCCAGGTCTTTGTCGAATCGTGCGTCTCAAGGTAATACTGCAAGGCGTTGTCGTGGATGCGGCTGATCGTGCGCAACACCTCCGCGACGAGCCCGTCTGTGACTTTCTGTGGCAGGTCGAAGAACTTCGCCCGTTTGCCCGTCTCGCCCTGTCGTTTCGACATCCACTGGGCACCGTGATCGTGAACAAGGTTGTCCTTGTCTGGAAAGGCTATGCGGAGACGGCCGGCACGCTCAAGATCGATCAACGCGAAGAAGTTGCGCGTGGTCTTCAGCCAGAAGATGGTCTGCTTTTGGCCGCCCCCACCGGTGTCGTAACGCTCCTTCCGGTAGTGAACTTCAGCACCAAGGACGGAGGTACAATAGTCATAGATGGCCTTGGCCATGACCACATGTCCGGCGCCAAAGCCTACAAGGTCTCGCTCGAAGAACGACGCCTGCGTTGCGGACATGATACGCCCCCTATGTGAGGTCCCTGCCGGCGACGATACCTTTCTCGGTCCTCCTGTCAACGAAGCTCATTTCTCGTAGGGCTGGTTCGCTGCGTTCTCGGCGTCTTGGCGGTTCACCTCAGCCTTCCACTGCGGAAATACTCCTGCGCGCGCGCGTAGCTTTCAGGCGTATCAATGCCCAGGCAGTAGCCTTCGATGAGATAGGAGCGGAGGTGCAGGCCCGCGGCCAGCATCTGCGGGAAGGTCTGGCGCGCCCAGTCCGTGGCCTGGGGTGGGGGAGGGATGTACTGGAGGACGGCGTTCTCGAGGACGTAGCAAGCGGCATTCACGTTGCCGGGCGCTTCGGGCTGGCCTTCCACAAAGCCCGTGATCCGGCCGCCGGCATCTGCGGCGACGCGTCCGCCGGCAATGCCCGTGTGCAGGTTCTTCGCCGTATCGAAGACGGCGATGGTGCCGAGCAACGGAGACGGCGGGGACAGACAGCCAGTTTGCATACTGCCGCAAACTGGTGTCAGTCCCCGCCTGCTCATGTGATCGGCGATCATGCGCGCGAGATCGAAGCTGAACACGTTGTCACCGTAGACAAGGAGAAACGGGCCGCCGCCGGCGGTCAGTTCGCGTTCCAGCTTCTTCGCCGCGCCGGCTGTGCCGAGTATCGGGTCTTCTTCCGACCACGCAATCTTAACGCCCAGCGCGGCGCCGTCGCCGACGGAGGCCCTTATCTCCGCGGCCTGGTAGTGCAGGTTGATGTACATCTCGCGGATGCCGTGGCGCGCCAGCCACGTGAGATTGCGGTGCAGCACGGGGATGCCGGCCACGGGGGTGAGCGGCTTGGGCGCACCACCGGTGAGCGCGGCGATGCGCGTGGACATGCCCGCGGCAAGGACGAGGCACTTCATCGCGTCTGCCCTTTCTCCGCTGCGAGGAGCTTCTCCACGGCGTCGGGCAGGTCGGTGGCGACAAGCGTGGAGTTCTGCACGCCGGCGCGCCTGTAGGCGGACAGCGGGTTGGTAATCATGACGGTGCGACAGCCGGCGCGTCGGCCGCACTCAATGTCGCTGTCCTGATCGCCTATCATCCAGGATTGCGCCAGGTCCACGCCGAAGCGGTCGCGGGCCTCGAGAAGGCTCTTTATGCCGGGCTTCCGGCATTCGCACGGGATTGCGTAGCCGGGCACGGTTCCCTGCGGATGGTGGTAGCAATAGTAGGCGTGCGTGATGGTGACTGCGCAGGCGCGCAAGGCGCGGTCCACGGTGTCGGCGATGATCCCGATGTTCTCGAGCGTGGCCTTGCCTTTGGCGAAGCTGGGCTGGTTGGAGACGATGAAGACCAGGAAGCCGGCGTCCTGCAGACGGCGCACGGCCGCGACAGCGCCGGGCAGCATCTTCAGGTCGGCCGGCAAGTGGGGCGACTCGTACTCGCCGGTGTTGGGGTTGAGCGCGAGCTCGTTGAGCACCCCGTCCCGGTCAAGGAAGACAGCTCGTCTCGGCATGGGATAGTCCTAGAACAGCGCGTAGGCCGCCACCAGGTCGTCGCACACCCTGAAGATCTGCGTCAGCCCGAGGAGGTCAAAGACCTCGCGGACGGTGTGGGTGGGACCGAGCAGCACGATGTCGCCGTTGTGCTCATGCGCCTCGGATAACGCGCCGATGAAAACCCCCGCGCCGGCGCTGCTGATGTAGTCCACTTCCGCCATGTCCACGATGAGCTTGTAGTAGCCGCGGGCGAAGAGGTCCGTGACGGTCTCCTCGACCCGTTCGAATGTGTGCGCGTCCAGCACGCCTTTCAGCTTGACAATGACGACTCCCTTCTCGGCACGCATCTCGTGCTGAACGCTGAAGTCTTTGCCCGCGAGGGCCTTCTCCGCCGCGGAGCGGGGCGCATGCTGGGCCGCAATGCGCAGTGCGCGCCGCTCCACGACAGCTTCGGCGCGCGTGCCGTTGTTGCACTGGAAGTCAACGCGATCGGCGAGGCGCTGGATCAGCAGCAGTCCCCGGCCGCGCTGGCCGGGCGCGAGGACGTGCTCTTTCTCGTGTGTCAGCTTCGCTTCGTAGTCGAAGCCGGGGCCGTCGTCGGTGACGATGAGGCGGACGTACGCGTCGGAGATGTGCCCTTCCACGCGCACCACCGCGTCCGTCCGGCCCTTGCAGCCGTGCTCCACGGCATTGTCGAGCAGCTCCTGGAGGATGAGCCTGGCCCTGCCGATGCGTTCAACGTCGAAACCGCGGTCGTGCAGCTCCCGCTCCAGCGCCAGGAGCACGTCCTGGATCTCCTCGGGCCGCCTGGCGGCAACGACAGCCTGGATCTTCTTGACGCCCGCGAGCATCCTGTACGTGCCGCGGCGCGCGGAAAGCTGCGTGGCGCTGTGGACGAGCTGCTTGCTCAAGCTGGGTCTGTCGGCGTCGCGCTCGATCTCCTCCGCCGCGGCAAGGAGTTGCGCCACTTCCTCCCGCACAAGCTGCTCGGTGGGCTGCCTGGCGAGCTCCTCAGCCGCCTGCGCGTGGCGGCGCAGGGCCTGCGCGGCCTCGTGGTGCTCGCCGGAATCCAGATGTCGAGCGGCAGCGAGTTTCAGCCGCGCGCTGTGGGCCAGCCACACTTCACGACGCACCTCCGGATGAAGGGCCGGCGGCTCGCCAGCGTCCGCTACGTCGCTCTCCAGCGGCAGGCTCTGGCTCTCGGGCAGCATGTCGCCGGAGAGCGCGTCGCAGCGGGCGGTGAGCGTGCCGAGCGCGGCGGCGCCGGGCTGGGCACAGAGCTTGTCGGCAATCCGCAGCTTGAAGACAAAAAGCTTCACGTCGCCGGCGCGGGCGTCGCCCATGGGCACGCGGAGCGATCCATCGGTGCGGTCGCAGGGGATGTCGGTGAGCACGTCGGCGACGGTGACCCCTTCGTTGAGCGCCGCGCGCAGCTCGACATTCTGGCCCACCATGGTTGCCAGTTCGCCGAACTCATCCTGGAACGCCTTGGCGAGGCCCTCGGCCTCCTTCACATAATGGAAGCGCCCGCCGCCGCTTTCGGCGATGCTCTTGAGGATCTTCTCGTCGAAGTCGTTGCCGAAGCCGACCGTGGTGGTGACGATCTCGCGCTGCCGGTTCTTGGCCGCGATTGCGGCAAGCTGCTCCGGGGCGGTCACGCCGGAATTGGCCTGGCCGTCGGTGAGCAGCACGAGGCGGTGCAGATGGCCGGGCTCGCGGTGTTCGTGGAGTTCGGCCATGCCGCGGACCCACCCGCCGCTCAAGTTCGTCTGCCCGCCGCTGGTGATGGATTTGATCCTCTCCGCGATGGCGCGTTTGTCGGTGAGCGGCGTGTGAGGGACCAGGAGGTCCACTCTGTCGTCGTAGGTCACGACAGTGAGGAAATCGCGGCGGGTAAGCCAGTTCATGAAGAAGACGGCGGACTGCTTGGTCAGCTCGAGCTTCTCGCCGGCCATCGAGCCGCTGCGATCGAGGACGAGTGCGAGGTGGATGGGCGGGCGCTTGGTGCTTTCCTGTGGCGCGGGGAACTCCAGGCGCACGAGGACGTGCAGGTCCTGCGTCTTGCCCACGGCGAGGCGGGGGAGTTCCTTGAGCAGCGCGACCTGCATGATCGGCACGACGGGTCCTCGCGAGTCGGGGTTCCTGTATACTAAAGTCTGCGGCTTCGACAAAGGCGTTTCCGGCGGGGCTGTGGAGGGCAACGAAGCGGCGGGGCGCCAATGCCGTTCAAACCGTGACGGAAGTCGGCCGCGCAAACGAGGCTGCCCGGCTTGGAGAGTTGGTTATGGTGTGCCCGGAATGATGCCCGAAGAATAGTTCAAGATGCTTGACTCCTGCCCCGTGAACGGCTACGAAAGCCCAAGGTGGAGTAGACCGGCGGGCCCGGGAGGCATCTGCGAAGAATTCGTGGGAGGATTTGAGCCGTTTTGCCGCGTTACGTATAGCAAATGTGCAGCGTCCAGCGGAAGGCTGGTTCGCTTGGGCCGTTGACACGAGGAAACTTGCAGGAGGGTGTGTACCAGCCAAGGGGGTGGCTTTATGTTTCACCTGCGGCTTTTTCTGATCTGCGTATGTTTCCTGGATTGCGCCGCCCTCTCCCGAGCCTGGGGCGGCGACGTTGATGCGAATCCAACTGAGGCCCTGGTGTCGTTAGCGCAGGGCCCTGAAGCGCCCCCGGCAGCCAAGCTCAAAGGACCTTTCCTGCAGCTCCAGTGGCTGCGCCTCACAGGCGAAGCGCCGTGCCCCAAACGCGCGGTGGAGCAGGGCAATGGACCCGGCGCACTCAAACCAGCGGCAGGCTTGGGCCCTCTTCGCATGGCCAAGGTACAGGAAGCCCATGAAGACCGCAAGACCACAGTAGTTGGCGGCGAACCAAGCCCGCCGTTGAGCGCGGATGAAAAGGCCAGACTCCAGGCCTGGTTTGATGCCAAGCCCAAGTTGCGCGATCGTTTTCTGATGGCGGTCAATGCGGCCGAAGACGACATGCCCAATGCCGCGCGCGTAGCCCTTGCGCTGCATGAAAAGTTTCCCAAAGACTCCGAGGCCCTTGAGAACCTGCTGCTGGCCTTCGCCGTCGTGTGGGACGACGAGGTGATATTACGCTTCCTTAACGCCATGGGGGTTCCCGAACTGATCTCCAAACCCGTGACAGTTTGCACGATGGAAGAGGCGTTCGGCTGGTATGTCAATAACCAGGCCAAGCTCTGCCCCGGCTTCAAGGCCATGCCCTGGCGCCTGCTAACGTATGTGGCCAGCGACACGACGCTGCTCTCCGAACGCGAATGGATCTTGAAGAAATACGGTACTTGCCGCCCCAATCTCGGCACGGTCTACTCGGAGATCGAATATGACATGAGTAAGATCAGAGATGGCAAGGGCAAGCTCGCCGGGCATGAATACACTCTCGCCAACCTCAAGCAGTATGGAGGCGTATGCCGCGACCAGGCCTACTATGCGCGCGCCGTTTGCCGCGCCTTCGGCCTCCCGGCGTACATGGCTGGCGGTGTCAGCAACGCGGGCGGGGGACATTTCTGGGTCGGCTGGGTCTTGAACGATGGCGCCCAGGGTTATCAGTTGCACAGCCACGGGCGCTATCAGGATCAGAAGTATTTCACCGCCCGGATTATTGATCCGCAGTCGGGGTGGTTCATCTTGGACTGCTTTGTGGGCATTGAAGCCCGAGGAATGTCGGAAGAGGAGAGCTATGAGGACGCGGACCTGTATTACCGCGTCAGCGAGGAAAACGCCGCGGCGCTGCCCGCGCAGGCCCGCGTTAACCTGCTCATCGCCGCTGTCAGGAAGAATCCCTACTGCCGTCCCGCTTGGCTGGCGCTCGGCGACGCCACCGCGGCCGGCGACTTGCCGCGCGCGTCAGCGGAAGCCCAATGGCAGTACCTCCAGACGAAGTTCAAGGAATACCCCGATTTTACGTTCTCGATGCTGGGGAAGTTTTCCAAGATATTCAAGACGCCCCTGGAAAAGCTGAACTTCTACGAAGCCACGTCGAGGATCTTCCAGGGCCTGAGACGCCCGGACCTGGTGGCCAAGCTGCGTATCGAAGAGATTGATATGTGCGTGGCCGAAAACCGCAAGGACTTGGCCGTGCAGGTGGCTCTGGCGGCGGTGAAAGAGAGCGCCGGCGAGGGCGCGGAGGGCGCGGCCCTGGCCAAGCGCGCCGTGGAGCTGCTGCGCGAAATGGGACAGCCGCAACTGGCCATCAAACCGCTGCAGGACGCCCTGAACATGATGCCCAAGACGAACTATCGTGGCCCCAGCCCGCATTGGATTATGGTTGCCGAGCTTCTGCGCGACCTGTGCAAGGATACCGGCGATGTCAAGAAGGCGGACGCACTTCAGGGTGAGATTGAACACATCAAGAAAACTGCAGTGGGACATTAGTTCTACTGTAAGAGCGAGTCCCGGTGACACCATCCACAACTCCTGACGCGGAGGCGGGAATCCGAGGAGTTTCGGCATCACTACACGGAGAGGAAGAGCACCAGCAGAACGAGCACTATCAGGGCCGCGACGCCGACGATGAGGAGGAACAACGTCCGTTCGGAAACCCGCGGGCTGGGCGCGTGGCGGCGGCCGGAAAGCCTGGCGCTGGCTCCGGGAACCGTGTCCGCCGTTTCCGCGGGCAGTTCCACGAGCGGCACTGGCGTCTCGTCGAGCACCGGCGACGGCGACGGCTGATACTGCCCGGGAGCGGCACGGCAGGACTGCAACGCTTCGAGCAAGGCGGACGCGTCGGGGAAGCGGCTCGCGGGATCCTTGTCCAGGCATTGTTCGACCAGTTGCAGCGTGGCCGCTGAGAGGTCCGGGCGGCTCTTGCGCAGGGGCAGGTGCGGCTTGTGGACCGTGTTCATGACGACTTCGACCTTGTCGTTGCCGCGGAACGGCGTATCGCCGGCCAGAAGCGTGTAGAGGGTTGCGCCCAGGCCAAAGACGTCGGCCGGCTTGAAGGCATGCTGGGGATCGGTGGCCTGCTCCGGCGCCATGTAGCCGGGCGTGCCCGCGGCTCCCGCGCTGCCGAAGCCGCCGCTCGCGTCGCCGGCATGGGCGAGACCCAGATCGGCGAGCTTGGCGGCGGAGAAGACCAGACGCTTGCCCTCGTCTCCGGCGATTCTGGCCTCAGCGGGGACAAGCGCGTTGGCGTTGGGGATGAGGATGTTCTCGGGCTTGACATCGCGATGGATGATGCCTTTGCGGTGCGCGACGGCGAGGCCCTCCGTGGCCGCGATACAGATGGCGAGGGCTTCGGTTTCGGACAGGCCGGCGCGCCCGGAGTCTCTGACCTGGCGCAGATAGGCGCTGGCGGTCATGCCTGGCACGTACTCCATCACGAAGTAGTGGAGGCCGTTCTCCTCGCTGACGTCCTTGACATACACGAGGTGCGGCGATTCGACCTTGGCGGCAAGCCGGGCTTCGCGCTGGAAGCTCTTGATCATATCGGGCTGGGCCAAGCGCAGCTTCAGGACCTTGACCGCGACTTCAATGCCCAGGCCGGGGTCAATGCCAAGGTAGATGGCGGCCATGGAGCCGCGGCCCAACTGGGCCAGGAGGGGAATGCCGCCCAGCGAGGGCACGATCTGGCCCTGGAACATGACGCGCGGGGCGGACTCCAGCAGCACGTCGCCGGTCAGGTCTTCCAACGGGAGCGGAGCGGGGATGTCGCTTTCGGGACGGCCTGGGCGACCGGCGCTCCTGGCAGGGCGCTTGGGAGTTGGTGGGGTGAGGTAGGGGTCCTGGTTGGAGGCGTCCATGGGCACCGCTCGATCCCCGGTTAGGACTTGCCGGGATTGTACACGAAGGTTGAAGGGGCGCCACTACGCGACGGGGCGTGTTTGTGTTTCAGGTTGCAGGTTTCATGTTGAGCGGATGGGCGGCCAGCCAAGCGGGCGTATGACTGTGTATTGAGTTTGCATTACCCCTGCAGTCTTTCTCCCCACCAGTCCTCAACCCGTTCTCTGAACTTCCCTGAGACATGGCCTACTGGGCTGGATACTGCACGTCGAGCCTTTTCAGGTCTGCGTAACCATAGATAGGCCGGCCCTTGGGGCTGTGTCCGATCGGCTTGGCATGCTTCGCGATGTACGCGGACGCCTCTTCTCGCGACCTCAGCACGACCGGCCCTTGCCGGATTCTCTTTTTCAGCTTGCGCGGCTTTGCAGCCGTTAGCATAGCGTTGTCTCCACAATGGTCCTGCCGAACGACCACAGTAACAGTCTACCTTCCCATGACAAGTGCTGCCACAGGAAAGTGAGAAAGGCAGTCACATGGCGACATCAGTCCAGTTCCGCGAAAAGCCGGTCCAGCGCCAGTGTGAAGCCGGGTAGGACGTCCTCGCCGTCCAGCTTCAGTTTCCCTTGAAGGACCCGCGGGGGCCTTTTGGGCGCGGGAGCAACGGCACTGCCGGGTAGGCCAGCAGTGGCACACGACGTTGAAGTCGCGCTTTCCGCGCCGCCAAGAGCAGAGCTATCGGCGTCACGCGCCGCTATACTAAGGTTTCCGCGACACCTGCACGTTGCTGAGCGGATACCAGCCGCTCTCCGCGCGCCCCTTAATGCCGAGCCGAACGACTGGCAGGCCCGTGCGGGCGTCAACCACGCCAACGGCAAGGCTGTAGGCTCCAGGGGGCGAATCCTGGGAGAGCTTGAGCGCGTCGGTCACAGTCTGGACCTCGCCCGCCGGCAAGTCCTTCGGTTCCTTGAGGAATTCAGGCGTGAACAACTCCATCGTTCCCGGCAGAAAGCGGTTCACTGTCGTGTCGCTCTGGATGATCTCGACGTGTTCCTTGCCGTCAGGCAGCGCAATCGCGAGGCGATACGCCAGGCGATAAGGCCTGTAGCATGGCGCCGAACCGGTGTTCTGCCATTTCATGGTGATGGCCAGCGGCTCGCCTGCTTTGACCTCGGCGGGGTGCTTCAGTTCCTTGAGCACAAGGCGGTAGCCGAGCCTGCGCAGGAACCTTTCGAGCTCCGGCCGCACGTTGTCGCCCTGGGGCAGCGGGGCGGATTTATTGTTGAGGACTGATGCGTGGCAGGCCAGGGCGTAGTTGAAGATGTAACGCAACGGCCAGCCCTCCTGCACCCACTTGCGCATGTCCCAGCCCGACTCCCAGGCGACGGGGGCCGTTCTCCAGGCTTCCTGGATGCCAGCCTCTTTGACCCAGAACGGATAGCCCTTGAGCATGTGGGACCAGGTCTTCGAGAAGCCGCCCATGTCGCCGAGGCAGTCGGCCCGCCAGCCCGTGCCGTGGCCGGTGGCATATTTCAGAGAACGCCCACCGCCAATGAGCATCAACAACGGTGTCTTCTTGAAGGCAGACAGATAGGTGTTGACGACCTTGAGGCAGTTCTCGTCGGCGGTCATCTTGCAGTTCTTGGAACCGCTCAAGTGCCATTCGCCCCACCAGCCGACGGAACCGAGGTCCACGTGAGCGATGTCCGGGTGCCCATCGTATTTTTCTCCCAGCCGCGCGACGAAGTCCAGGTGCGCCTTCAAGACGATGGGATCGTCCATGTCGGGAATCGGAAACGGCCCGTGCCCTTCATAGTCGGCTTGGAGCTCCCGGCCGCCGGCTTCCTTCAGCCACTTCGGATGGTAAGGTTGGTTGAGGCTCGTCGAGCAACACATGACGCGGAACGCCAACGCCTGGCCGGAGTCGTGGGTCTCCTTCAGCACCTTGTCGAGGAACGCGTAGTCAATCTTCCCAGGGGCGGGCTCAAGCTCCCCCCACCCCCAGCGCGCGTAATGAACAGTCGAAGGAATCCACGGCGGCAGGCTCTTGTCCCGCTTGCTCGTGCAATGGAAAGTTTCCCAGCCCATGCCCGGGTTGGCGAGGATTTCGTCACTCTCGTCAGGCGTCACGATCACCTCCTGGCACTGCGCAGCCGCGCTGAGCACCGCCGAACCCAGAATCAGACCACAGAGGATCTGTCGCATGCGTTTCCTCCTCCCGGCCGGCGAGGCGCATCGCCTTGGAACGTCAACGACCGGAGCCCAGTAACGCCACTTTGTACACCGCAGTCTCTGGACAAGGGTCGAAGGAACCGCGGTAAGGCGGCCAAGGCGGCGACGCATCTCTGAGTCCAAGGCGCGCTCGCAGGCGCCACGCGGCGCATTGGGTCTGGGTGCGCCCCCCCAATGTGTACCTAAGAGCTCCCTACGATTCTCAAGGAACACTCTCCGTGGAACGGCGAGAGATCCCGCTGAGCAATGCGCGGGCTGCACGATGTGCAGTTCTGGACACGGAACCCGAGAGACGAGGGCCGGGCCACGGGCGGCAAGGGATGGATGGAGTGGCGGGGCCGGTGCACCAGCGCGCTTGGCGTTGCCATTTCCAGGGAAACGGCGATAACAGGGGGCGGAAATGGCTCACGGGAACTGGTCATGATCGCGCCGTTGCGGATTGCATTGCAGGCTCTGGCGGCGAACAAGCTGCGTTCGGCGCTGACGATGCTGGGCAACGTGATCGGCGTCATGTGCGTGGTGGCACTGGTGAATATCGGGATCAGCGGGCGGGACAAGATCCAGGAGTCGCTCAGTTCCGGCGGCCGCTCGACATGAACGACGTGCGAGCCGTCCATGCGAACTGTCCTTCCGTCGCCGGCGTTTCGCCGGCGCAGGACACAAGCGTCAAGGCGGTGTACGGGAACCAGCACATAGGCACGCAGGTGCAAGGCGTGTGGCCCAGCTACCTGGGCATCCGCGAATGGAAGATCGGCGGCGGCGTGCCGTTCACCGAGGCCGACCTGCGGTCGTGCGCCAAGGTATGCGTGCTGGGGCAGACGGTTGTGCGGGAGTTGTTCGGGAACCTCGACCCTATCGGGCAGACGATTCGTCTGAACCGGCAGCCGTTCCTGGTGCTGGGGGTGCTCGAAGCGAAGGGGACGTTCCTGACCGGGCAGGACCAGGACAAGGTCATCCTCGCGCCGATCACGGCTGTGCAGCAGCGGCTGACCGGCAGCCGCTATGTGGGCATGATGTTCGTCTCGGCGCGGACGCGAGGAGATATCTCGCGGGTGAAGGACGAAATCCGGGCGGCGATCAGGCAGAGCCACAGATTGCCTGCAAACCGCCGCGACGACATAGAGACGCAGGACCTGGGACAGATGGCGATGCTGGTGGATTCGGTGCTGCTGGCGGCCACGGCGCTGCTGTCCTCGATCGCGTTCATCTCGCTGCTGGTCGGCGGCATCGGGATCATGAACATCATGCTGGTCTCGGTGACGGAGCGCACGCGCGAGGTTGGCCTGCGCATGGCGGTGGGCGCGACGGACCTGGCGATCATGACGCAGTTCCTGGTGGAAGCCGTGGTGTTGAGTGCGATCGGCGGAGCGTTCGGCGTCGTGCTGGGGATCGGATTGTCAACAGGCGTCAGCTTGATCTTCAAGTGGCCGGCCACGCTGAGCATGCTGTCGGTCGTGGTGGCGCTGGTCTTCTCGGCGGCGGTCGGGATCTTCTTCGGTCTGTACCCTGCGTGGCGCGCATCGCAGTTAGACCCGATTGTGGCGTTGCGGCACGAATGATCTGCCGCAGGGGACACAGCGCGGTTTGGAACCGCAGATGAACGCAGATGAACGCAGACAGGGAAAGCAGTAGGACGGGAATCTTCGCGCCACGCGAAGATTCCAACGGATAGTAGTACAGAGACAACGGAGAAGGGAAAAGGGGATTACGACTTGCCCGCAGCCGGACAGCCGGTCTTGGCGCCGGTTTCGCAGGAACTGCACTCCGGCTTGGCGCCTGAAGGTTTCGACTCGTTCTTCGAGGATGACGCGGAACGCGAGGACCTCTTGTAGTCAGTGCAGTAGAAGCCGCTGCCTTTGAAGATCAAGCCGCAGCCGCCAGAGATGCGGCGTTGCGCCTTCTTCTTGCTGCACTTGGGGCAGGTATGATTGGGCTCTGCCTTGATGCTCTCGAAGCGCTCGAACTCATGGCCGCAGGCTGCGCACTCGTATTCGTACGTTGGCATTCCGTTCCTACCTCGAATCACGGCGAAAGCGGGTCAGAGTGACCATTGCTCGCCATCCGGACTCCCGGTCAGATGGGATACTAGCAAAGCCTGCTCCAGTTGCAAATGCAGGTGCGAGGGTCTGGCCGGCGGTCAGTCACAGAACGCTGCGCAAAGTTGCACGTGTGCATTCGGCAACAACTTGGTACCCAAGGATTTGTCCGATCTTTTCTCTTGCTGAGCCGCGTTTTGCGTTACAAATACGTCTTAGTTTCAGGTTGTGCTGCACGTCGAAAGAGTGTACGTAGGTACGGGGGCAGGGGCGGCCAATGGCCGAGGCGCGTAAAACTGCGAAGATCGGCAATTTCGAGTTGCTCGAGCGTATCGGGCAAGGCGGGATGGGGACAGTCTTCAAGGCCCGCCAGCTCTCGATGGACCGCATCGTCGCCGTCAAGGTATTGCCCCCCAGCCTTGCCAAGCAGGCGACCTTTATCGAACGCTTTGTGCGCGAGGCCAAAGCCTCGGCAAAGCTGAACCATCCCAACGTCGTAGGTGGCATTGATGTCGGGCAGGACAACGGCATCTACTACTTCGCGATGGAGTATGTGGACGGCCCCAGCGCGAAGGACATGCTGGCCAAGGCAAAGTTCAGCGAGGAGCAGGTTCTCAGGATCGGCAAGGCCATGGCTGAGGCCCTTGCCCACGCCCACGCTCAGGGCATCTTGCATCGCGACATGAAGCCCGACAACGTCCTGATTGACAGGGATGGGACGCCAAAGCTCTGCGATCTGGGCCTGGCCCGCCTCGAGACTGAGAACGAAGCGCAGAAGCACCTCACCCAGCAGGGGCAGGCAGTCGGCACGCCGCACTACATCTCGCCCGAACAGGCTCGCGGACAGCGCGATCTGGACGCCAAGTGCGACCTGTATTCGCTCGGCGCCACGCTCTACCACATGCTTACAGGTAAGACGATGTACGATGGCGCCACGTCGGTCGTGGTGATGAGCAAGCACATCAGCGAAAAATGCCCGAACCCCAATGATCTGGGCGCGCACGTCAGCAAGGGCCTTGTGGCGATCCTCGCCAAGCTGCTCGCCAAGGACCGCGCGGACCGTTACGAATCCGCGGCGGTGCTGGCCGAAGATTTTGGCCGGGTGATACGCGGCAAGCCGCCACGGCACGCTGAACTCGCTCCGGCGAAGTCGCCGTTCAGCGGTGGCGCGGTGCCGAGCGGGCCCGTGAAGAAGGCCACGTCTGTGCCGGCGGCCGAGAAACTCCGCTCGCAGCGCCGGGAGACGCGGACGACGGATGCGGTCAAGTCCGCCACGTGGCTGCTGCCGGGGCTTGCCGTCCTGCTCCTGGCTGCGCTCGGGTTGATTCTCTCCACAGGCAACCGCCCAACATCCTCAGATGACCCCAAAGCCTCGTCATCTGGCAGGGAGGCAGGGCCAGCGAAAGGGGCCACTCCGCCCGCCGTCGCCGTGGCAACGTTGCCGCCCAAGGTTCCGTCCCCGCGCGTGGCCCCGCAAACTGACGCGCTTGGTTTCAGGAAACCCAGCGAGACGGTTCTGCGCGTGCCTCCGAAGGCCGAGCCCATCGGCTTCGCGTCGCGGCCGGTGGGGGAGCAGACGCCGGCCACCGCGACGCAGGCAGCTATCGGCACGGCGAAGCC
>JAPLOD010000329.1 GCA_026692735.1 Planctomycetota bacterium | reverse complement strand
GTAATCTGACGCTTGGGCTGATTCGACAGCGTACCCGGCACAAATACCTGCCAGACGCCCTGCGACGCTTCATAGCGGACCCCTTCGCCGCTTTGGCGTTCATCTGCCCTATGAACAAGGGCGAGAATTGAAAAGCCCTGCAGTCGTGAGGCCGCGCTCTCAATTGCGGATTGCGGATTGCAGATTGCGGATTTACGATTTTGGTTTGCGGATTTGGGACTTCGGGCTTGGGATTTGGGAGTTGCGACACATGCCCATCACGCGCAGGAGCTTCGTCAAGACCGTCGGCGCCGCCGGCGCGGCGGCTCTCACCGCACGGATGGCGGCGCCTGCGGATAAGAAGAAGATCACGCTGGGGTTCGTCGGCTGCGCCCACATCCACACGCCGATGTTCATCACCGCGCTGAAGACGCGTGAGGATGTAACCGTGAAGGCCGTGTGGGACCACGACGCCGCGCGGGCCGCGAAGCGCGCCGGGGAACTCGGCGCCAAGGCCGTGAAGGACGCGGCGGAAATCTGGGGCGACACGGACATCGCCGGCGTCGTGATCGCGTCGGAAACCGGCCGCCATGCGGAACTGGTCGCCGCGGCCGCCAAGGCGAAGAAACACATCTTCGTCGAAAAGCCGCTCGGCGTGGGCGCCAAGGATGCCACGGAAATGGCCGACGCGGTGGAGAAGGCGGGCGTGCTCTTCACCACGGGCTACGCGCTCCGCATCGTGCCGCAGCACATCTTCATCAAGGAGCACGTCGCCAAGGGCAACTTCGGCACGCTTGTCCGGGCGCACTGTTCGTTCTGCAACGAGTGCGTCCTGCAGGGCGCGTTTGACGACGAGTTCAAGTGGACGGTGGACGCGAAATGCGGGGCCCTCGGCGGCTTCGCCGATGTCGGCACGCACGCGCTCGACATGCTGATGTGGCTGCTGGGCGACGTGGAAGCGGTGAGCGCGGACATCCGTTCCGTGACCGGGCGCTACAAGGATTGCGACGAAACAGGCCAGGCGACGATCCGCTTCAAGAGCGGCGTGACGGGGACGATCTCGGCCGGCTGGGTGGAACCGTCCAACCCCGTCGGGCTCCTGGTCTCCGGCACGGAGGGGCACGCGGCGATGTTCAACGAGCGGCTCTACCTCCGGACGAAGAAGGTCGAAGGCGCCGATGGCGCGCGTCCGTGGGGCAAGCTGCCCCTGGGTCCGTCGCATCCGCTGCTGCAGTTGCTCGACGCGATCGGGGGAAAGAAGGACCAGCCCCTGGTCACCGTGCGCGAAGCCGCGGCGCGCGTGAAGGTCATGGAAGCGCTCTACCAGGCGGCGCGGGAGAAGAAGTGGGTGGCGGTGTAGTACCTCGTGTCGCCCGGCGGCTCTTCGCTCTTGGCTCTTGGCGCTTGTCACTCGTCCCCCGTCACCCGTCACTTGTCTCCCCGTGGCTCCTGGTGACGCAGGCCGAGGTCCTGGCTTCGTTCCCCGCCTATGACAAACTGGAAGTGACCTATCAACGCCTGAAGAAGCTGTGACGGAACGTGACGGGCTTATGGGGCCGAGCGCGGCTTCCCGCCGCGCTTCCGGATCGGCCATTCGCACAGGAACGCAACCGCGGCCAGAACGGCGAGAGCCACAAGGCCGTTCTTGAGCAGGCCGGGGATGGACCAAGAGGCAGGGAATCTGTGCGCAAGGTAGCCCGCGGGAAGCCTCCATCCCAGCTCTTCGTTCCATTCCCCTTCGCGCTCAGCCGTGGGCGGCGCAACAGGGGGTGGGTTAGATGTCCCTCTGTGGATCTCAAAAGTGAGACTGAGATCCGCGGGTGAGCTGTAGAATGGATCCGGGTAGAGCATGATGCTGTGCCGTCTCACCACCGCAGGCCAGCCGTATTCAATGTGGTACGAGAGGATGGGCCCGTCAAATGTGTATGCGGAGCCGCTGACATCCTTGCAGGAGCGGCGGCAATTGGTCCACAACAGTCCCCCGGCTACGAACATCAGGATGACGGCCGTGGACAGATGTATCTGCAACCAAGGGCGTTTGGTCTTATTGCACACAGTCATCCACCCTTCCGGAAGCTGTAAGCCAGATCGTCCGTCACGGCAGCAGGCTCTCATCCTGAACCGGCGGCGCGGCGTGATGCGCTATGAACTGGTCGTACAACTGCGCGTAATGCCCCTTAGCGGCCAGCAATTCGGCGTGTGTGCCTTTCTCGATGATGCGGCCCTGGTCGAGGACCACGATGCAGTCGGCCTTCACGATCGTGGAGAGGCGGTGGGCCACGATCACAGTCGTGCGGCCCTTGACCAGTTTCTCCAGCGCCGTCTGGACCTTCAGTTCCGTGACGGTGTCAATGGCCGACGTGGCTTCGTCGAGCAGGAAGATGCTGGGGTTGGCGACGAGCACGCGCGCAAAGCAGATCAACTGTCGCATGCCCAGCGATATTGACGCCCCGCGCTCGCCCACCAGCGTGTGGTAGCCCCTGGGCAGCGAATCGAAGACGTCGTCAATGCGCAGCGCCTGCGCGGCCGCGCGCACTTCCGCTTCGGTGGTCTCGGCCCGCGCGTAGCGGATGTTGTCGAGTATCGTGCCGCTGAACAGGTAGTTGACCTGCAGCACCATCCCCATCTGCTTGTGCAGGCTCTCCGACGTCGCGTCGCGGATGTCGTGGCCGTCCACGAGGATGCGCCCCTGCTGGAATTCGTAGAAGCGGGCCAGCAGCGAGATGGTGGACGACTTCCCGGAACCCGTCGCCCCGACCAGGGCGTAGGTCTTGCCCGCCGGGACCTCGAGCGAGATGCCGTGGAGCACGGGCCGCGCGGGGTCGTAGCCAAAGGTGACATTGTCCACCACGATATGCCCGCGCAGCCTGGGCAGCGTTATCGCGTTGGGCTTGTCGGGCACGTCGGACTTGCGGTCCAGCAGCTCGAAGACGCGCTCGCAGGACGCCATGGCCTGCATCAGCGTATTGTAGAAATTGCCCATGTTGATCGTGGGGCTCATGAACCTGTCCCAGTAGAAGAAGACCGCGATGACCTGCCCGGCTTTCAAGGTCCCCTGCATGACCAGCGCCCCGCCGTAGGCCAGCACGATCACCTGCCCGCAGAAGCGCATGAACTCCAGGAACGGCTGGTACAGCCCGTTGACGTGCGCGGCCCGGAGGTTGTTGAGCGTGTTCTCTTCCTGGAGCTCGTTGAAGCGTTCCAGGTTCTCGTCCTGGCGGTTGAAGGCCGAGACGACGCGCACGCCGGTGATGTTCTCGGCGAGGTTCGAGGCGACCTTCGAGAACCCCGCGCGCGCGATCTGCCACGCCTGGCCGATCTTCCTGCGGTAGTGCAGATTGCAGACCGCCAGCACGGGCGCCAGCCAGCACACCGCCAGGAACAGGCGCCAGTCGGTCAGCAGGATCATCACCGCTGCGCCGATCATGAGGAGCACGTTGAGCGCGATCGTGTTGACGCCCGAGATCACGGGGCCGCGCAGGGAATCCATGTCGCTGGTGCCACGCGTGATGATGCGGCCCAGTTTCGTCTTGTCGAAGAACGACATCGAAAGGCGCTGCAACTGCTCGAAGACCGCGAGGCGCAGGTCCATGATGACCCGTTCGCCGCACTTGTTGGTGGCGTGAATCTGTACGACGTCGAAGAAGATGACGCCCGCCATCAGCGCCACCCAGATGCCCGCCCAGTGCAGCACCTCCTCCGGGTCCTTGGTCGGCAGTGCCTGGTCAATGATGATATGCTGCAGACGCGGGATGAAGAGGTCCAGGACCAGGGACAGAATCCCCGCCAGCGCGCCGAGCGCATACAGCCTCTTGTGCGGCTTGAGGTACCCGGCCAGCCGCAGTACCAGGGCCATGGAGATGGGCCGGAAGCGCGGCTCGTCGTCTTCGTGTGGGGGGGCCGGCGCCAGCTCGCGGCCCTTAGCGGGCCGGCTGGCGGCTTCTTCGAGCAGAGCCATCCGCGATCGCCGGCTTTCCAGTTTCGCCTCACTGCTCACTGTCGTCACCCGTTACCGTCACACTTGGTGGCGGGACTCTCAGTCCCGCCGGCGGGGCCAAGAGCCCCGCCCACCACTC
>JAPLOD010000328.1 GCA_026692735.1 Planctomycetota bacterium | reverse complement strand
GGCGCCCGAGCCGGAAGACGAGCCGGAGCCGCCAAAGCCGGAAGTGACCGCCGACATGCTCTACGCGCGGTTCCTGGGTGAGTTCAGGAAACCCGCGGCCAAGGGCGATCTGGCGAAGTTCCAGGCCGAGCTGAAGGAACTGGGAACAAAGCCTGAGTTCGACGTCGCCCGCGCCGATGTGAACGCGGAGCTGGAGGACCTGGCCTCTGCCATGGCCTTCGAGCAGCAAGCTCTGAAAGCCATGGCCGCCGCGGGCGGGACCGTTGAACTCAGCGAGGACACGGCGCACAAGTTTGGGGTGAAGAAAGGGAAGATTGTCGGGTTTGACCAGCGCGGACTATCGGTGGACGCCAATGGCCCCGTCTTCTCGATCAGCGCCAAGGACTTGCCAGTCAGTGACATCCTGAAGAACTCGCCCGATAGGAACGCTGTGGCGCAGATCAGATACCTGTGCGCCCGGGGCTGCCAATCCGAAGCGGTGGCAATGCTCAAGTCGCAGGCTCCGTATCTGAAACCTGATGAGAAGCAGCGCTGGGAACGCAAGTTGAGGCTGATGGCCACAGGTGAAGCCGAACTGCGGGCGGAGGCGGCATACGCCGCCCTGGCCAAGGTGGCCGAAGCGAAGAACTGGCGCGCGTTCATGAAGATGCTGCCCGTGTTCGAGAAGGCCTATGGCAATACGACGGTGGTCACAGAGCACCTCGGCAACCTGGCCCAGTGGAAAGCCGCGGCGAAAGCCGCGGTGGCGCCGCCAGCGGAAGGGCTGGAGGCAACGGGCAAGTTCGCGCCCGTGAAATGGCTTAACGTGAACGCGTGCAGTTGCGAGGTGGTCGCCGATCCTGAGACCAAGAACAAGGTGCTGGTCATCCGCGGACTCACCGGAGCAAGCCTGCTGGGCGAGGGCGACAAGAGCGCGGTGATCCGCACGGAAGCGCCGCTGGATCTGACCCGCAAAACGCAGCTTGTGTTGCGGGCCCGCCACAAGAACCCCAAGCCGCTGGCGGTCGCCATCGGGTTCATGTTTGGAGTGCAGTTCTTTGAAACGGAACCGATTCCGGTGCAACCCCGAACGTGGAGTGAGCACGCCTACAAGATTGACGGGGCGGTTTTCAAGGCCGTAGCGAGCGGCTACGTGAACTTCGACCAGCCGTTGCCTTCGCGCCAGCCCAATGCGCTCTTCATCCTGGTCTACACGAAAGACCCGTACGTCCTGGAAGTAGACGGCATCACAGTGAGATAAACCACACGCGGCGGAATATGCACGTAGTGCAGCATCGGCTTTTCGCCCCCCGTTTCGCAAAAAAAACATTGCGTTGCAGCAAATGGTGCTATAAAACGACTGAAACACTGAGTCCGTAAATACTTGCCGGGAACTACTGTTCTTTTGGAGCCCGCAAGTAACCGGGGGGTTGTCAATAAAGCACAAATTAAAAACGCTGTGTGCGGGAGGACGAAGCATGACTACGACGCAGGTGACGCCTTTGGGTGGCCGGTTGACGGGTTTGTTTGCCGTCTTGCTCTGTGTCTCCACTGTCGCCTGGGGAGGCCAGCCGAATCTCACGTATACGGCGCCGCCCGGCTGGGTAGACATTAACAATCAGCCGCAGCCTATCGTGATCTCGACACACGCGGGCGACCACGCCGATTCCAACTCCCTTCCGCCGTATTCCACCAACGACACGTTGTACGTGGATGTGGCGGTCAAGAATATCGGCGATGTTGCGGTGGCGGTAGCCTTCTTTGTGAGGATCGAGATAGACGGCCAAACGCCCCCGAACGGGTTGGTCAGCGTCCCCGCCGGGTTGGCCGCAGGCGCTACCTATCCTATCGAGGACATTAAGATAGGGCCGCTGTCCCGGGACTTCCACGGCATCACGCTGACCATTGACACCACGAACGTGGTTGTGGAGTCGTCGGAGGCCGACAACAAGTACACCCGCAACTTCGAGGTGAAGTACCCCACGCCGTACTTCACCAGTGGCGCCACGTCTGACGCGGTGGCCGGAAGTTTTTGGACGTACACCATGCAGGCGGAGCCGAATGTGCTTGTGCCCGACGGCTACAACGCCGGCGGCTTGCCGACGTGGATGTCCTTGGACTCGACCGGCATCCTCTCCGGCACCCCGCCCCTTACCCAGGCGGCGCCGTGGACAGACGGCAACATCACGCTTACGGCCACAAACGCCGATGCCACGGGCTGGATGGTGCTCTCTGTAAACGTGCACGCGGCTCCTCCCGTCATCACGAATCAGCCGATGCGCGCCGCGGCGGTGCTGAATGAGCCATTCAGGTGGACCGCGACCACGGTTGGTTCGCCGGCCATAGTCACCAGTTCGCCCAGCAGCGTGGCAGGGCTCACTGCCGGGGGCGCCACCATCACGGGCACGCCCATACGGACTGGCACGGTATTCTTCACAATTACGGCCACAAATGAGGGCGGCACCGACATCAAGTCACTGGAAGTGGACATCTTGGGACCGCCCATCATCACGGGCGATTTGAGCGTGAAAGGGGACGTGGGCCTGCCTTTCAGCTATCAGATTGCCGCGTCGGCCGACCCGTTCTTCTTTGACGTGGGCAGGAAAGAGGATGGGACCAGCCCGTTGCCCCCCGGCCTGCAGATCAACAAGAGCAGTGGTTTGATCTGGGGCACTCCCCTCCCGGCAGGCGCCGGGCAGACCTTCACGGTGCCGCTGTTCGCCACGGGGTTGGGAGGAGCGGGAACCTCCACGCTGATCATCGGGATCAACGACGAGAACAAGCTGAAGATCACCAGCCCGTTAACCATCCACGCCTACGAGGGACTGCCTTTCTACTATGCGATTGAGGTCACTGATCCCCCCAGCGACGCCAGGATTGACGATCCCATAACGTTCTACGACGTCCAGAAGCCCGTAAAGTATGAACTCATCGAGAGCATTGCGCCAAAGTACCCCAACTCACTGAAGGAGATTGGGGTGAACACGAGGATGGTGCATCGGTGCCGGGTGCCCACGTTGGGGGGGGCCGGGAATATTGACGTTGTGCACGTTTTCACCGGCGAGATCATTGGCCAGCCGAGCGGGGGCGCGATGAGTCCGACGGGGGTGTATACGATCGGCATTAAGGCCTCTTATGTTGATGCGGCGGGGGTGCAGCAGTCTGTTGAGCAGCAACTGAAAATCTTTGTGGAAGGCGAGATCCCGCACATCATTGGCGCCGATGCGAAGCAGGGCATTCAGGCGATTGAGGGAGGAATGTTCAGTCAAACCTTCACGGCGACGGTGGATCCCTGCATATGGTATGGCAATTCAATGCCGTTCAACGGCATCCCGCAAGCTCCGGGCGCCATGTCGCTGGACGGTATCCTGGCTGGGACGCCCGCCACTGCCGGGTTGTACTGGCACAAGATCCAGGCCACCTCGGACTTGCGATACGTGAGTGGTCCGCCGTACGCTCCGTACTACCATAATTCACTGCTGATTGACCCCTTCCCGTATGTGCCGATCGGTGTGCGGCAAGTGACTATTGACAATGGTCCTGACGACCCGAACGACGTGGCCCCCGTTGTGCCGATGACCTTCGTCACGGTGTACGTGGGGGAAACGATGCCCAACACGCAGATCGGCGTGGGTGGCATGATCAACGTTGCGTGGTTGCAGACGGATGGGACTTCCTACCGGACCGACACGCCCAACGACCCGCTGATAGCCAACCCCAATTACCTGACGGGGTTGCCTAACCCCGGCTTCGAAAGTGCCGCGGCAGGCAACCGGCCGCTCTCCCGCCTTGGGCTGATTATGGACGGCGACGGCGTCCTGGGCGGTACGCCGCGCCAGGCGGGAACGTTCTACATCGTGGTCAGGGCAAGCACAACGCAATGGGTCACTGCACAGCGCACTGGATACGGCTTGTGCACGCTGCGGGTTGAGCACTTGGACGTGCAGCAGCCGATCATCACAAACCCGAACGCAGCCATTGGCAAGCTGGACGCGGAGTTTGTCTTTCCGCTGGAGGCGACTGCTGATGGCGGGACGGGGAACTTTGGTTATGTTTGGGGCTGCCTGGATGACTATCCCTTGGATACGCCACCCATTGTGGCGATGGCAGAGGCCACGGTTTTAACTGCTGCAGGGGACGAAGCTATCCTCGTGTCACCCTCTGTGACTCTTGGGGCTGCCCCGAACACGCTCAGTTTCATGCAGTTTTATTCTTTCTATCGGGTCGTTTCGGCCGGCGGCAGCACTGTTACGAATTACGATGGCATGGTACTGGAGATATCGGTGAACGGTGGCGCGTGGACCGACATGCTGACCGCAGGAGGCGCATTCTCATCGGGCCCGTACGCCGGTTCTCCGGTGGGAGATGTGAATGTGGCCGCCAACCCGCTAATGGGGCGCCCGGCTTGGACGGGCCCTTCAGGGGGCCTGATCTCGACCGTCGTGGAATTGCCTCCAAGTGCCGAAAATCTGCCCATTCAAGTACGGTGGCGCGTGGGCTTTGGCTTTGCTGCTTCCGGCTCCTTCGTCTATATTGACACCGTATCCATTACGACGGGGGCGCCGTCCACCTCGCCCCTTGACGAGAACTTCGACGGAGTCTTCGAGCCTGCGCTGCCGTTGAATTGGACGAGCACGGGCGCAACCGCGTGGGTCACGTGGCGGCCGCCTCAACTTCCGTATGGGCTCAAGCTTGAGACTGAGGGAGACAAAGTATACATCAGAGGTACGGTCCTCACTGACTCCCTGACTAAGCCCAACAACCAGCAGGCGACTGCGTATGACCCCTACGACGGGTATTCGCGGTCGCCCTACCCCGGCGTGATCGGGCCTTGGACCGTGCGGATCACGTGCACGCTAGGCCCCAAAATGGCCAACACGTTCATCGCGCCGGACACGGTCAACCGGTATTACTTCCCCTTGACCATGGTGTTCTACGACAAAGCGCCAACGAAACCAGTCATCGGGGCGGCGCCGACCGCTGCGGCGGAACTGGTTCCGATTGAGTACAGTGTGTCGGCAACAAATAGCGCCCAGTTGATCGAGGTGGTGAAGCAGGGGGTGAGGGCCGGCCCTTGGCCTGCCGTCTTGGACCCGGTACGCCTCCATGAGAGGGGACTGCCGGCAGGCCTGACGCTCGGGGCCACGGTGAACTCAACCGCCCTGATCAGCGGCATCCCCGATAAGGGCAATTCGGAGTACTGGCCTCTGGAAGTGATGAAGCCGAAGAACCACAGCCTCCTCTTTGTGGCCAGGAAGCCGGGTCCCGACGGGATCATTAACGGGAATCCGGTGGTAGGGGCTGACGACGTGGTCGGGTTCGGGATTGTGACGATGAGGATCTACCCGGCGCCCCCCAATATCGAGCCATACATGGATACCGCGCCGATTTTTTCGTTCAACTCCCCGAAGCCGCTGACCGTTAGAAACCTTGGGTTGAGCGCGCAGGACACTGTAGCGGGGCACTTGAATCACGTGTTCTACGACCCGCTCTTGGGCGCGCTATCCACGACTGGGTATCAGATCAATGGCTTCCAGGAGGGCGGCGGTCTCAACCCTGGCTACTGGGGCAACGTATCCACCGGCGGACGGTGCGGAAACTCCCGCGAGCTTGATACGCACTGGGATCGCTACATCTTCGCTCCCTACGACTGCAATCGTGGACTGTACTACTTCGGCTCGAGCGTCCCCAGCGGCATGTCCGTTCGGTACAGCGGGGCGACGGCGGGGGCAGTGGCCGGGGACTTGAGGCAGGTGGAACGGCGCGAGATGGTGGCGACTGTCCTGAACGCGTACGGTTCGGACAGCCGCACGGTCACCGTGGCATCGCTGCCGGTTACGATTACGAGCATACAGGAGGACGTGGCAACCGTCGGGAAGGAATACCGTTACCAGATCGAGGCGACGGGGAACCCACAGCACTTCTGGGCCGATGGCGTGCCGGCGGGCCTGAAGGTGGATTCCCAGACGGGCGTGATCAGCGGCATTCCGCTCGTGTCGAGCGACGAGAACAACCCGACGAATCCGCAATACCATTTTGAGGTGCTCCTGTCCGCCACGAATGCCTACGATACGGGAACACGGTTCTTGAACCTTGTTGTGGCCGAGTTGCCAGGCGCGCCCAAGATAACGAGTGCGCGGGTGCAGCCGGGCGTGGATGGCACGCCGCTCAGTTATCAGATCGAGGCGTCGAATGGACCGCTCACGGCCTACGGCGTGAGCGGACTGCCGCCGGAGTACAATTTCGACTGGGTCACGGGCCTGATCACGGGCGCGCCGTCAAACTTTGGCAACTTTGACGTGATTGTCACGGCGACGAACGCCATCGGCACGGGCGGGGCGATCGTTCACTTCCAGATAGCCCCCGCCCCGCCGGAACTGACCAGCGCGAGCTTGCCGTTCGGCATTGTGGGCGAGGCGTACCGGTTCGAGCTGACCGCGACCGGCAGCAGTGCCATCGCCTACACCGTGACCGGCCTGCCGCCTGGGCTCAGGGCCAGCGGCTCCACGATTCAGGGACTGCCCACGCGGCGCGATGATCCTCCCGACAATCAGTTGATCAACAACCTCAGCCAACCGTTCACTGTAACGGTCCTGTTGAGCAACCCGGGCGGGAGCAAGCAATACGAGTTGCGCATTCTTATCTACGAGAAACCCACATACGCCGGGCCTGCCGCGTACCCGACCCCTCCGGCGGAAGCGGTGGTGGGCGAGTACATTTCGATCCCCATTCAGTATATCGGATCCCCCGAGCTGCTTGTGGTTTCGGTCACGCCGTTACCGCTCGGGCTGTCGTTCGATGGACAGACCTTGAGCGGCGTGCCCCTGCGAGTGGGTTCGACGCAGCTCACCCTGTCGGCCACCAATATCTGTGGTCCTGCCTTCATTCTGGACAGCATCGGGACGCTGGATCTCACGATCAGTCCGCTTCGTATCACCAGCGCGCTGCTTTGGCCACAGCCGCCCCTCCAGGGCGTGGTGGGCAACCCGCTGTCGTACCAGATCGAAACCAATGGGCACCCGAATGTCTACTCAGCACTCAACTTGCCGCCGGGGATGAGCCTCGACAATGCCTCAGGGCTTATATCGGGCGTTCCGATGCTAGCCGGCTCGTACATTGTGCCGATCACGGCGTCCAATGGCATCGGCTCGGCGTCGGCGGTGTTGTATCTCATCGTGGCGCAGGGGCCTACCTCTCCGGCCATTACCAGCCCCCTGATTTACGGCGGAGCGCTGAATCAATACCTGACCTACCAGATCACGGCCACGAACACCACCGCAGCGACCACGTACTCGGCCACATGGAACGGACAGCCGCTGGAGACGATAGGCCTGCATCTATCGCAGCCCACCGATCAGCAGTACGTGCCCGGCCTGATCTATGGGTTCCCTAATCAGGCGGGAACCTTCCCTATTGCGCTGACGGCGTCCAACGGCGACCCAACCACTACAGGCACGGCAACGTTGATGCTGGGGATCTCTCTGGCGCCTGGCGCGCCGGCCATCATCAGTACCCTGACGGGTAGAGCCATGGAGGGGATTGAGTACCAGTATCAGATACTGGCAACTAACAGTCCGGCATCATATAACGCCGTGGTGACGGCGGGGAACTTGACCGGCTTGAACGTGGACCAGACCACTGGCTTCATCAATGTAACGCCGGTCGCCGCTGCCATCGGCCAGAACCAGATAACGCTCACGGCCACCAACGGGGCGGGCACGGCCACCGCGGTGCTCGCCCTTGAGGTGCTGAAGGGATCGCCCCCGATTATCACCAGTCCGGGCGCTTGGACGGGGTATGTGGGAAAACCCTTCGGCTACCAGATCTTCGCGGAATTTGCTGAAAGCTATGGCGCGACTGATCTGCCCTTCGGGCTCGATATAGATCCGGATACCGGGCGCATCTACGGTACTCCGATTCTCCCGGGCGATCAAACGGCCGACATCTCTGCCACGAACATCTACGGCTCAACGCATGCACCGCTGGCGATCAGTATCGGTATCTTCCCTGGCGCGCCCGAGATCACCAGTCAGATCACTGCCGAGTGTCTGTCCGGCGATTTCCTCACGTATCAGATTACCGCCACCAACACTCCCACCCAGTTCGAGGCACTGCCCATGCCGCCGGCCACGGTACTGCCCAACGGCCTATCCGTGGACGGCGCGACCGGACTCCTTACATGGGCCACCGACCCCTTGGTGTGGGGATCCTTCCAGGTTATCGTCGCTGCCAGCAATGATGTGGGCATGGGCACGAAGCTGTTGACTATCACGATCATCCCGCAGAAGCCGCAGATCACCAGCCCGAGTACGTGGTACGGCAATGAGGGCGTGCCGCTGGCGCCTTACCAGATCACCGCCACGGGCATACCGCCCATAACCTACACGGCAACAGGGCTGCCTCCGGGGCTGGACCTGAACGGCTCGGCGATAACCGGCACTCCGACCACGCAGGGCACGTATGTAGTGACGATCTACGCCAACAACGTCTACACCGCTCCGCCTGCCAGCCCGACACAGGCGCAGGTTACGTTCGTCATCGGCCCGCCGCTGCCGCCCACGATCACACTGAATGTGACATCGCCGGTGATCAGCATGGTCGGTGTGCCTCTGTCGCCGGCCATAACGGTTACCGTGACGGGGTCCACGCCGATGACCACCACGGTGACGGGCCTGCCGCCGGGCGTAACCTATGTTGTCCTTGCCGACGGCAGTGTCGTCATCAGCGGCGCGCCGGATGCGACGGCCAGTGGCAGTTATCTGGTTACGATCACGTGCACCAACTCGGCGGGCACGGTCTCGCAGAGCTTCACGATCAATGTCATCCCGGTAATACCGGGCGTTGACTCCGATAATGACGGCTTCCCGGATGATCTGGAGATATTCCTGGGAAGCAACCCGCTCGATCCGAATTCCACGCCGTTCGGCGGCAAGTCGGCGACGGGCGAGCCGTTCCATATGCCCAAGCCGAAGCTCGCCATCAAGCTGAACTTCGCGAAGCCCAATAACGACACCATGAACCTCACCGGCACTCTGCCCGTGCCGGCCGGGTTCACCGCGCCGGGAAAGACCATCGTCCTGTACGTCGGCGGGGTGATAACCAAGGTCAGTCTGGACAGGAAGGGAACGTTCACGAGTGCCGACAAGCGGACTGCAGTGAAGCTCAACGCCGGCAAGTCCTCGCCCGTGGGCAAGAATGCCAAGTACAGCATGAAGCTGAAGGGCAACTTCCAGGACAAGCTGGCGGATGAGGGTCTGACCAACAGGACCATCAAGGGCGAAACGCTCAAGATCGAGGTGATCGTCCTGGCGCTCGAGGATCAGCTCTTCTACCAGAAGACTCAGTTCGTGGTCTACACCGCGAAGCAGGGCAAGACCGGTTCTGCGAAGTAAGCAGTCCGGGCAGGCTCCGTACGGAAAAAGTCCGGCTCATCCGAGCCGGACTTTTTCTTGCGGGCATGAGGCGATCCAGATTCCGAGCCGCGACCGTAAGGGAGCGGTTAGCCCGCTGGCTGACGCGCGCGGCTCGGAGGCTTTATTTCGGCTTCACCTTGATGGCCAGGTCGCGTTTGACCGCCGGCAGCGCGACCGCCAGAACGACCGGCTTGCCGTCCCCGGCCTGGACCGTGAGTTGCCGGCTTTCAACTACGCGACCTTCGTACGTATCCCAGAACTCAAGGCTGTAGTTCCCCGGCTTCAGACCGGAGCACCGCAGTATCCCGCCGGACACCGTGGGGACCTCTTCGCCGTACGGCGCGCGCTGATGATACACCCAGGCGTACATGCGCCGCTCGGACAGCAACGCCCGCGCCCGCAGGACGCCGCCCTCCGCTTCGACTGCAAGGACAACAGGCTCAAGGGGCGCCTCGTCCTTGGCCGGGCGCATGTCTTCGCCCTGCATGAAAGCGGCGACCGCTTTGTACTCGCCCCAGCGTTTGTCGAAATGCACATGCAGCCACCACCAGTAGCCGGTTGCGCCTCCGAGCGGCTGCACGACCGCTCCCCACAATCCGGTGTGCAGGTCGGCGTCGAGCTGGACCCTGGTGCTGTACTGGCCGCCCAGCCAGTGCCGCCCGTGCTCGGTCACAAGCGCCGGCTTGTTGTAGCTCGCGAAACCCCGCAGGCCGCGCTTGTTCCCGGCCCAGAATTCCGCGAGCGCCACCGAGGCATCGTAGCGGCCGTCGCCAAACTCATCGAAGAACGAGTAGGCGTTGCTGGTCGCGTAGTCAATGGCCGGCAGGGCCAACGTGCCCGTGCCACGGAGGGGCCGGGCGAAGTGCGTCGTCGCGAGGTGCCGATTCGGATCAAGCGTCCTCATGAATTCCGCGACTCCGGTATGCCACGCCTCGATGTTCGGCGCGGGCCTGTCAATCGGGCTGCTGATGCTCGGCTCGTACTCCTCCAGCCATTCCACTTCGCTCAACAGCCCCCAGGCCATTATGTTGGGCGAATGGCTGTACCGGGCGATCACATAGCGCAGCCTGTTCTGCAGCGCGCTCTTCACATCGGCGCGCGTGAAGAACTCGCTGGCCGTGATCAACGGGCCGCCGAGCGCGGTTTTGTAAGGGTTGTTGGGCCAGTCGGTGTCAACGTGGAGCGAATACTGGCCGTGATTCGTCACGCATAGCTCGAACACCATGTTCCTCTGCGCGGCCATCTCCACGAGGTAGTCCATGCGCCAGGCGTTGAGCATGTTATAGCGGCCGCAGCCCTGGTATCCCGGCCAGTCGCGGCGCCATTCCAGGCCGCACCACCACGGGCACATCCACACGCGCACCCAGTTGACGCCCGCTTTCCCGCACTCCGCCATGTAGTCGTCGTACTGGTAGGTCCCACGCCTTGCCAGCCGGCTGATCTCGGCGCCGTTCCACTTCGGGTCTGTGTAGGGAATGCGGCTGTCGCTGGGACTGCGCAGCGCCGGACCCAGGGGGTAGAAGAACGTGCCGTCGTCGTACTCGAAATGCCGTTTGTCCGCCGCGACGCGCAGGAAGCCGCGGAACGGCTTATCGGGCCTCGGTTCGGCCGCCACCGTAAGGGCCGCTCCTCCCAGCTTCAGCGTGGCCGTCACCGGCCCGGGCGCAAAGCGAATCCTCTCGACGAGACGCTTGCCGTCCGGGTGTCTGGTCACATAGGCCGCCCGCCCCCAGCGATCCTTTCCCGCCTCCTGTGCCTGGCCATCCGGCGTGAAGCGCGAGTCCGGCTGCCAGGTCCGCTGGACGACGTCGAAACTCCCGCCCTCACGCAGCTCGAACGTGACCTTGTGCGGCCCTGACTCCACAGCCCGGTAGCGCACCGTGAAATACTCGCTGCCCATCGGCTCAACTATCTCGGCGCCGCCCGGTGTCTCCTCGCGGCGCTGGCAGGGCTCGTCGAAGAACGCCGGCAGGCGCACCTGCCGCCCGGAGGGCGTGGTGATCACGGCGGCCAGATCGCACTGGGTCGCATCGAAGGGGTTGGCGAACGTCTTGTTCACGGTGACGTGGCGCTCCCACAGGTCGCCGCGGTAGAGCTGTGCGGGCGTGGCCGCGTCAGAAGACTGCACGATGCTGATCGTCGTCGGCGGCGCCCGGCCGGTATCCGGGAAGCGCACGGCGCGGATGTTGTCGAAGCGCGCCGTCAACGGCACAGGCTGCGGCTTCTGCGTAGCGGCGGTACCCGCCCGCGCCGGCGGCGTCCAGTTCGGATGCGTGCTGTACACATGCAGCCCGATTTCGGTCAGCCGCTGGCGGCTGTAGTCAGTCCAGTCCTTTCTGTGGTTGATCGCTTTCAGGCCATTGGCGTTGGCGCCGGTGATGTCCAGCGCGAACGTGACCCAATCGCCGGGCAGCGGCATTCCCGGCAGCAGCGCCTCAAACCACAAGCCGTCGCGGTCGCGCACATGCACGCCGAGACGCAGGTCCGCCGGGGCGGTCGGAGGAACCCAGACGTCGACCTGCAACGCATGCGCGGCGAAGAAATCGTCCGGCGGCGTCGCCCGCCAGTCAACGACGCCGAAGTTGTAGGTGTCCTGGATGCCTATGGTCGTACTGCTCGGGTCCTGGGCGCGGACCTCCTGGCACGACGTGCCGTCAGTGCCGGCGTTGGGGACCGCCACTGCCGTGGCCGGGCCCAGTCGGCGGTCAACCCGCCAGTTGCATTGCTCCTGGGGCTCGAACGAGGCCAGCAGTTTGACGGTCTGCGGCGCCCGGGCGAACGGATGAAGCGCGATCACCGGAACCGGCAGGTAGCGTGTCCACTTGCTGAGCAACGGAGCGATGCCCGCGTGGAATTCGGAGGCGCCGGGGGTCTGCAGCACGGGCGTCAGCCAGAGCGCGGACACAGAGCGGGCAAGTCCCCAGCGCGCCACACAATACCTGATCCACCGACGGCAGAAATCCACTCCTTCTCTCGAGCGGAATAACTCGCTTGGCCCGGCGATTCTGCCGTTGAGCGGCTGACTGTCCCAGTTGAACGTGCCTTCACGGCCGAACATCTCCGCATCCAGGACCACAAGCGGCTGCGCCAGCCCTGAGGCCGCGGCGCGCGACAGCAGCGCGTCCATGTGCCGTGCCAGCGCGCTGTTCGGGCGCGACGGCCCGCCAAAGCCGCCCCAACCCGCCGTCCAGAACGGCACGGGGCGCCAGAGCGCCTTCGCGGCGGTCTTCATGCCGTTGAGTGTGGCCTGGTCCGCCGCCTCCCATGCGCCGCTGCGGTTAAGTGACGAGGGGGGTAGGCCGACCCATACCGCGCCGTTCGCCGGCAGGGGAACCTCCAAAGAGGGCTGCCAGCGCTCGCCACTTTCGGCAGCGCCCGTCGAGGCTTCTTCCTGGGGCGCCCTGTCAGGCGTCCCCGGGAATGCGAGGCCCTCGGCAGGGAAACGCCACGTGCGCCGGCCGCTGCAGATCTGCACAGTGCCACTGGCTGGCAGCTCCGGCAGGTGCGCGCACCAGTAGGGCCGCCCCGCGGCAACGCTGCGCTGAGCGGAACCGTCGGGCGCCCGGCTGTGCGGCTGTTCCAGAAACGCGAGCGCCCGTTCGCCGCCCGGCAGCACAACCTGCACATCGCCGTCGCCTTCGGCAGCGTACGGATCGGCGGGCGGCGGCTCAATGCGGAAGGTCAGCGTGGCCTTGGCCCGCCAGCCCGGCGGCGGGGGGTGCGCGGCAAGATCAACCAGGGAGGGCTTGGCGGCTGCCGCGCTGCCTTTCTCCAGGCTCGCCGCCGATAACGTGATGGCAGTGCTCTCGGCGCCTGGCACCGCGGGCGCGAACACACACTCCGCCCGCAACTCCACGGCAACGACCTCTGCAGCCGCGAGGTCGTCCCACGGCCGTTGGTGTCCCACGGGGACCAGGTCGGGGGAATCGGCGTCCAGCGCCACCGCGACGGTCACCGTGCCGGCAATCGCGACGGTCTGCGGAACGTCGGCAATGTACATGCCGCCCAAGCGGCTATGCAGCACCCACCGCAGGCGCACGATGGAAGCCCCCTCTTTCCCGCGAGCGGCGCAGACACTCAACGTCCCTTGGCCGCGCAGGTCAAAGGTCGCCGTGCCGGGCGCCTTGAGCACGCGCGAGAACGGCCCTTTCTCACGGATCACAATCCACGGCTCGTTTGGGGAGGTCTCGAACGCCTGGGCGAGGGCCTCCGGGGTGGGCGGTGCGGCGCCCGCGGCGGTGTCCGCGCCGGCGCGGCACAGTCCCGGTGTGAGCAGCAGCACAGCCCAGACGATGCTCGCCGCGCCATCCGTTCGGCGCCGGACCGTAGAGGAACTGCCTTGATCAGCCATGCACCCTTGCCTTGCGGCCATGCCCCGCCTCGTGTAATCTGCCTCACATTCGTATGAAAAGCAAACGGGGGTCGGGCTTTCTTGGGGATTCGATACCGATGCCGACAGCGCGCGGAATAGCACGAACTGATCTGCTCGTAGCATTCGGGGCGTTCCTGGTGGTGGCCGTGCTGGCGGGCCCCATTCTGGCGGTGAAACCGTACGCAGCGCGTATGCGTGCGGTCTATGGGCTTGAAAAAGAAAAGACCGGCAACTGCCACCTCTGCCACAAGTATGACAAGAGCAAGAACGAAGAGGCGGAAGGGAACAACCTGGGTGTCTTCGGCAAGGCGTTGAAGAGCGCGCCCGAGTTCAAGCCGCTGCTGGGCAAAGACGAGGACCACAAGTTCACCGAGGCGGAACTGGCCAAGTTTGACGCCGCCGTCAAAGCCCTCCTCGATAAGGACTCCGACGCCGACGGCGCCACCAATGGCGAGGAACTGGCGCTCGGCACCTTCCCGGGCGACCCCGCCAGCACGCCGTCGAAAGAAGCTCTGGAAAAGTACCGCCAGGAACACCCCCGGAAGTAGCTCTGCGCGCTGAGTACAGCGCCGCACAAATGCCTGATCCTTTCCGAGCCGCGACCGTGAGGGAGCGGTTCCCGAACCGCTTGCTGACGCGCGCGGCTCTGAATGCTCAGAGACTTCCGCGGCGCTGTACTGAGTGCTGCCCTGGAATGCCGCGCCGCGGCAGCGGCCCCACCGCCGCCAGCCCGACGTCGCACGTTCGGTGCATTCCCTTCCATATTGGCCCCCCGCTTGCCCTTACCTCATCAGAGACGCGATTCTGTCCGGGAGACGAGACACTGATGACGGGGATTCCGGAAGCACCGTCCAGGGAATCGGATGCCGGGCCGCGAATAGGAGGCACCATGGAGACGAAGACGCAGACCACCCAGTCCGTCCTGCTGATTGACGATGACCTGCTGCACGGTGCGCTGATCCGAGCCGTCCTGGAAACGGCGGGCATCAGTGTGTTCACGGCATGCTCCGAACAGGAAGCCTGCGACGTCCTGCGCACGACTATTCCCGACGCTCTCCTGGTGGGCTGGGATGCTGAAGGGATTGACGGCCGGGCGGTGCTGACCCGCCTGAAAGCCCGCATGCCCTTGCTGCGGGGCGTGCCGGCTGTGTTGATGACTGACCGCGATCTGTGCGACAGGGCGCGACGCGAACTCCTGCAGGCGGGTCACGAGTGGGTGTTGCAGAAGCCCGTTGTCGTCACCAGTCTGCCCAAGCTGGTCGCACATGCTGTGGCAGAGGCGCGCAGCCGCGCCCGCGAAAGCAGGTACGTACGCCAGTCCCGGGTGCATTTCATTGACTGTGGCTCGACAGCTTCCGACTGCTTCATGGAGGCGGTGCGTTAAAGCAGTTCATTCACGGCGCGGCGGGCTGACCGCGCGTGCGAGCTCGGCATAGCCGTGCTCCCGCGCCTCGTGAAGCGTCCACGCATGCTCGTTGTAGGCGACGATCAGACGGTCCATCGTGCCCTGCTTCCCCCACACTCGTGACCATTCGCGCGCCTCCTGCAACTGGCGCGCCGCGTCCTCCGGGCGCTTGTCCTGCTGCGCCAGCACAGACAGATGGAGGTGGTAGTACGGGTTGTAGACCGGCCAGCGCGCGGCACATACGATCAGAACAACAACGGCCACTGCGCCGGCTACAGGCATGTAGCTCATGCGCCCGCGCCGCCGCCAGATCTCGAACAAACCGCCGGCCAGCACTCCCATCACAAGCCCGCCCAGATGCCCCCAGTTGTCAACGGGACCCAGAAGCCCCAGGACGCCGATGGCAAGGTAGAAGACGAGGACCGCGAAATACCGCCGCACGTCCGCGTTCCGCCACGCATGCTTCACGACGGGACAGGCGAGGATTCGGACCACCAGCATCGCGCCCAGGATGCCGAAGAGGCTGCAGGACGCGCCGATGGACAGCCGGCCGCCGAAGATCTGGCTGAAGCAGAAGCCCGCCACACCGCTCACGATGTACAGCGTGCCGTAATTGGGCGACCCGAAGAAGACTTCGGCGGCCGGCCCCAGGTAATAAAGCGAGATGCTGTTGATCAGTATGTGGAACAGGTTCCCGTGCAGGAAGCTGGGCGCGATCAGACGCAGCCACTCGCCCTCCCACAGCCCTTCAGGCATGCTGCCGCCCATGCTCCACAGGACATCGCGGCTGATGGCGACGGCATCGTGCGACCGGGCGGCGCAGACAAGATACAGGATGACGTTCAGGGCCAGAACCAGCGCCGTCAGCGGAGCCGCAGCGAGGAGGCCGCCGCCAACGGTGCTCACTGCGGCCCCCTCGAGGATGCTCCAGAGCGCTCCCCGCCCTCCGCCTTCCGTGCGCCGAGCGACGCGCGCAGACGCTGGGCCACTGCCACCTTCAGCGCCGCAATCCACACCGGAATCGCGAACATGAAGCCGAGAACGCAGAAGAGCACCCCGATCCCGCCATTGAGGTCCTGCGCTGTCATGGTGCCGAAGTTCTTCGGGTCCTGCTTCTGCAGCTCCTTGAGTACTTCGTCGTCAACCAGGTTCAGTCCCAGGGCCATGTCCAGCGGCATACACATGGCCACGGCAAAGGCCGCTGCTATGAAGACATTGTGCGGGCCTTGCCGCATCTGCCGTGTGCTCCACACCAGCCCAACCACCAGCAGTATGTTGAAAACGGTCAGTGTGGCCGGCGCCTTGCCCCAAGTCATCATCGTCAGCAATACCAGCCACCCCACCGTGCAGGCCGTCACGATCACCGCCAGCACGCGCCAGGCATTGGCCGTGCGTTCCACGACGGCCAGCATGCTGGCCAGAGCCTGTTCCCTGCGCCGCTGTTCTTCCTCCGCCCGCAGCCCCTCGTCCAGAATGGTGCCGCAGAACCGGCACTTCTTGGCGGACGCCTTGATCGTCTCCGCGCACATCGGACACGCTTTGGTTGGCTCGCTGCCGGCCTGGCCCGGTGCCGAGCCCTTTTCCTGTTCGCCAGCCGGCCCGGCGAGCCCTTCCGCGGGCAGCCGCGCTCCCTGTGTTCCGTCCTCCGCTCGTGCACCGGCAAGGACCGGCGGAGCAGCGTGCGAATACGTTTGCGACGCAACGGGCAGTGGCGACTTCTCCATGTCAACCAGAAGTTCCTCGGGGGGCGCCTCCGGCTTGGCTGCGGGCCGCGCGTCTGCCGCGGTCTGGCCGGACGCAGGCAGCGCCTGTTCGGCGGCCAGCAGCAGCGGGATGGTATGCTTAGCCTGGCAGGCGGGGCAGACGACGTCGCGCCCGCCGAACTGGTCTTGCGCAAACAGTGCTTTCCCGCATCCAGCGCATCTGAAGTAGATAGACATGGCCGTAGTTTCGGCTTTCGCCTGCAAACTTCAAGTTGGTTGCGGTACCGTACCGAGTGATGTGCGGGCTGGTTCTCAGTCCTTCAGCGCGGCCAGCGCACTGGCCTGGTCCTCGAATACCGACAGCGACTCTTTGGATTTCATCGTCAGGACTCTCTGCCGCATGGACTGCGTAAGGTTACAGAGCGCAAAGGACGCGCCGGCTTCCCGCAGGCGGTCACGCACGCCGGCCAGTTCCTTGAAGCACGCGGCAGAAAGGTTGGAGACGCGGCCGAGGTCCATCAAGAGAGCCTTGGGGCGGCATTCGAGCAGCGCGGACAACTCGCTCTTCAGGTAGCTTTCGTCGTCGGCTCGCTCAGGCTGAAGCACGGTCGCTACGATGACGCTGCCGCTCGGCTCGATGTTCAGCAGGCCGCCCGGCGTCTGCTTGAGCGTGATGGCCGGCATCTCACGGGTCTCGGTTGTGTCGCCCGGGGTCCTGCCGGCCGGCGCCACGACGGTCTCGGTAATGGAGGCGACGAGCAGCACGCGCATGTCTTTGACGCGTTTGCGTACCGTCTCGGGGTCATCCAGGCCCAGGCACGACTCCTGGATTTTCCGCAGATCGGTGTAGGTGCCGACCATGAGATCCTCGCGCGTTCTGTCGGGCAGGATCATCGTCAGCGTCCAGCCGGACGTGAACGGCTCGCACTGCCCCGGCACAACATCGCCTCGCGTGTCGAACTCGGGTTCCTTGCTGATAATGAGGAGCCGTCGTTGCATGTGTCGGATCGCCCGCTCGTCAGAGAGCCGCGGCCCAGCCGCTTGACAGCATTGTGATGTCGCCGCCCTTCCACAGTGCGCCGCGACTGCAGCGGATTGCATGACTCTCTCGCGGACCCTCTCCACCAGAAGTTAGCCGCTGCCCAGCACCTTGCAAGGCGCAATCCGCTGCCCCGGCTCACGCGTAACGGCCATATCCGCCGGCAACACCGCGACGAAGAAAGGGGCTCGTTGCATCTTTCTCATGTACTTCCCTGCTGTTCTCTGCACTGCAGACAATTCGTTTCTTCGCGCCGCACGAAGATTCTCCTATGCCGCGGCTCCTTTGGGTCCGTGGCCGGGCTGTCGAAGAGCGGTGTCTTGCTCGTCGTTGTACCGATACCCGAAACCCTGAACCCTGAACCCGGAACCCTCTGCCTACCATTTGGCTGCGGCTCGGCCGCGCTGGGCTCTCCGCGTCTCCGCGGTGAATACTACGGGCTAAGGCTGCCCGTCCTCCTTGCCGCTTTTCCCTCCCGCCGGCAGTCCCAGCCGGAACAGACGCGAGACCCAGGCCGTGGCTTCCCCGCCATCGCCCTCCCGCGCCGCCTGCTTCAACGTTTCCAGCGGACCGTGCAGGAGCCGCCCCTGCAGGCGCTCCAGCGCGCGGGCCGTCTCCTCGGCAATCTTCGGATCTCCGCCCGCGATGCGCGTCTGCCGCAGGACGTCCTGTCGCACTGCGTTGAAATGCTCGATCAGCTTCTGTGCCGCCTCCTCGACGCCGTAGCTCTCCAGCGCGTGCAGGCACTCGCGGGCTTCCTCAGCCAGGCGCGGCCGCCAGCGTTCCGCGACTTTTTCGCGTTCGAGGCGGCCCTCTTTGGCCACCTCCTCGAGGTCGTCAATGTCGTACAGGAACGCGTCGTCGAGCTCGCCCACCGCCGGGTCCACATTGCGCGGCACGGATATGTCAATCAGGCACAACACCCGTCCGCGCCGTGGCGACGTCGCGGCCCGAACCTGAGCAGGCCCGAGAATGTAGTTCGGCGCCGCGGCGGAGACCAGCACGATATCCACCAGCGTCAGGTACTCGGGCAACTGGTGTATTGAGCACGGCTTGCCGCCTTCCTGCTTCGCGAACTCCGCCGCCCGCGCCTCCGTCCGGCTGGCCACAAACACCTCGCCGACGCCCGCAGCACGCAGTGTCCGCACGATGCCGGCCGCCATCTCACCGGTGCCGATCACCAGCACTTTGCGCCCTTTGACGTCGAACAGCTTGTTGGCCAGCGCCACCGCAGCGGAACTCACCGACGCCTGCACTTTCCCAATCCCGCCGTCCGTGCGCAGTTCCTTGGACAGGAAGAAAGACCGCTCAAACAGGCGATGCAGCACCCGGCCGCACGCGCCGGCTGCCGCGGCGGCGCGGTACGCCTCCTTGGCCTGAGCCAGGATCTCCGTTTCGCCGAGCACCTGCGAATCGAGTGACGCGGTGACCTCGAACAGATGCTGCGCCGCGGCGCACCCCTTCAGCTCGTACAGTGAGGGTGAGAACTCGCTCTCCCCCACGCCGTGAAACTCACTCAGGAACGTGCGTATCTGCCCGCCCGGCTCCGGGTTGTTCGGCCGCCCCACGGCGATGATCTCGACCCGGTTGCACGTGGACAGGATCGCGGCCTCGAGGAAGCCCCGCGCGAGCACCGCGCCCAACGCCCGAGGCAGGTCCGCCGCGCGAAACGCCAGGCGCTCCCGCAGCGCGACCGGCGCGGTGAAGTGGGACAGGCCCACCAGGCGCAGAGCTTCCTCGAGGCGCGGCGTCTCGCTCATACGTGCACGCCTTCTCCAGCTTCGCCAACCGGCTCGCACAGCGGCGGCCGAGCCGGCGCCTCCAGTGCCCCCGTGCCCGGCTGCGTCGCCTTCGCGTGGCGGAACGTGAAGGTCAGGAGCACCGCCACCGCGCCGGCCAGGACGAACTTCGCCGCCGCCCGCCCCCGCAGCCAACGGGCCGCGCGGCCGACAACCAGCCCGCCGAAGATGAGGCAGGTCATCGCGGCCGCCGCCGTCTTCG